>CALXAF010000001.1 GCA_944386185.1 uncultured Oscillospiraceae bacterium
GGCGTCCTCGCCCCCGGCGAGAGGCTACAGTCGGTACGTGACCTGGCCGTGGAGGCGGGGGTCAATCCCAACACCATGCAGAGGGCTCTCTCGGAGCTGGAGCGTGACGGGCTGGTATATTCCCAGCGCACATCAGGCAGATTTGTAACGGAGGAAAGTTCCATGATAGATGAGACACGCAGAACCATAGCGCAGCAGTACACAAAGGACTTCCTGGAGGCCATGGAGAGGCTGGGATACACCAGGGAGGATATAACAAACATCATAGAGGGTTTTAAAAAGGAGGACAGTGAAAATGGCGATACTCAAGTGCAGTGAGCTCACGAAAAGATACGGCCACGTGTGTGCCCTGGACCATATAAGCCTGTCCATAGAACCAGGACGCATAGTTGGCCTGTTGGGCCCCAACGGCAGTGGTAAGACGACGCTCATAAAGCTGGCAAATGGGCTGCTTACCCCCTCCTCCGGCGAGATACTCATAAACGGCTCTAAGCCTGGCATAGAGTCAAAGAGATTCACATCATACCTTCCGGAGCGCACCTGTATACCAGTCTGGATGACGGCAAAGCAGCTTCTGGACTTTTACAATGACTTCTACGGTGACTTTAACAAGGATGCCGCCCGTCAGATGTTCTCGCGGCTGGGTATAGACGAGGGCAAGACCATAAAGCAGATGTCAAAGGGCACCCGGGAGAAGGTGCAGCTGATACTGGTGATGAGCCGCAAGGCCGGCCTCTACCTGCTGGATGAGCCGATAGGCGGCGTCGATCCGGCCACCAGGGATTATATCCTGAATACGATAATAAGCAACTATAACCCGGAGGCATCAGTGATCATATCGACACACCTCATATCCGATGTGGAGAGCGTGCTGGACGACGTAATATTCATAAACGCCGGGCAGGTGGTACTCACATCATCGGTTGACGACATAAGGGAGCACAATGGAAAATCTGTAGATGCTCTCTTCAGGGAGGTATTCAAATGTTAGGGAAGCTCATAAAACACGAATTCAAAGCAACAGCGAGGATAATGCTGCCGCTTATAATCATACTTCTTGTACTGGCCATTGTCGCCAACTTCTCCTTCAGGCAGGTGGACAACAATGACCCCAACAGCTCAACAGTTAATACACTGAGCGCTATAGGTATCGTCCTGTTCGCAGTGGCGATAATGGCTGTGTTCATAATGTCCATCGTTCTTATGATACAGCGTTTCCGCTCAAACCTTCTGCAGGACGAGGGGTATATAATGTTCACCCTGCCTGTTTCAAACCACAGTCTCATCTGGTCAAAGATAATCGTCTCTTCGGTCTGGTTTCTGGCCACATTGGCGGCCATTACTGTAGCCGGACTCACCTCAGTGCTCCGTCTGCGCTATGTCCAGGAGTTCATCGACGCCCTCCGGCACGGGCTACCGCAGCTGACAGCCGGCCAGGCCGTTGACGGCACCGCCATGATAGTGGAGTGCGTGCTGATAGTTATATTCTGTGCCGCGGCTATGTGCCTCATGTTCTACGCGGCACTATCCACAGGGCATGGCTTTGCGAACCACAAGATGCTGCTGTCGATTGTTGCCTTTGTTGCCTTCTCCATAGCGGCGGAGTTGGTGTGGTCGCTGCTGACAAACCTCTTTATAAGCCTCGGCTTCGAGCTGCCATTCTATAATCTGGTAAAAACCGCCAACGGCAGATGGCACTTAACCTGCGTATATTCCCTGCTCTTCATCGCCATACATGGGACTGTATTCTATGTAATAACCGCCTTCAACCTGAAGCGCCGTCTTAATCTGGAGTGATGCCCTAAGCTCTGTTTATATATATGCTGTGAGGTACCTTTCCGGAAAGGTACCTCACTTTGTATTTTTATATTTTCTCCGGCAGCACACGCTTTAGAAACTCGTCCACAGCGCCCTGGACCTTAGGCATATCCACCACATAGCTCATGCCGTGGCCGGCTTTTTTCACCGTCACCATCCACTTGGGGCCGCCGTAGGCCGCAAAATTCCGCTCTCCCATACCGCATGGTACGAACGCATCGGCCTCACCGTGGATAAATAGTGCCGGCAGATTGGCCCTTCTCCCCTCCTCCAGAGCCGAGCACCCCTCCACATCGAATCCTCCGAATATCCGCCCTGAAAGCCTTACCAGAGGATACAGCAGCTTTTCCGGCAGATGAAGGCGCCTCATAACGTGCCGGATTATTTCCCCTGGCGAAGTGTACCCACAATCGGCTATGAGGCCAACTACACTCTTTGGAAATGGCTCTGACGATGCCATCAGCACTGTGGCGGCACCCATGGAGATGCCCTCAATAACTATCGGGGTATCAGGCCATCGGTCAGATACAAAATCCGCCCAGGTGTGTATATCCCGCCGTTCCTTCACTCCGAAGGCCATTGTCCTGCCCCGGCTCTTCCCGTGGGCCCGCTGGTCTATAAGTAGTATGCCAAATCCCTGCCCGTGGAAATATTCTATGGCACATGAAAAGTCATTTTCAGGGATAGACCTGTATCCGTGGCAGAGGATGAGGATAGCACGCTCCTTATCCGCTGGGTAGTACCTTCCACACAGGACGAGCCCGTCATAGCTTTTAACAGTGACCGGCTCATTTGGCGCGTGCCTGGCAAACGTTACCCCGTCAAGTATAAGCTTCTTATATGGGACGAACTTCTCCCCGTCCAGTTCCCCAGTCTTTGTTATATCGTGATATACTCGCCCGCGGAAAGTGATCAGATACACAACATATAAAGTCAGTATAAAAAGCAGCAGCAGTCCCAGTAATATGTATATCAACGTCACGATATTCTCTCCCTCCTGTATAGACGGAATTATAAGTCCCAATAGTATGATCTTGGGGCTTCTATCTCTTTTCCTCCTTTACCGGAATCGTAACGTCA
>CALXAF010000002.1 GCA_944386185.1 uncultured Oscillospiraceae bacterium
TTCGGGGTGACCGCAGTCAGGATAGGCGGGCGCGCGCGCCGGCCAGAGTATGCCGCCGCCGTCACAGGAGTCTATTCAAAGGTGATAAAGACCGGCCTTGCGCCAAATGAGGATGATATGTCCCTGCTGAAGAGGGCTTTTCCGGCCGCAGGATTCACACAGGGCTTTTATGCGCAGGAGGACTCTCTGGACATGGCGGGTGTCCCTGGACAGGAGAGCCGGGAGGATTCACCGTTTTACTACAATATGCGCAAGGACTACTTAAACCACGAATTCCAGAGGGTACCTGTGGATTTCACGTGCAGTTTGCAGCTCCATGAGCCGCTGCGGGTGACTGCTGCCGACGACAGGGGCAATCGTGTTCAGGGAGAGGGGGAGGAGCCGGAACTGGCCTTCCACGTACAGTCGGACACTGCCTATATGCGCACGGAGCTCTCACGAACCGGTGGTACGCCATTCTACTTGAATTCACTCAAGTGTGAGGCGGGGAAAGGCCTCTATATATCCACTCAGAGCATAGGCGAGGTTCGTGACAGGCTGCTTCAGGAACTTATGGAGAAGCGGGTATACATCGAGCCAAAGGCGGAGGAGGCTTTTGAGCAGCCACCTGCAGCGGTGAACTCAACGGAACCTCCGGTACTGACAGTGTGGATAAGTAGGAGAGATCAACTGTCCCAGGAGCTTCTCGAACTGGCGCCCCAGGTGCTTTACGCCCCGTTGAGCCTGGTGACTGAGCGGCCTGATGACTTTGCGCCATATATGGATAAAGAGGGGATGAGCATCTGTCCGGCGCTGCCTCGTGTGGTTAAGGACTCGGACATGCCGGCTGTGACGGAACTGCTTATGAGAGCCCGGCAATTTGGCGTCAGTCAGGTCCTGGCAGGCAGCCTTGATCAGGTGCTGCCTCTGCTCAGGCTTGGCTTTTCGGTTCGCGGCGACTGGTCGATGAACATACGCAACTCTGCCTCCCTGTATGCTCTGAGGGGACTGAGGCTCAAGTCGGCCGCCGTATCGCCGGAGATGAGTGCGGCCAGGACACGGGCCATATCAAAGACTGTTGATACAGAACTTATAGTCTATGGCAGGATAC
Source organism: uncultured Oscillospiraceae bacterium (assembly GCA_944386185.1). Lineage (GTDB taxonomy): Bacteria > Bacillota > Clostridia > Oscillospirales > Oscillospiraceae > RUG626. Next base: position 1,091 of record CALXAF010000002.1, read on the forward strand.
CCCTCATGTATATGGGGGTGTGTCCGATGAAGAACTCCACCGGCGCCTGCTCCTGTGACAGGTTCGGCGGACTTACGGACAGCGATGGATTTCAGTATCCGGTGCTGCGGGAATGGGGTTGCCGGAGCACCGTCTACTCCCCGAGGAAGCTCTTCCTGGCTGGCAGGAGCCGTGAGTATATGTCTGCCGGGCTCTGGGGAGTGAGGCTTATGTTCACTACCGAAAACGCCCAGGAGTGCGCGGCTATAACGCGACGGTATCTTGAGCTTGGAACGTATGAGCCTGGCGGTGTCACCACCGGAATGTTCTGATCCGGCGGCTTTGGATTTGCAGACCTCCACGGGGAGTTTCGACCTCTTCGGGAGAGGCGTTGTTTATATGTAGGGAGTATAGGGTTATGAAGATAGTGCTGGCCTCGGCATCCCCCAGACGGCGGGAGATATTATCGGAACTGGGGCTCGATATAGAGATACTGCCGGCCAGGCGGGATGAGATGGTCCGTCCGGGAGCTGCCCCTGAGGAGGCCGTGACAGCACTGGCATATGGAAAGGCCGCTGAAGTTTCAGCCATCCGGCCTGAGGCGCTGGTAATCGGCGCCGACACGCTTGTGGCCATGGACGGGGAGCTGCTGGGCAAGCCGCGGGATCGTTTGGAAGCCGGCAGGATGCTAAGGGCGCTCTCTGGACGGGAGCACCAGGTGTATACAGGCCTGTGCCTTATGGAAAACGGGCAGGGAGAGACACGTGTGGAGGAGTCGGTGGTACGCTTCAGGGAACTCTCGGATCAGGACATAGAGGCTTATATAGCCACCGGGGAACCTATGGACAAGGCGGGCGCCTATGGCATACAGGGCCTTGGGCGGCTGCTGGTAAGAGGGATAGAAGGTGACTACTACAATGTGGTCGGCCTGCCGGTTGGGCTTCTTGTGGATATGTTATCACAGAGGGGCATAGACATTTGGGATCTGCGGCAAAAAAGGTGATCTTATGAAGGATTTCATAACAAAAAAAGGCATTTATATCGCCATAGCGGCGGTGGTGATCGCTATCATCGCCGCTATATCCGTCGCTTTAAGCGGGGGCAGGGGGGATATAGCTACCATGCTGTCCCAACCATTTTTCCGCCCGATTCGCAACGCCATCACAAGCATGGTGGACGGTCTGGAACAGATATATAATTATATGTATAATTACGACCAGATAGAGGCGGAAAACCAGGAGCTTCGGGAGAGGGTGGCTGAACTTGAGGAGGAGTACCGGGAATACACTCAGATGAGCCAGGAGGTTGACCGCCTCAGGGAGCTTCTCGGATTCTCCGAAACAAGAGAGGAGCTGAAGTTCACCCCAGTGTCGGTGATCTCATGGACGGCCTCAAACTATTCGTCTACATTTACAATAAGCCGCGGCTCCAACGCGGGTATTGAGCTGTACGACGCGGTGATGACATCCGCTGGATATCTGGTGGGCCAGGTGACAGGTATAAGTGAGTCATCCGCCACAGTTACCACCATACTTGACACGTCTATGAACGTGGGAGCAATACTCTATGAGACGGGTGAGACCGGAGTCGCCTGTGGGGATTTCCGCCTCTTCCGTGATGGAAAGCTGCGCATGGATTATGTGGGGGACAGCGACAGCACCATTATCGGGGATACTGTGGTGACTTCTGGAGAAAGCGGCGTTTTCCCAAGCGATCTGGTGATAGGATATGTGGAGAGTGTGGGCGAGGAGGGGTCGAATCTCAACACATATGCTGTGATCACGCCAGCTGCGGATATTGAGCATGTCACTGAGGTCTTTGTTGTTACAGAGCAGGCGGTCAGCCAGGAGGCGGGGCAATGAGCAGGCGGCGTACGGCGCTGAAGATACTCATTTTCGTGCCATATATGCTGGTGCTTTATATCCTCCAGGCTATGCTGTTCCCCTATCTGAAGATAGCCGGTACTGCGCCGCTGATACTTCCGCTGGCCGTATCGGGAGCAGCGCTTTTCAACGGACGGGTCACCGGCGGCGTCATAGGCATCGTAGCAGGCATGCTCTGCGATATGTCCTTCAATCAGCCAACCATAGTGTTTACAATTTTTCTGGCCATAGCTGGAGTGATACTTGGGGCATTCTGTGAGAGCGTGCTTGTGCGGGGGTTCCCCTCATATCTTCTCTCGTCCCTGGCGCTGCTAATCGCGTGCGCGGTCGTCCAGATGTTTCCCCTGTTGTTTTTCAGAGGAGTCCAATTGGGCCCTCTGCTGTCTGTGGCCCTTGTCCAGACCCTGTACTCCCTGCTGTTTACGATACCGGTTTACTATCTCGCCAGATTTATAAGCCGGCTTTTCTGACTCGAAAGGATGCTAAATGGATAGATTTATCAAAAAATCACGTCTGGCGGTTATGGCCCTTCTGCTGGCTGTTCTGCTGGCCATATACGCCGTTACCCTATATAGGCTCCAGGTGGTGGATGGAGCCGCGTACTATGCTGAGTCCGCCGGGTTCACATCTGAGGAGACAGTCATATGCGCGTCCAGAGGTTCCCTGCTGGACAGGAATGGGAAACTGCTTGTGTCAGACAGAGTGGTTTACAATATTAACATATCCAGAGAGACCCTCCTTGGAGAGGAGTCGCCCAACGACACAGTGCTGGAACTTGTGAACGCCGCCAGAAGCTATGGGGTGGACTATAACGACTCCTTCCCCATGACCATGAGCGCTCCATTTGAATTCAGCGCGGATATGACGTCTACCCAGGAGAACTGGCTGGCCGCATACTTTGAATTTTTCGGAAGCCTTGACCCGGATATCTCAGCTACTGATTTTATAAGCTGGCTGCGGGACCACTACGGCATATCGTACACCCTCTCCGCACAGGATGCCAGAAGGATCATTGGCATAAGATGGGAGCTGGAAATGCGGGCCATAATAAACACCACGGACTATGTATTCGCCGAGGATGTGGACAAGGACTTTGTGGCCTGGGTGGAGGAACGCGGCTTTGACAGCGTCAGTGTGGACATCAGTACCGAGCGGGAGTACCACTCGGACAACGCCGCCCACCTGCTTGGCTACATCAGGGCTATGAGTGCGGAGCAGTACCAGGAGATATATAAGGATCTTGATTACCCGATGGACGCCAAGATCGGGCAGTCGGGCGTAGAGTCCGCTTTTGAGGAGCAGCTCCATGGCGTGGATGGCAGGATGGTGACCTATTATGACCAGGACGGGGCCGTGGTGGACCAGGTGATAACAGAGCCGGCAGTCGACGGGGAGAACGTCTATCTGACCATAGATGACGATCTCCAGGGCGCCGCCCAGCAGGCGCTGTCTACAGGGATAGCTGAAATCAACTCAACACGTGGCGAGAATGTGGAGCTGGCGGACGCTGGGGCAGTTGTGGCTGTGGATGTTAACTCCGGCGACGTGCTTGCCCTTGCCTCCTATCCCACCTTCAGCCTGGCAACGCTGGAGGAGGACATAGGCAGACTGACAAACGACCCCTCTGCGCCAATGTATAACCGGGCCACCCAGGGCACATATAACCCGGGCTCCACATATAAGATGGTGACGGCCCTCACGGCCCTCAGGGAGGGCGTAATCACCGCCAACACCACGGTGGAGGACGAGGGCAAGTTCATGAAGTACGCCAGCGTGGGATACACCCCCACCTGCTGGGTGTACCCCTACAGGACCCACGGCGTGCTGAACGTGGTGGGGGCGCTGGAGAACTCCTGCAACTACTTCTTCTTCTGGGCTGCAGACCAGATGGACATAGACCCGCTGGAGGAGACCACCAGGGAGTTTGGCTTCGGCGCCTCAACAGGGATAGAGCTCGGCGACGCGGTGGGCAACGTAACAAGCCGCGAGTACAAGAGGGAGGTTCTCGGTGAGGGCTGGTACAAAGCCGACACCCTGATAACAGCCATAGGACAGGGACACAACATGTTCACTCCGGTCCAGATAGCAAATTATGTGGCGGCCATAGCCAACGGCGGCACCCTCCACAAGCTTACGGTGCTTGACCGGGTGGTGAGCTCCAATTACTCAACAGTCCTTGAGGAGAGGGAGCCGGAGGTGCTCAATACCATAGAGGACTCGGAGAACTACTTCTCCCTTCTCCAGCAGGGTATGATAGCCGTGGCGGAGACAGGGACGGCCTCGTCGGTGTTCAGCGACTATCCGGTGCCAGTGGCAGCTAAGACCGGTACTGTGCAGTCGGATAACGATGAGATGAACACAGGCGTGTTTGTCTGCTACGCGCCCGCGGATGACCCACAGATAGCCATAGCGGTGGTGGTTGAGCACGGAGGCTCGGGCTCAGCCCTGACCCAGATAGCCAAGGATGTGCTGGATCAGTACTTTGCGGACGACAGCTTCGATACTGCCACCCAGGCGGATGACACCCTGATAAAATAAGAGTGGGACGCCGCGTGCCATAAGCGATAAGGAACGTAGAGAGAGCGGGCGGGAGATCACAAACTCCCCGCCCGCTCTCCATGTTTTGTGGAATATCGAAATGTTTATCACTTCCCCTTAGCTATTCTGCGCGGATACCACTTCTGAAACCAGGCGGTAAACAGCC
>CALXAF010000003.1 GCA_944386185.1 uncultured Oscillospiraceae bacterium
GAACTGGAGCGCACCATTGAGGAGGTGGCCGGCTCTGGAGCTGAGGCCGTAATAATACAGGACCTGGCTGTGATGGCTGCGTTCCGCGACAGATGTCCGGATATACATCGCCACGCCTCCACACAGATGACAATCCACAATCTGGATGGGGCTAAGATGGCCGCGGATATGGGTTTTGACCGGGTTGTATTGGCCAGAGAACTCACGCTGGGGGAAATTGAGAAGATATCTGCCCACTGCGGCATAGAGACGGAGGTGTTTATCCACGGGGCACTGTGTATGTGCATGTCAGGAGCCTGCTACCTCTCCGCCATGCTGGGAGGCAGGAGTGGCAACAGGGGACTTTGCGCCCAGCCATGCCGTCTCAATTTCCATTCCGGAGACCGTGAGTACGCACTGTCCCTAAAGGACCTTAGCATTATAGATCATGTGGAAGAGCTGCGTCGGGCCGGTGTGGCCTCCCTGAAGATAGAGGGGCGCATGAAGCGGCCGGAGTATGTGGCCGCGGCCGTCACGGCCTGCCGTAGAGCAGTGGAAGGGCAGGACTATGACCGGGAGACACTTCGGGCGGTGTTCTCAAGAAGCGGCTTTACGGACGGGTACCTGACGGGCAAACGGGACATGAATATGTTCGGCTACAGGAACAGGGAGGACGTGACAGCGGCCTCTGGGGTCCTGCGTGAGCTTGAGAGCCTATATAGGCAGGAACGCCAGTATGTACCTGTGAAGATGAGCTTTAAGGCCGATAAAGCCCGCTCCGAGCTTGCGGTTTGGTCTGGAGAGGACTCAGTATGCGTTGAGGGTCCGACGCCTGAAAAGGCCAGGACCCGTGAGCTTGTGCCTGAGAGTGTGGAGAAGAGCCTCATCAAGACAGGCGGCACACCCTTCCGAGTGGATGACATCCACTGTGAAATAGAAGCCGGCCTTTCAATGCCCGCCTCGGGAATAAATGATATGCGCCGCAGGGCGTTAGGCGAGCTTCTGGAGAAGCTTGAGGAGCCGCGCCCGTGGACTCTTCTGCCGGAGAACCGTGACGCCGTTCCGCGGCATGAGCCGGGCCATCGGCAGCTGTGGGGCAGGTTTTTCAAGGTGGAGCAGATCAGCGCAGAGAGTCTATTGGAGCGGATAATACTCCCTGTAGGAGAGATATCCGCCCATCCGGAGCTTATCAAAAAATTTGGTGACAGGCTCACAGGTGAACTGCCGGTCCTTCTCTTCGACGGCGATGTCAGCAGCCTCGCTGAGACCTTGAAGGAGCTCAAATCATCGGGACTTAAAAGCATCATGTGCGGGAACATATATGGCATCAATGTGGCGCGCAGGCTGGGAATGGAGGTAATAGGCGGATTCGGGCTGAATATTATGAACTCCAAGTCACTTGAGGAGTACGCCGGCCTTGGGCTTGCGGCGGCCACGGTGTCGATTGAACTCACGGCCAGGGCGATAGGTGAACTGGGGGGCGGGCTGCCACGCGGAATGGTCGCCTATGGGCGTGTGCCGCTGATGCGCTTTCGCAACTGTCCCGCAAAGGGGAAAAGTGGCTGTGGAAACTGTGATGGCCAGCCTGTTCTGACAGACAGGAGGGGGATCGAATTCCCAATCGAATGTGGTGGTAGGCGTTTTTCCAGCCTCCTGAATTCAGTACCTATTTATATCGCGGATAAGCATATACCTGATGTGGATTTCCTTACACTGTATTTCACCAATGAGACGGCGAACGAAGCTGAGAGGATAGTAAAAGCCTTTGAGAGATGTGAGCAGCCCTGGTTTAAGCGCAGCGGCGGGCTATACTACAGAGGCGTGAAATAAAAAGGAAGGACATTTTAGAGTGTCAAATAAAAATGCCCAATTAGTAAGAGCTTGATCAATACAGAAAGACTGCGGACAGGATTATTTTGAGAATAATTACATATTTTTAAAGGATTGGATATTTCCAAAATCAAGTATAAAAAGCAGTTGAAACATAGACTGCTTTTTACTATTTTTTATCAACAGATAGCTGCCTGCTGTTTTCCAACCTGCCGAAAATTTTTTTCGAGTAAAGAGAAATCAAAAATGCAGCTATCGCAGCCCCAACTAAAACCACCCATGTATGCGCTGCAAAAATGTCAAACAGAACACCGTAAATCGCCTGTCCAATCGGTTGTCCACACATCGCAATGGAGATCAGTGCCGCCATGATCTTGCCGACTAATTGTGGTGGGGTCTGCGTCTGTACCAGTGTGTAAATCTGAACCGTAAAGAGCGTGGAGGCTCCCATCACAGTGAAGCTCATGAGCGTGATGATCCAATACGAGACGATGGCGGACATATTCAGGAAAAGGGAAATCCCCATAACCGCCACGGCAGCAGAGCAAGCCAAAAGCAGCACATAGGAGTTTTGGATTTTCAGCTTTTCCGATACGATTGCGGTTAAAATTCCGCCGCACAGACCGCCCAACGCCAGCGCCCCCTGTGTAAAGCCGTACATGGTATCAGACATTCCCAGCACCTGTGTAATGAGGATGGGGGTTCCTACAATCATCACCGCGCTTAAAACTAAATTGAAGATGGACACCAGAAGGACCACCGAAAAGAAAATGGGCTTTTCTGTCTTTACAAACTGGTAGCTTTCTTTCAAGTCCATTCCGACTACACGAAACACGCCAACTTCACGCGGGCGTTTTTCATGCGG
>CALXAF010000004.1 GCA_944386185.1 uncultured Oscillospiraceae bacterium
TAATTATCTTTTCTCCACCAACGCTTGTTCCTACTCCCATGACAACACTGCATAGAAGCATAAGCCAGACCGGTATGGCAATGCCGCCCACATCACTCTGCCCATTGCAGAAGGCCAAGCCTAAAAATAGGACTCCTATAAACTTTTGCCCGTCCTGTGCACCGTGCATAAAGCTCATAGCGGCCGCGCCAAATATTTGTGCACCCTTGAAGAAGCTGTTTGTCTTCCGCCTGTCCATTCTCCGGCATATGAGAGTGACCGCCTTGCAGACCGTCCAACCGATGGCAAAACCCAGGAAAAGGCTCATCACAAGGCCATAGAGCACCTTCGCCCACTCGCTGAAGTTTATACCGTCCAGATCGTCATGTATAGCAATTGCCGCGCCAGTGAGACCAGCTATGAGGCTGTGACTTTCGCTGGTAGGTATGCCAAAATAAGAGGCTCCCACGCTGTAAACAACAATGGAAAATAAAGCGGCACAGAGTGCAATAAGCGCCATCTGCGTATCACCGCCAAAATCCACCATGTTGCTTATGGTGAAAGCCACAGAACTGTTTATGTGTGTCATTATAAACACGCCAAAAAAGTTGAATACAGCGCTCATAAGTATTGCAGAGCGGGCATTCATACAGCGTGTAGTTATACAAGTCGCTATAGCGTTTGGAGCGTCAGTCCATCCGTTTACGAATATTACTCCAAGAGTAAGTACTACTGTTATCAGCAGTACAGGACTTTCGATCATACCGTTTAAGAATCCAGAAAATGATACGTCCATAAAAACCACCAACTCTCTCAGCGTTCTAAGTAAAGATAAAATAAATGGGCAGTAACTTCAACTGAAGTCCTGCCCTGTGTCAGGAAAAAACTCACACGACACATTGAACACTGGGAATAAATAGGGTTCAAGACCCTATGACAGACTCCACCGCTTATTCCAGCCATGTTATAAGATAACACTAATATGTCGATTCGTCAATGGTTTGGTAAAACTTTGCGATAGTGCACAAAACACAAGTTTTCTGTTGAAATGTTAAAAAAGTGTAATATTTGAGTAAAATCTATCAAAAATCACGCTATTCGAGTCAAAACCATGCGGTAGGTCTCATCGGCCATCTGGCCATATTTTTTTAGCATATTATCCAATTTTAACATTAATCCTTCTGCGTATGATCTATCTCTCATAGATTTTACATTAATAACGACATTCAAGCTTGCGCCAGTGAGAGCCGCTTTACATAGTATTGCCCCAACGCCAACATCTGAAATTGCTATAGCGCTTCCCTTCTCAGCCAACTCTCTGTGCAGTACTATAGCCTCACAACACAGCTCCATTATCATAATCGGCGCGTCACACGCGTCCTTTAGTGCACTCTCCATAATGTTGTCGCGCTCTGGATCATCTTTCGGAATGGAGTATGCCTTTGACAATGGCTCAAACGCCCTGGCGTCATCATCAACCCCGTTAAGAAGCTTCCTCCTTAATTCTTCAGCTCGCGCGAGTATCCTTTCAAGATCTCCCTCATACTGGGCATACTTCTTCTTCCCAATTGTAAGATTACATACCATAGACGCCAAAGCCGCCCCCAACGCGCCGGCAACAGATGACGCTCCACCACCGCCCGGGACTGCAGCCTTTGAAGCAAGCGCCTTACTGAACTCTATCAAATTATCATTGAGCATCGTTTGTTCAGACATATCTTCTCCTTAAAATCAGCAAGTCGTATTTTTAAAAAAGGCCAGATATTACGCCGTTTTCATCAACATTTATTTTTTCCGCCGCAGGCATTTTCGGCAGCCCCGGCATCGTCAATACGTCTCCTGTTAGAGCTACTATAAAACCTGCTCCAGCCGAAACCTTAAGACTTCTAACAGTTATTTTAAAACCATCTGGCGCGCCCAATAGCTTTGGATCATCAGAAAAACTGTACTGTGTTTTTGCCACGCATATAGGCAGCCTGTCAAACCCGAGCTCTGTAAGCCTGGCCGCCTGCCTTCTGGCAGTCTGTGTAAGCTCCACACCATCAGCATGGTATACTCTCTTCGCTATTGCCTCAAGCTTCTCGGCTATAGATGCGTCAAGCTCATAGGAGAACGAAAGATCGCTCTCTTTTTCACAGATCCTTACTACTTCTTCGGCAAGTCTGACTCCCCCGGCTCCGCCTTTTCCCCATACCTCCGAGAGGACAGCCTTGACCCCAAGCTTGGCACACTCAGCTTCTACCAGTTTAAGCTCTCTCTCAGTATCTGTTGGAAAACGGTTTATAGCCACAACAGCATTTAAACCGTATACTTTCGTCATGTTTTCTACATGCCTTAATAAGTTTGGAAGTCCTGCTTTTAGGGCATTCATATCCTCTTTATCAAGTTCGTTTTTAGAGAGGCCTCCATGCATTTTAAGCGCACGAACAGTGGCAACCACCACAACTGCATCAGGCTTTAATCCTGACACACGGCATTTAATATCAAGGAATTTCTCCGCACCCAAATCCGCCCCAAACCCGGCCTCAGTAACACAGTAGTCACCCAGTTTAAGGGCCATCCTTGTGGCAAGGATACTATTACAACCGTGAGCTATGTTGGCGAAAGGGCCACCGTGTACAAAGGCGGGCGTATGTTCCAGGGTCTGAACAAGGTTTGGTTTGAGCGCGTCCTTTAAAAGTGCCGCCATTGCACCTGCCGCTTTAATGTCTCCGGCGGTAACGGGACGTTTATCATATGTATAGGCGACAATAATTGAAGAAAGCCTTTTCTTTAGATCCGTAATGTCACTGGCGAGGCAGAATACAGCCATTATCTCACTAGCGACAGTAATATCAAAGCCGTCTTCTCTTGGGACTCCGTTTCCCAATCCGCCAAGTCCATCCACAACATTTCTCAGCTGCCGATCATTCATATCAACACATCGACGCCAAGTTACACTTTTGGGATCAATATCAAGTTCGTTTCCTTGGTAAATATGATTATCAAGCATGGCAGCCAAAAGGTTATTGGCTGCACCTATAGCGTGAAAATCACCAGTAAAGTGTAAATTAATGTCCTCCATTGGGACCACCTGTGCATATCCGCCTCCAGCTGCTCCCCCCTTTACTCCAAACACCGGACCGAGAGAAGGCTCCCTGAGAGCTATGACGGACTTCTTGCCTATCATGCGCAAAGCGTCGCCAAGGCCCACTGTAGTAGTGGTTTTTCCCTCTCCAGCCGGCGTTGGTGTCATGGCCGTGACAAGGATGAGCCTGCCATCGGGTTTGTCACTCATCTGTCTTAGCAGTCCTATATCTATTTTTGCCTTGTACTTTCCATACGGTTCTATGTATGACTCTTCTATACCCAGTGAAGACGCCACTTCATCTATTGGACTCAGCTTAGTTGACTGCGCGATTTCGATGTCAGATAAATACCCCATTACCAGCTCTCCCTTAAAACCTTTTACAATAATATAATAAATTTATATCTGACAGTCAACACCTCATAGTTTATTGCGTTGTATCTTACCACTAGTTGTCTTTGGCAGCGAATCTCTGAATACCACTATTCTTGGATACTTATATGGGGCAGTACGTCTTTTTACATACGCCTGTATCTCCTTCTTCAATTCATCAGTTCCCTCAGTACCGCGTGTCAAGACGATACTCGCTTTTACCACCTGTCCTCTGACCGCGTCTGGCTCTGGCGAAACGCCACACTCTAAAACATACGGGAGCTCCATAATAACGCTCTCTATCTCAAATGGCCCAATACGGTAGCCAGATGACTTGATCACATCGTCAGCCCGTCCGACATACCAATAATATCCATCTTCATCTCTCCACGCCGTATCTCCAGTATGATAGTATCCGTCATGCCAGACTTCGGCAGTTTTCTCTTCGTCTCTGAAATATTCTTTGAACAGCCCACATGGTATATGCTGAGATACATTTATACATATCTCACCTGTTTCTCCATCGCCCACCTGATTCCCGTCCTGATCCAGCAGGCACACATCATAGAGCGGAGATGGCTTTCCCATTGAACCTGGTTTTGGCGTCATTCCGACAAAGTTTCCTATTATTACTGTTCCCTCAGATTGTCCGAACCCTTCCATAATAGAGAGTCCCGTGGCCTTTTTAAATTGGTTTATAACTTCCAGATTCAGCGCCTCTCCCGCTGTACTGGCGTGCTTGATTGACGATAGATCATACTTAGATAGGTCTTCCTTAATAAGGAACCTGTACATGGTGGGCGGCGCGCAGAAAGTAGTTACTCCGAACTCCTTAAAGAGAGGCAGTATATCATCAGCATGGAATCGATCAAAATCATATACAAATATCGCCGCCTCGCACAACCACTGACCATATATCTTGCCCCAAGCCGCTTTTGCCCAGCCGGTATCTGATATTGTGAGATGGAGACCGTTCGGATCAACCTGCTGCCAATATTTTGCAGTAATAAAATGTCCAAGTGGATATTTATATGTATGCAATGCCATTTTTGGATTTCCTGTTGTTCCAGAAGTGAAATACATGAGCATTGGATCATCCCCGCATGGGGCATCATCATACCTTGTGTACGTAGATCTATAGAGCTCATATTCATCGTCGAAGCTGCGCCAGCCATTTCTCTTTCCGTCAACAATTATTTTAATTTTCACCATAGGTGAGGTCTCAAGCGCCTCTTCTATGTGATCTGCGGCTTCGCCAAACGTTGTACAGATTATGGCACAGACTCCGGCCGCGCTGAATCTATACTCATAATCTTTTTTCAGAAGCTGATCTGTTGCCGGTATAGCGACAGCACCAATCTTGTGTAAGCCCACAAGTATCGGCCAGTACTGCCAGTTGCGCCGGAGCACCAGCATTACCCGGTCTCCCCTCTTTATACCCAATGACTTGAAGTAATTGGCAGCCCTTGATGACATATGCATCATATCAGAGAATGTAAAGCGCCTTACAGTCTTATCCATGGCCACGTGTAACATAGCGAGCTTATCCGGCTTTGATTTACCCAGTGCATCGACCACATCAAACGCGAAATTGAACATATCCTCATTTTTAAATGAAATAGATTTGAGAGCTCCATCTACATCTTCAACAGGACAGACAAAATCATCATATACTCTGTGTTCCTCTGTCTCTTGTTGAATTTCAGGCCGCTCTGTCTTGAGTTCAAGATTTGCGCCGGAAATTTCAGGTATAGGTTCTCCTGTAGGATTTAGAACTATAGCGTAAAAAAGGCAATTCTCTCCCCCAACAGCTATCATGCCATGGGGAGCCGAGCTGTTATAATAAATGCTGTCGCCCTCACCTAGTATCTCGTAGTGGTTCCCCACCTTTACCTTCAAATGCCCCTTTATAACTATATCGCACTCTTGTCCAGCGTGTGTAGTAACGTCTATAGGCCGTCTCTGTGCCTCATCGCTGTATATTGCTTCAACATAAAGAGGTTCAGCAATCCTATTTTTAAAATAGGGGGCCATATTATAGTAAACCATTCCATGGGCCCTGTCTATTCTCTGTCCCATCCCTCTCCTGCACACGGTATAGGAAGAGAGCCTGGGACTGGAACCGGAGATTATATCTGTAACGTCTACACCAAGCGCCTGGGCACACCTGTAGATAAAGGCGAAGTTAAGATTTACTTCACCATTTTCACAGGCCACATATTCCTGAAGCGTCACATCAGTAAGCGACGCCATTTTCTCGGGAGATATTCCCGTAACTTCCCTCAGTTCCTTGATACGTTCGGCAATCTCTTTAATAGTGTATTGGATCTCCATATTGCTATCCACGATGATCACACTCCTGGAAAAAAATAAAGCCCGTCTCAAGAATAACTTGAGACGGGCAAATACCCGCGGTACCACTCAAATTGCACTTTCGTGCCACTCATGGGTTCAAACAAACCCTTTGCCTTGACGCAGCATCACGTGAGGCTCTACTCATGCAAAAGCACTTTCTGCACTCCGGCTCGTAAGCGACAAGCATTTTGACCATATAGCACCAACTCACACCAACCGCTGGCTCTCTGAAGCCTCCTGTCAAAGCTCTCTTAGTCATCGCCTTTAATATTAATTTAGCGCGATTATACCACTGACAAATTAATTTGTCAAATATAAATATTCCTCATCCTCATAAAGCCGTTCCACGCTTGGGGGTGAACAGAGAGCTCATATCGGCTTTCTCCAGAGTCAATAACCTTATTTTCCTGTCTATCCCACCTGCGTATCCCGTCAAACTACCGTTCGTTCCAACAACCCTGTGACATGGGACAATAATTGAAATCTTATTATGTCCCACCGCGCCTCCTACGGCTTGCGCAGACATATGTGCGAGTCCTCTCTGGTTCGCGATAATTTCTGCTATCTCCCCGTATGTTATTGTCTTGCCATATTGAATCGACAAGAGTACCTCCCACACTGCTTTTTGAAAATCTGTACCTACCATGTGCAGCGGCGGAGTAAAACTCGGTTCGCTCCCAGAAAAATATATATCAAGCCATTTCCTTGTCTCAACTAACAATGGAATATCCTTTTCCACACACTGTCCATCAAGATCTCTGGCAAAGTATTTCTGTCCTTCGAACTACAGGCCAGTAAGACCAGCATCGTCTCCGGCAATAAGAATACTCCCAATGGGCGATTTATAGCTGCTTGTGTACTGCATCAGCTACAACTCCTTCAACACGATTGACAGTCAGCCAAACTCTGGTCACGATAAATTTGTTTCATCGCCTAATAATATAACCTCAAAAGGCATAAGCAGTCAAGAAGGAGAGGGACAATACATTGCCCTCTCCTTCATATAGCCTGGATATAGAACATCAAAGCTGATTGTGGATTATCTTCCCGCTTATGGTCTTTGGCAGTTCATCGCGGAATACGACAATTCTTGGATACTTATAAGGCGCGGTTCTATGTTTTACATAGTTCTGGATCTCTTTTTTGAGTTCCTCAGTACCCTCGGTGCCCTTTGTCAAGACTATGCTTGCCTTAACCACCTGTCCTCTGATCTCGTCAGGCTCCGCAGACACTCCACACTCAAGGACATACGGAAGCTCCATTATAACGCTCTCTATCTCAAATGGTCCGATTCTGTAGCCAGATGATTTGATAAGGTCATCAACACGTCCCACATACCAGAAGTAACCATCCTCATCTCTCCAGGCTGTATCTCCGGTATGGTAAAATCCGTCGTGCCATGACTCTGCAGTACGTTCACTGTCCATGTATCCCAGAAACAGTCCGCACGGGATATTCTCATTAGTCTTTATTACTATCTCTCCTGTAACTCCGGACTCAGTTATAACCTTTCCCTCACTATCCATAAGCTGGACATCATACATAGGCGATGGCCTGCCCATTGACCCGACCTTCGGCGTCATACCCACAAGATTCCCTATTGTCAGCGTCGTCTCTGTCTGCCCAAATGCCTCCATTATAGAGAGGCCTGTGGCTTTCTTAAACTG
>CALXAF010000005.1 GCA_944386185.1 uncultured Oscillospiraceae bacterium
GAACGATCTCTATGAGGAGATGGTGAGCCAGGAAGTCCGCGACATGGTGGCTGACGCCGAAGCTAAGATAGCCAGCGGCGAGATCGAGGTGGGTACTGCCTACGGCATGACCGCCGAGGAGATTACAACCCTCAGAGACAGTGTGAGACCGTAAGATCAAATCAATGTGATTTGGCGGCCCGCCCTAAAGTGGGCGGGCCGCATCATTAAGGTGTCTTTCAAGATAAGGAAGGAGGAAGAACGTGTCAGACCAGTACATCCTGGAGATGCGCGGCATCACCAAGGTATATCCCAATGGTTTCATAGCCAATAAGGACGTTAACCTGGCAGTGCGTGAGGGGGAGATACACGCCCTCGTAGGAGAGAACGGCGCCGGAAAGAGTACGTTGATGAAGGTGCTCTTCGGCGTTGAGAGCCATGAGGAGGGGGAGATACTTCTCCACGGCAAGCCGGTCAATATAACTGACCCCATAAGCGCTATCGATATGGGAATAGGCATGGTGCACCAGCACTTCATGCTGGTGCCGTCACTGACGGTGGCGGAAAATATAGTCCTGGGGCGTGAACCAAAGAAATATGGTACCCTTATCGACATGGCGAAGGCAGTACGGGATACCCAGGAGATATGTGAGAAGTACAACCTGAAAGTGGACCCAACCGCCAGGGTACGGGATCTTCCGGTGGGTATGAAGCAGAAGGTGGAGATTTTAAAAGCTCTCTACAGGAATGCCCAGGTACTCATACTCGATGAGCCGACGGCGGTTCTTACGCCGCAGGAGACGGCGGAACTCTTTGTAGAACTTAAAAATATGAGGGACAGCGGCCACACCATCATATTCATCTCCCACAAGCTCAATGAGGTAAAGGAACTGTGCGACAGGGTGACGGTACTGCGCCTTGGGCGGACGGTTGGCACGGCGGATCTTGATGGCCTTACCGAACAGGAGATAAGCCGCATGATGGGGGGACGAGACGTTATACTTGAGATACAGAAGGATGCGGCGGAACCAAAAGACACGGTGCTCTCAGTAAAAGACCTGAGCCTCAACTCATCAGACGGCCGGCCGATACTCAGAAATATAAATTTCAACGTCCGGGCCGGAGAGATACTCGGCGTGGCAGGTGTGGAGGGGAACGGCCAGAGGGAGCTCTCGGAGATAATAACGGGCCTTCACGCGTTCACCCGTGGTGAGATTGAGATAGGCGGGGAATCCATAAAGGGAAAGAGCGTAAAGCAGATCCGCCGCATGGGGGTGTCGCACATCTCTGAGGACCGTATGACATACGGGATAGCGGCAAGGGCAGGCGTCGAGGAAAACGTGATATCCGACAGGTATGATATGCCCGAATACTGTAAGAGCGGTTTCCTGCGCTTTAAGGAGATACACAAGCTCACTGAACGCCTGATCCAGGAATTCCGTATAAAGTGCGACGATGTTAACCAGCCCGTGAGAATGCTCTCCGGCGGCAATATGCAGAAAGTAGTGGCGGCCAGAGAGTTCTCTCTTGAGCCGAAGCTCTCAATCGTCAATCAGCCTACCCGAGGCATTGATGTGGGAGCTACGGAATTTGTCAGGAACAAGATAGTGGAGCTGCGGGACCAGGGTACAGCTGTGCTGCTGATATCCGCCGACCTAAATGAGATACTGGAGCTCAGCGACTCGCTTATAGTCATGCATGGCGGAGAGATAGTTGCGTATCTCCCAGACAGCCAGAAGGTGACTGAGGAGGAGCTTGGGGAGTATATGCTTGGTATCAGGAAGCAGGAGCCTGAAGAGATAAGGGGGGTCCTACATGAGTGTTAAACGGATAGAGAAGATCATGGACATAGCCAAGACACTGGTGGCTGTCCTGATCTCCTTTGCGATAACGATACTTCTGATATGCCTTGTGAGCAGCACACCGGGCGAGACCATAAGGGACTTCTTCCTGGGGCCCTTTGACACTGTCCGCCGCATGGGCAACATTATAGAGATGGCCATACCGATCCTTTTCACAAGCTGTGCCATATGTATCATGTACTCCACAGGGCACATAAACATGGGTACATCCGGATGCTTCTACATAGGGGGACTTTCCGGTTCGGCCATAGCGTTTGGATTCCAGTCTATTTCTGGACTCCACCCGGTGCTGTGTCTCATTTTCGGAGGACTCATTGGTGCACTGACAGCGGCTATTCCAGCTGTACTTAGGATAAAGTGGGATATAAACGAGATAGTTTCATCTTTGATGATAAACTATATAGTCCAGTATCTTGGAGCTTATCTCCTTCGCAATTTCATGCTTGATCCTACAGCAGGATTTAACGCCAGCATCGCCTATGAGGAGACAGCCAAGCTCCCTACGATAATATCTGGCACAAGGATACATTTTGGCCTTATTATCGCCATAGCGGTTGTGGTGTTCTCCTACGTGTTCCTCAAAAAGACAAAGTGGGGCTACCAGATACGCATGATGGGTTACAACGACCGTTTCGCCGTGTACTCCGGTATGGGCGTCACAGGCATACTCCTCTCCTCTCAGATGATCGGCGGATTCCTTGCCGGAATGGGTGGAGCCACGGAAGTCCTGGGCATGTATAACCGCTTCGAGTGGGCTGCTGCCCCAACAGCCGGTTTCGATGGAATCATGGTGGCAGCCATAGCCCACCGCAACCCAGTTATGGTGCCGATCGCGGCCCTGTTCCTGGCGTATATCCGTGTCGGTGCCGATGTTATATCACGTACAAGTGACGTACCGGCGGAGATAGTCAGCATAATCCAGGGCGTGATAATCATGCTTGTTGGCGCACAGATGTTCCTCAGCAAGCTGAGACACCGTGAGATAGTCAAGGCATCCGCCCGTGAACTGGCAAAGGAGGAGAGCAAGTGAACGTATTTGACATAATATTCACTACTGACTTCGGATATATGATATTCCGCGTCACCACACCGATACTCTTCACCGCCCTCGGGGCTATGATAAGCCGCCGGGCCGGGATAATGAATATAAGCCTTGAGGGACTCATGCTGGTTGGCGCGCTCTTCGGCGTCATCGGAAGTACATACAGCCAGAGCGTCATAGTTGGCGTGCTGACGGCGGTTGTGGCGAGCCTCCTGCTGTCGCTGATATTCGCTTACTTTGTACTGAAGCTGAAATCGGATCTGATTTTGACCGGTATCGCGTTGAACCTGGCCGCTTCAGGCGGCACGGTATTCCTGCTGAGTATACTGTGCGGAGACAAGGGCGTGTCCACCTCGATGAACAGCCTTGTGGTGCCGAATATAGAGATACCTCTCATAAAAGACATACCGGTACTCGGAGAAATTATCTCCGGACACAATGTACTTACGTATGTGTCTCTGCTGTGTGTTGTCATTGTATACCTGCTGATAAACAAGAGCCCAATGGGACTTCGCATACGTTCTGTAGGAGAGAATCCCGACGCGGCTGAGTCAGTTGGAATAAGCGTCATTAAGACCAGGTTCATCGCTCTAATCTTCACCGGCATACTTGGAGGCCTCGGCGGGGCGTATATGTCCATGGGTTATGTGTCCTGGTTTGCCAGGGACATGGCGGCTGGACGCGGCTATATGGCACTGGCGGCACAGAACCTTGGCAACGGAACGCCCATAGGCACGTTCCTCTCCAGTTTCATTTTCGGCATAGCCGACGCACTGTCCAGTACGCTCCAGGTGCTGAGCCTGCCGGCTGAGTTCATACAGATGATACCGTATGTGACCACAATCGTCGGCCTTATTCTCTACGCGATGAACAGAAAGCACAAGGCCAACAAACTGCGCGCCAGGCTGTGAGAAAGGAGTGCCTAATGGCTAATAAGATACCTATAATAATGGACTGCGACCCGGGGCATGACGACGCCATAGCCCTTATGCTGGCCCTCTCATCTGATAAGCTGGATGTGCTGGGCGTCACGACGTCATCGGGTAATCAGACAATAGAGAAGACAACATATAACGCCAGACGGATATGTGAGTTCCTTGGCCGGAGGGATGTGCCGATAGCCCAGGGGCGCTCGGCGCCGATACTAAATGACGGACGCACGGCAGCCGGCGCCCATGGTGAGACGGGCCTTGACGGCCCGGTTCTTCCCGAACCTGTGGCGCCGCTCTCGCCGCTGACCGCAGTTGAGTTTATAGCAAAGACCCTGGAAGAGAGTGAGGAGAAGGTGACGCTCGTCCCTACAGGCCCACTCACAAACATAGGCACTTTCATTCTGGCATACCCGCACCTTATACCAAAGATAGAGCGCATATGCCTCATGGGCGGCTCAATAGTCAGCGGCTGCAGCGACAAGGGCGCCTCGGAGTTCAATATACTGGTGGATGCCTACGCGGCAGATATCGTATTCACCTCGGGGATACCTATCACCATGATGGGCCTTGACGTGACGAACTTCTCCACCATAGGCCACGACGAGGAGAAGGAGATGTTCCGCTCGTCAGGACGGGTTGGCAAATTTGTGGCGGAACTGGCTGACTTCTTTGGCAGGGGCTTTAAGATGATTGGCTGGCCGGGAGTTCCGATACACGATGCCTGCGCTGTGGCGTGGCTCATAGATCCGACCATATTTGAGTCAAAAGACCTGTATGTAGAACTTGACCTGAATGGTGAGAACACTTATGCCAGCACGGTGGCGGACTTTTACGGTATCTCCGGCCATGACCCAAACGCCACGGTGTGCCTGAAATCTGACCAGAAAAGGTTTGTTAAACTTCTTCTGGATGCCTGCAAGAGCTATGAAAAGGAGGGCGCGTGATGAGTGGACGTATACCTCTCTGGATTGAATGTGACGGTGGGGCCGACGCTTTTTGGGGGCTGGCGATAGCAAATACAAGCGAGAATGTGGATGTTCTCGGCGTGGGTGTTTGTGCCGGGAAACATACGGCAGAGAACGCCTTCCGAAACGTCGGAAGCTATGCCGCGCAGTTGAAGCTGAGCGCCCCGATATACAGGGGAAGCCAGCGCAGTGTGCTGCTCCGTGAGAAACCTGAGTGGCACGGTGACGGCCCTGATGGGAAATTGGGACTAAATCTGAGATCACCAGCCGAATACGCTGACGGGTACGCCTGGGACGCGCTGTATGAGACTGCGAAGGCGGCGGACGGTGAGCTCACAATAGTGGCTTTCGGACCGATGACAGATATAGCCATAGCCCTGTTTAAATACCAGGATCTGGCGTCAATGGTCAAGAGGATAGTCTTTGCCGGAGGCAGTTACGACTTTGGCAATTATACAAGCGTAGTTGAGATAAATATGGCCGCAGACCCAGAGGCGTCCAGGGCCGTGTTCCGAAGCGGGATACAGAAGACCATGATTGGCTTTAATGCCATCCTTGCCTCCGCCATGTCAGACGAGCAGATAAGAGAAGTGTGCCATGACAGGCTGGCGGGAGAGTATTTCCTGCAGACCAGCCTTGGCAGGGACAAGGCGCTGGGACGTGTCTGTTACGGCGCGGCGCTGGCAATGGCCTCTATAGTTGAGCCAGAGATAGTTAAGTACGTACGCTACCATCTGACTATGGAGACAAA
>CALXAF010000006.1 GCA_944386185.1 uncultured Oscillospiraceae bacterium
CAAACTTTTTATAGGCATTATGGCTATCGGCACAGATTGTCGAATTCGGTTCTATTTTACCCTCGTACAGTCTGTCCAACACCTTGATAGTCAATCTGCCATTACAAGCGGGAGCAGTTACAAGAGCACCGTTTCTATCCATAGCAACAGATACACAGACCTGCTCGTGGCTGATACCTCTGTATTCCACCTGCTTGCCCCTCTTTCTGGACTTGCCACTTCTACGAGGAGCCTTCCAATTGGGATTGCCTTTCTTGTGGTTGCCCTTGAAACTCTCTGCAAAAAAGGTCTCATCCATTTCGACAACACCGCTTAATTCGTCAATCCCCATACTCTGTTGGATTGCCTCTAATATCTTGTGTCTCATATTGAAAGCGGTCTTCAAACTTACCTCTGCGATTTCTGCTGACTTTCTCAATGAGTATTTCCTATTCATACATTCGGCATATTTCAGCCATTTGCCTGCGGGTATTTTGCTGTTGGCAAAGACAGTCTTTGTGGTAGGGATAAAAGTTCCGCAGTTCTTGCAGGAATATCTCTGATTTCCTCTGCCGTCAAATCCAAACTTCTTTATATGCTTACCACCGCAACGAGGGCAGACTAATCCTTCAGCAAATCTCTGCTCAATGATTTGCTCCATAAACTCCTTGAAGTCTATGTTTCTAACCAGTCTTTCCTCTATTTTCTCTTTGACTGCCAGCAGTTCTTTAACTGACAGACTATCTATAATTTTCTGCATTACAGCCATATCCATATCTATCACCTCTTACAGAGTATAGATATAACTGTCTCGTTTTTAGTGTATGTCTCTCTTATTTATGTCCTCTCTCAAAAACAACACACATGTCTAACATAGCCTTGCGTTTTATCAGTTTATTGCGTGTCGGCGCCGCGGGTGGGTTGGTTTGGATTGAGAAATACCGATGCGCGGAACATGCCGTCCTCCCATCTGAAATCGCAGGTGCCGTTATAGCGCCGGGCTATGTACCGTACAGATTGAGCGCCCGCACCGTTGCCGGCGGGAGGCTCTGGTTGGGCGACATTTTTGCCTGTGTGCTCCTGGCGGCGGACGCCGTCAGGTGTCTGCTTTTCTGTTTGTGGCGTGACCATACAGCGGCAGATTTTCCTTTTGTAGATACAAAAAAAGAAAGTCCACATACAATTTTGATTTCCGCTTGGCGGGATAAAGGTTAAAATTATAGAATACGGGATCCTTGGGACTCAATCCACACCATACAGACAAAAGGAGGCATTGACGATGTCGGCTGAATATACCTCATACGACAGCGAGGCGCGGCCACTTGTGCATTTCACACCTTACCGGGGATATATGAATGATCCAAACGGATTGTGCAGATATGACGGCAGATATTTTCTGTTCTTTCAGCACAATCCGGGAGACGTTTTCCCGGGAAACACGCATTGGGGAAAGGCTGTCAGCAGTGACCTGATTCACTGGAAGCAGTGTGCCCCCGCGATATGTCCTGATGATGAGGATGGGAACATTTTTTCTGGCAGCGCCGTTGTGGACGTCAGCAACGTTTCCGGGCTTGGAGAGGGTGACGTTCCGCCGATCCTGCTTTTTTATACAGGGACAGGGTTTCACAAGGCGCCGGTAGGGGAAGATGGGATTCCTCTTAAACGTGACCAGTGGGACCGGCCGGCGACAAGACAGTGTATCGCATACAGCACAGACGGAGGGGAGACCTTCATAAAATATAAGGGAAACCCGATACTCCCCGAATATGCCCCGCTCAACAGGGACCCAAAGGTAAACTGGGTGCCCGAGGAAAATGCGTTTGTGATGGTTCTGTTTCTGGAAAAGTGGGATTATATGTTTTTCTGGTCAGAGGATCTGCTTCACTGGCAGGAGGGGCAGCGGATATCGGTTGAAGGGACGGCGGAGTGTCCTGATATCTTTTCCCTGAAGCTTGACGGGCGGGAGGACATGAAAAAATGGATTT
This sequence comes from uncultured Oscillospiraceae bacterium, assembly GCA_944386185.1. GTDB lineage: Bacteria > Bacillota > Clostridia > Oscillospirales > Oscillospiraceae > RUG626. Next base: position 1,965 of record CALXAF010000006.1, read on the forward strand.
TCTGGGGTTCTCCCGAGAATTACATTGTAGGAAGATTTGAAAACAGAACATTTGTCCCTGAAACGCCGCTTATATTGGGGAATATGGCCGCCCGGTTTTCAAAGACTCGGCGTTTCGGCAATTTTGCGGTATACGCGCCGCAGACATATTTTCTGCCTGGCGAGGACAGGGTAGTACAATTTTCCTGGATGCCCACAAGGTTTCCGGGCGCTCCATTCAAGAGCCAGATGAGCCTCCCGTGGGAACTCAGGCTGGTTTCCACAAAGGACGGGCCAAGATTGCGAAAAGATTTTGCCGATGAGGTCCTTGCGCTCAGAAAGACCTGTGCAAGAAGTTCGGGCTCAGATTATGAGAAACTGAATCAGGATCTGAGAGCCCCCAGAGTAATTGGACAGCCGGGGAGGGAGGCACTGGAACTGTGCCTGAGTCTGAATATGGGCGCTCACGGACGGATATCGTTCGCCATACGTGGGGTGCCGGTCTGTTATGACAGGGAAAAATCAAGATTGTCGTTCCCTACCGGCGAGTATCCCCTTGAGACAGATGGAACTATGGATATAAGGGTCATAGTGGACAGAGGCGGCGCGGAGCTGTTTGCCTGCAAAGGACTTTTCAACTGTGCGCTGAACACAGCCCTCGATCCTGGACGCAACGATGTGGAATTTTTTGCCCTTGAAGACTGTACCGCGGAGGCGGAGCTCTATGAGCTGAGCCTTTGAAATAAAAGAAAAAAGCCGCCCTGAATTATTTCAGGGCGGCTTTTTCTACACATGAGTGACGGTTTGGTGTATACTTGTCAGAGTGTTCGACAGAACCTGTAAAAACAACAGCATTGGAATTCGGGAAATTATGGATAAATACACCACATTGAAACGATATTTCGGATTTGAATTTTTCAGGTCGGGTCAGGATGAAATGATCGACAACATTATAGCCGGACGAGATGTGCTGGGAATAATGCCCACGGGAGGCGGCAAATCCCTTTGCTATCAGGTTCCGGCCCTGATGCTTCCGGGACTCACCATTGTCGTGTCGCCTCTCATATCGCTGATGAAGGATCAGGTGGAAGCTCTCAAAAAGGAGGGCGTGGATGCGGCGTACATAAACAGCTCCCTCACCGGAGAGCAGATACGCCGAGTTTACGCCAAAGCCCGGCGGGGTGCTTACAAGCTGCTGTATATAGCGCCGGAGCGGCTGGAGGGGGAGGGGCTTGCCTCACTGGCGCGTGATGTACAGGTGCCACTCATCGCGGTGGATGAGGCCCACTGCATCTCCCAGTGGGGGCAGGATTTCCGACCCAGCTATATGAGGATTTCCGCATTCATATCCTCAATGGAGCGCCGCCCTGTTGTTGCCGCCTTCACCGCCACGGCAACAGCCCAGGTGCGTCGGGACATCGTGGAGCTTCTCGGCATGGACGCGCCGTTTGTCCAGATCACGGGCTTTGACAGGCCGAACCTGTTTTTTGATGTCCGGTCGCCACGAGACAAGACGGCGGCTCTCATGAAGCTCATACGTGAACGCCGGGGAAAGAGCGGGATCGTGTACTGTGCCACCCGCTCAGCCGTTGAGAAGGTGGCAGAGACGCTCAATGACTCCGGTATACAGGCCGCCCGCTACCACGCCGGCCTTGAGGATGAGGAGCGGAGAGCAAACCAGGAGGATTTTCAGTTTGACAGAAAGACTGTGATGGTGGCTACAAACGCTTTCGGTATGGGGATAGACAAATCCAATGTGAGCTTTGTGATACACTACAATATGCCCAAGAGCCTTGAGGCGTATTATCAGGAGGCCGGCCGCGCCGGGCGTGACGGTGAGCGGGCGGACTGCATACTCTTCTACTCACCTGGGGATGTTGCCACGGCAAGATATCTCATTGAAAACAGCGGCGGCGAGGAGCTCGACGAGGAACAGCGAACCCTTGTGCGTATGAGGGATTTTGAGCGCCTTGGGGCCATCACGGGCTACTGCCGTACCGCAAAGTGCCTGCGGGGCTACATTCTGGACTATTTCGGTCAGGAGCATGAAGAACGATGCGGAAACTGCGGCACCTGCAACGGAGATTTCGTCACAAAAGATGTGACCA
>CALXAF010000007.1 GCA_944386185.1 uncultured Oscillospiraceae bacterium
TGCTGCTCATCGCGCCGGACCTGACGGACAAGCTTTCCGCGATGTGGGTCCAATATAACACCTAATTCCTCACGCACTTCGCGGAGAGCGCCCTCCAAGCTGCTCTCACCGGCCAGGACAGAGCCGCCGGTACACTCCCAGCACAGTGGGTATGTTTTCTTAGGATGCCGCTGGGAGAGAAGAAATTCACCATTTTGATTTACAAGCCAGACACTGACGCAGAGATGGTATAGCCCCTCAGGTACCGGCATGCCCCTTCGCATGGTTTCGCCGGTTTTCTCCCTGTCGGCGTCATATAGGTCCCAAAGCTCCATCAGAAGACACCTCCCAATGTTAGTTATGTGTATATGGGATTGACTATACTAAATATGTTATACAAAAACCGCCGCGGACGATATACTGTCCGCGGCGGCGTGGTCGGAGTGGGGAGACTCGAACTCCCGGCATCATGCTCCCAAAGCATGCGCGCTACCAACTGCGCTACACCCCGTTTTCTGAAAGCCAATCTATTATAACTGAATATAGACAATGATGCAAGAGAAATTTTAAAGATAATCATAATTTTAATTGATTTTTATATACGTTGTGATACAATGCACTAAGGTGATTGTATGCGAATGAGGAAAAAGCCAAACCTAATACCGCGTATGGAGCGCTGTCGGCGAGTCTTGGAGAATGACCCGCAGAGGCTCAGAGGGATCTGGCTGAAAGAGCACCCGGGGTACCGGGAACTGCATCTTGAACTGGGGTGTGGCAAGGGGCGTTTTACCGCCCAGATGGCACAGGATAATCAGGATGTATTCTTTGCCGCTGTTGAGCGGGTGCCGGACGCGATGGTGGTCGCCATGGAGCGGGCGTGCGAGATGAATCTCGAGAATGTCCGGTTCCTTGATTTTGACGCCGCCGGCTGCCGGGAAGTATTTGCCGCTGGCGAGGTGGACAGGATATATATAAATTTTCCTGACCCGTGGCTGAAGAAAAAACAATTTAAGCGCCGCCTTACGGCGCCGGCATTTTTACAGATATACCGTGATATACTTAAACCCGACGGTGAGATCTGGTTTAAAACTGACAATGTGCCGTTGTTCCAGTGGTCGCTGGAACAGTTTGAAAATGAGGGATGGCGGCTCTCACAGGTGACAGAGGATCTTCACGCCCAGGGGCCTCAGGGTGTAATGACAGACTATGAGGCGAAATTCTACGGCCAGGGCGTACCAATCAATAGACTTGTGGCAAAGAGGCCAGGTGACGAATGATGATGAAACTCAGATTCTTTATTGCCCTTTGGGCGGCCAAGCTCTCCAGACCGCTGCTTAAAATAACAAAGCACAACGGCACAAACTTCCCGGGCGAGCTCGCTCTCAAAATATGCCCTGATTTTTTGAAATATGTGGCAAAGCCCAAGAGAGTTATAACAGTGACTGGTACTAACGGAAAGACGACAGTGTCGAATATGGTGTGCGATGTGTTGGAGCTTTCGGGAAAGCGTGTGCTGAACAACCGGGCGGGATCAAATATAAACTCTGGGATATCAACAAGCCTTATAATGGGCAGTACCATATTCAACAGGCCAAAATACGACTTTGCTGTTCTCGAGGTAGATGAGCGATCCTCAAAGCGCATATACCCGTATGTGAAGCCGGAACTGATGATAATTACAAACCTGTTCCGGGATTCAATAATGCGCAACGCGCATCCCCAGTATATAGCGGATTTCCTGACCAGCAGCATACCGCCGGAGACAAAGCTCATTTTGAATGCAGACGACCTTATTTCATCCTCTGTGGCGCCTGACAACCAGCGCGTATACTTCGGTATAGAGAAGATGGATACGGACGTGACAGAGTGCATAAACCTGATAAATGACATGCGGATCTGTCCAAAGTGCCAGGGGGAGCTTAAGTACGAGTATCTCAGATACCACCACATTGGCAGGGCCTACTGTTCAGAGTGTGGTTTCCATTCGCCTGACTACGACTATGCGGGCGGCGACGTGGACACCAGGAATATGACCATGGAGGTCAGGGACAGGAAGGGCAGTGGAAGCTACAACCTTCTATCTGACAGTGTTTTCAATATCTACAATATGGTGGCCGCTATAGCATTGTTCAGGGAGCTGGGCATGAGCCACGATGAGATATCCAGATACATGAATCAGATAAAGATCGTTGAGTCCAGGTACAACGAGGTCACTGTGGAGGATGTCACACTGGTCATGCAGATGGCAAAGGATAAAAATGCCCTCGCTTGTTCCAGGGCCTTAGATTATGTTACGGAGCAGCCTGGGAAAAAAGAGATGCTCCTGATGATGAACTGCCTTGGCGACGAGAAGCACTGGTCAGAGAATGTATGCTGGATGTACGACTGCGACTTTGAGTTTCTCACAAGGCCGGGCGTAGAGCACATTGTGGCCACAGGCCCCAGAGGAAAGGATTACAAGCTCAGGCTGCTGCTGGCCGGGGTGCCAGAGGAGAAGATTGACTGTGTAAGAGATGAGATGGAGGCTGTGGACAAGCTCTGGCTGGAGCAGGGAAGCAGCGTATACTTCTTCTACGGGACAGACTCTGTGGCGCTTGCCAGAAAAGCAAGGACTAAGGCTGTTGAGCGTATCCAGGGGGACGACAGATGAAGATTGAGAT
>CALXAF010000008.1 GCA_944386185.1 uncultured Oscillospiraceae bacterium
CGCAAGGCTTGTAATAAAAAAAGATACAATACAGGCCGAGTTAAAGGGTACAAATAAATACAAGGCCATTTCCCACATAGGCAAATTCGTTTGCAGGCTTGTGAAAAGGGTAATTGCCAAAATGATAATCAGATCGGCCGTCCCAATGATCGAAAGCTTGATGGCTGTGATCTGCCGGAGATTATATTTGCAGCTCTGTTCCAGTTCCCACATTTGCCAGGAGAAACTTTTACATATTTCGGGAAAGCCGATGACACCGAGCAATGCCATAATAAAGGAAATAGCCGACAGGATAGCGGTTCTGTCTGCGCCGCTGCCCATTTGACGGATAAGCAGCATACACAGCCCAATCGCCAATAATTGAGAAAGCCACAAAAGCGGGGATATATACCGGAACTGATTGCCAATTCTCCTGTACCAGTGTAATTCCTGCACCGGATTTTTCAATAAAAGCTGTTTGCCGGCGAAAATGGTTTTTTGTATCTCCGTTTCATCGGCGGGCGCAACGGTATAGGCTCCTAATCGTTTCTTAAAATATCGATCCTGATCTTTCATGCCTTAAAATCCTCCTTGTCTAAATATCGCTTCAGTTTATCAAGCCCTTGCTTCAGCCGCGATTTGGCCGTTGGCAGGCTTACTCCTGTAATGGCCGCAATCTCTTTGAGCTTTTTGTCATGGTAAAACCGCAAAATAACAACCTCTTTTTGCATATCGGGGAGCCGGTCAATCGCTTGCTGTATGATTCGGGCGTCCTCTTGCCGCAGGATCCCTTCCGAAATATTCAGACCGTCTGAAAGGACAGAGAGTGTGTCCATGTCCACGATGTCGGGAGAATTTCTTTTGAAGTGGTTGTTGCAGGTATTTACCGCAATCGTGAGCAGAAAATTGATAAATTTTCCCGTCAGTTTGTATTGCTGAATATGCTCCACCAGCTTCAGGAAAGTGTCCTGTGTCAAATCGGCGGCAAGCGCCGTATCTCCATTGCAGCGACGAACACAAAACTGATAGATATTCTGATAATGCTTCCGCACCAGTGTCTCAAAGGCTTCGGGATCTCCGTTTTGTATGCGCCGTATCAAAATATAATCCTCTATGTTCATCACCTGCTCCCTTTGTAAAGTACCTTACACAATATTAACAAGGATACTGTCAAAAAGGATTTAAAATCCTCTCAGCGTGGGAAAATCCAATGATTAACGTATTTTATTCCTAGGTATAAGCGAGAGATCTTTGCCGCTGTGCGGGGACAGGTCTGACAGACCCCGCCCAGCGTGGTGGGCGGAACGCAGAAAAAGACGGGGCCGCATAGCTGTTTGCCATGCGGCCCCGAAAGATATGATTATTTTCCATAAAGGCGGGAGAGCTTTTATTTGCCCAGGCCCTCTGCCCACTGGGAGCAGCGGGCGATCTTCTCGTCGCAGTGGCCTATGTTGTCGCCACGGCACAGGAGGTATACCTTGACCTTGGGCTCGGTACCGGACGGGCGTACGATGATAACAGTGCCGTCTGAGAGCACAAACGAGAGCACGTTGGAATCGGAGAGTTCCATCTTTGTGACCTGGCCGGTGACGGCATCACGCTCGGTGCCGTCCAGGTAATCCCTGTACTTGGACATGGCCTCGCCGGCGATATCCGCAGGAGGAGTTGCTCTCAGGCCGTCCATCAGATTTTTCATCTTCTCGATGCCGTCAAGGCCGGGCATGACCAGGTTCATTGTCCGCTCCTTATAGGCGCCGTACTTTTCATACAGGGCGGCCAATGCGTCCACAAGGCTTATGCCCTGGTCGTAGTACCAGGCGGCCATCTCAGAGAGGAGCATGGCGGCAGTCACGGCGTCCTTATCGCGCACATAGTCGCCGACCATGTAGCCGTACGACTCCTCAAAGGAGAAGATGACCTTGCCCTCCCCTGAACTCTCCAGGGCATTCTTCTTCTCGGCGATGAACTTAAAGCCGGTGAATGTGTCAAAACACTTTACGCCGTTTTTCTCAGCTACGGCCCTTGCCATCTCGGTTGTGACGATAGTCTTGAGCGCCACCGGGTTTGCGGGCATGCTGCCTGAGCGGGTCCTGGCGCCGATAAGGTAATCCAGCAGCAGGACACCTGTCTGGTTCCCGGTGAATGGGATGAATTTGCCGTCGTGGTCACGGACCATTATGCCGACCCGGTCTGCGTCAGGGTCAGAGCCGAGTATGAAGTCGGCGCCAACCTTGTCCGCAAGCTCAACAGCCAGGTAGAAGCCCTCCGGGTTCTCCGGATTGGGCGACACGACAGTGGGAAAGTCACCGTCCGGAACCATCTGCTCCTCCACAGTATATACGTGCTTGAGGCCTATGCGGGAGAGTATCTCAGGGATCAGCTCACGGCCTGTGCCGTGGAAGGGGGTATACACCATCTTGAAGGTGTCCGCAACCTTCTCTATTATAGCCGGATCGTTCCGCTGCTCTATAACATTGCCGAGAAACAGCTCGTCAGTCTCGCGGCCCATCATGGTTATCATGCCCTGGGAGACCGCCGTGTCGAAGTCCGTCAGCTTTATGGAGTCAAAGACATCTATCTGGGCCATCTTGTCAGCCACTGCAGCGGCGTGCTGCGGCGGGAGCTGGGCACCGTCTGACCAGTAGACCTTATAACCGTTATACTCCTTCGGGTTGTGGCTGGCAGTTATGTTTATGCCCGCCGTGCACTTATACTGCCTTATGGCGAAAGACAGCTCCGGAGTGGGGCGCATTCCCTCAAAAAGACGCACCTTTATCCCATTGGCAGCCATGACACGGGCCGCCTCACGGGCAAACTCGGCGCTGTGGTTGCGGCAGTCATAGCATACGGCTACGCCGGCCTGGGCCGCCGCCTCGCCCTCCTCCAGCACCACCTGGGCAAAGGCCTGGGTGGTGTGACGGATGACGTATATGTTCATCCTGTTTATACCCATGCCCATTGTGCCGCGGAGACCGGCTGTACCGAAGGTCAGATAACCGCAAAACCGGCTCTCTATTTCCTTGTCGTCTCCGGATATACCCAAAAGCTCGTCCTTGTACGCCTGGCTGAGGCTGTCGCTCTCAAGCCATCTCTTGTATTCTGCACGGTAGTCCATTACTCTTCCTCCTCTGGTATTTCTTCCATGTCTCCGCTTATAATGTTTTTTGCGTCCTCCAGCATGCTGGCGGGCACAAATATATCCACTCCGCCTCCGGCGTGGCCCATTATGACATTGCCAAATTCCCCGTCGTTCGGGTATTGGCAGACCGTTGGAACGCCGTAGGCCCAGAGCATGTTCCGCTCCATCTCCAGCTCAGTCTTGTTTCCGGCCATATGTTCAAGAAAGACCGGCTCCACGGGGGCACCGCTCTCATCCTGAGGCCACTGTCCCACCACGGCCCTCTCAGCGCCGAAACTCCAACCGCTCATATTAAAGCCTCCTCACTTGTGATACCTACCGCCGCCTATTATGGTGAACGCCCTGTATATCTGCTCCAGGAGCATGACTCTGGCCAGATGGTGCGGGAAAGTCATTCTTGACATGGACAGCCGGAGCGATGCAATGCTCTTTACCTTATCGTGCAGGCCGTCCGAGCCGCCGATGATAAAACAGAGCTTTGATACGCCGCGCTGGGCGTATCCGTCTATCGCATCCGACAGCTCCTGGGAGCTCATCTCCCGCCCCTCCACGCACATGGCGACCACCGCGGCACCCTTTGGTATGGAAGAAATTATAGCTTCTCCCTCCCGAAGCAGGGCGGATTGGATCTCGCCGGGAGAGGGGGCGCGTGATCTGGGCGCCTCAGGAAGCTCAGTTACGGAGAGCCTGCAAAATGCCCCCAGACGTTTTATGTACTCCCCTGCGGCGTCAATATAGAACTTTTCCTTCATCCTGCCTACGCAGATAATGCTCACGTCTAACATAGCATAATTATATAGCCAAAATGTGTCAGTTGCAAACTATATTTTGAGATATTGCATATTTAATTTTATCTGCCGGATCAGTGGTGTAGAATTTGCCATATATGTGATCAGGAATTTTGCCCCATATCGGTAAAACAGGGCGATAGACCAGCCCGGCTCCGCAGCACTTAGCGGAAATACCACTTGACACAGAGATAAAAGCAAGGTAAAATATCATTTGCTATTTTGTGTACAAGCCCCCGTACCTCACCAGGATAGAGGGTCCGCCTCCTAAGCGGAATGTAGTGTGTTCGAGTCACGCCGGGGGTGCCAAAAGTGCTGAAGTCCCAAGGGATTTCAGCACTTTTTCTTTTTCCTCTCATAGATTGCATTAAGTTCATAAGGATATTATTTTTGAGCAATTTAATAACTACCCTCTTCATTCGATAACGGAACTTTCATCAACAGGAAACCCTATCTCAAATATATCTTCAATAGGAATTTTAAGACCGCTATCAAAGAAAATGGAGCGAGTATATTTATCAAGTTTCTTTATCTTGCCAGAGACCGTCAGATATGCGCCGCCCTCTTTCCTGACGTCAGGCTTGAAGTAAGTTACGGTGACGCTGGGATGCTCATCTATTCTCTTGGATAAGATGTTCAGCTTCCTATTCAGTTCTTCTATCTCGTCGTCGCCAAGCTCTATTTTCGGCTCAGTTATCCTCCCTGTTTCGTGAATGACAGCGCCGTATCCGGTGAGCGCGGCAAATGGCGAAAACTGCGCCGCCCGATCTCTCATTGGCATCTGAGGATGTGTCTCTGACACGTGGTGAGGCAGGCCAATAATATCGTCATACATCCCGATGGTATATTCATCGCTCATGCCCTGTGCCCTCCAATCTGGCCGTTACGGTCACGCCCGGTCGCACCATCAAGGAAATTCATCCCTTTGAGTATTGCGTTTTTCCCATACTTCCTCTTGATCTCAAGTATAGCCTGCTGCTGTTTCCGTTCCTTATCGAGCTGTGCCTTACGTTCTTCGCGTTTTTTATCCAGCTCATCGTAGTCTGTGAATAGATTTAACTGTTCAAAATCAACGGCGGACACAGATGTCTCAGGTATCACATGGTTTGCCGTTAGATAGATCCTCCGTACCAGAAGGTCTGGATTCATAATGCGGTCGAATAATGCGGTTGCCGTATCAAGTATCAGTTTTGACGAGGAGGTATATCGATCCATATTCTCAGTCCCGTGGGCGTGCTTTGGTACTGCCCGCCCGTACCGGTCCTTTGTTACCTCACCTCTATATCTTTTACGACCATTATCGGTTTCAAGGCTTTTCCTGTCGTATCCCACTGTCAATACAAGCTGATTTGTTACCAGCCTATTATCCAATAAGTCCAGAGATAACTGATCCGCCATCTCCCTCAGAACAACCCTGGCCTTATCGAAAGTGTAAGGGCCCTGCAGGACCTGGCCGGAACCAATGCTGTTGTTCTCAGGCTTATACGCCTTTATATCCGCTATGGTACATGGCTCCCACCCCCAGGCGTGATCGATGAGCAATTCCGCATTGACCCCGAAAAGCTTGTACAAAAGTTCCTCGTTGAACCTTTCATCCGGTTTGCCGATTGAGCACCTGGCTATATCTCCCATTGTAAACAGGCCGTTCTTTTCAAGGGTTTTTCTGTATCCGTACCCAACCCGCCAAAAATCTGTAAGCGGCCAGTGGCTCCAGAGCGAATTCCTGTAACTCATCTCATCAAGTTCTGCGATCCGTACCCCGTTTTCATCGGCTTTCGCGTTTTTCGCCTCTATATCCATAGCCACCTTCGCCAGGTACAAGTTTGTGCCAATACCTGCGGCCGCCGTGATCCCGACCGTCTTCTGTACGTCCCGTATTATATTCACTGTGAATTCACGGGCGGTAAGGCCGCTGGTTTTTAAATACGCGGTAATATCCATAAATACCTCGTCTATGGAATACACGTGTATGTCTTCCGGAGCCACATATTTTAGATAGACCTCATAAATCCTTGAGCTGTACTCCATATAAAGCGCCATCTGCGGCGGCGCTATAATGTAATCGACGGCGAGGGATGGAGAACGCGCGAGCTCCATTTTATTAAAGGAGGAACCGGAAAATGTCCCACCAGGAGCCTTTCGCTGCCTCTTACCATTTATATCCCTGATTTTCTGAACGACTTCAAACAGCCTCAGCCTTCCCGGCATTCCGTAATCTTTCATAGACGGTGATACGGCAAGGCAGATAGTTTTCTCTGTCCTGCTTTCATCCGCCACGACCAGATTGGTTGTCATTGGGTCAAGACCCCGCTCAATACATTCGACTGAAGCGTAGAAGGATTTTAAGTCAATGGCGATATAGGTCCTATTATCCATGCCCGGCTACCTCCAATGGACTGCTAACTTTATTATATCGGTATGGAGGGCATATATCAAACAGAAGTATACGATTACGGAGCCGGATTTCTGTATATAGAATTAAAGGGTTCTTAACTAGTAATTAGGAAGCGAGATTTCGGCCTGCGCAGATTCACGTTTATTTTGCCGACGAAATATAAGCCCCACGCGATCTCCGTGATTGAGTCACATCCGATTAAACGGAAACCTTAATTCACGCCATTTAGGAATAATTTACGGAGCATAAAAAACAATAACTGTATGCGGCGTTGAGGGGGAAATATCATGGAGTCTCTGTGGAAGCACACGTCCGAGCGATCAGAATTTGAAAGTTTGAATCACGATGTGAAGACAGACGTACTGATAATAGGCGGAGGGATAACCGGTGTCTTATGCGCGTATATGCTTCACAAGTCGGGTGTGCCATATGTGCTCGTAGAAGCTGAGAGTGTATGCGGCGGCATAACGGGAAATACCACGGCCAAGATAACATCGCAGCATGGGCTTATTTATCAGAAACTGATAAACAGGTTTGGGATAGAGCGCGCCCGGCAGTATCTCGAAGCAAATGAGGCGGCGCTGCAAAAATACAGGGAGCTGTGCCGTTCTATAGACTGCGACTTTGAGGAAAAAGATGCATATGTCTATTCCGTCGATGACCGCCGGAAGATAGAGAGGGAGCTGGCGGCCCTCGAAAAAATTGGATATCATGCGGAACTCTCCGCTATACCAGCCATTCCATTTCCTGTTGCGGGAGCTGTGCGGTTTCCAAACCAGGCCCAGTTTAACCCGCTGAAATTCATATCGGCGATATCGAAGGGACTGCAAATATATGAGCACACAACAGTACGGGAACTTGAGGGCACCACAGCTCTGACGGACCGAGGTAAGATACGGGCCGATAAGATTATTGTAGCCACCCACTTTCCATTCCTGAACAAGCACGGCAGTTATTTTATCAAGCTATATCAGCACCGTTCGTATGTTATCGCTTTGGATAACGCGCCAGATATAGACGGCATGTATGTGGATGAAGCTCAGAAGGGCATGTCGTTCCGAAACTATGGCGGCCTGCTTCTCGTTGGAGGAGGAGACCATCGCACGGGAAAAAGAGGAGGAAGCTGGATTGAACTTAGAGACTTCGCAAAAAAGCACTATCCTGACAGCACGGAAAGGTATCACTGGGCAGCTCAGGATTGTATGACTCTTGACGGTGTCCCGTATATAGGCGCCTATTCTGCGTCTACAAACGGCCTCTATGTGGCGGCCGGGTTTAACAAGTGGGGGATGACATCTGCCATGGCTGCGGCTTTGATTCTTTGCGATCTTGTTCAGGGACGGAGGAACCAATATGAGGTGGTATTTTCTCCATCTAGGACAATACTGCGTCCCCAGTTGGCGGTAAACATGTTTGAGGCGGTGACGGGCCTCCTGACGCCTTCACCCAGACGCTGCCCGCACATGGGCTGCGCCCTGAAATGGAACCCATACGAACATACCTGGGACTGCCCCTGCCACGGTTCGCGCTTTACAGAGAACGGCGGGCTTATTGATAACCCGGCGACTGGCGGTTTGAATAAATGAGGTGAAAATTTGAGTAATCATCTGGCAAATGAGAGCAGCCCTTACCTTTTGCAGCATGCGGAAAACCCAGTGGACTGGTACCCGTGGGGAGAAGAGGCGTTTCGCAAAGCGGAAGCCGAGGACAAGCCCATATTCCTGAGTATCGGCTACAGCACATGCCACTGGTGCCACGTGATGGCCAGGGAGAGTTTTGAGGATCCGGAAATTGCAGATATACTGAACAGATACTTTGTATCCATAAAGGTGGATAAAGAGGAACGGCCGGATGTGGATACCGTTTATATGTCCGTGTGCCAGGCCCTCACGGGCAGCGGTGGATGGCCCGCAAGCATCTTTATGACAGCGGAGCAAAAGCCATTTTTCGCAGGCACGTACTTTCCGAAAACATCCAGGAACGGCTACGTCGGGCTGAAGGAATTGCTGCTGGCTGTAGAGGATAAATGGGAGAGGGGGCGCGACGGCCTGCTCCACTCCGCCGAAGAGATTACGGCTGCATTGAGCCGGCCGGAGATCAGTTCGATACACACTGATAAAACTCTGCCGGAGAGAGCTGTCCAATGGTTTAAAAGGAATTTCGACGCGCCGTTTGGGGGCTTTGGCCCCGCGCCAAAATTTCCATCTGCACATAACCTGCTTTTCCTGCTGCAGGAGTACGAGAAGCATAGGAACAGTGAGGCGCTGGAAATGGCTGAGACGACCTTGAGGCAGATGTATGCGGGAGGACTGTTTGACCATATCGGTTACGGTTTCTGCCGGTATTCCACTGACCGGTATTATCTGGTCCCGCATTTTGAAAAGATGCTCTACGACAACGCGCTTCTTATTACGGCCTACTGCAAGGCGTTTGAACTTACGGGCAACGTGATTTATAAGGGGGCTGCCAAGATGACTGCGGAATATATCCTCGGGGAGATGGCAAACCCGGAGGGTGGTTTCTACAGCGCCCAGGATGCCGATAGCGATGGAGAGGAGGGGAAGTATTACGTTTTTGTCCCAGAAGAGATCACCGGCCTCCTGGGCCCGGAGAACGGAGCGGCTTTTTGCAGGCATTTTGATATAACAGATACCGGTAATTTCAAAGGCAAAAGCATACCTAATCTTTTGGGAAAGAAAGAGCTGGAAGACCACCGATTTGATGCCGCCGTGCCTGTTTTGCGAAAATACAGACGGCAGAGGGCCAGCCTGCATACTGACGACAAAATCCTAACCGGATGGAATTCACTTATGATTGCCGCTTTGTGCCGGCTTTACCGGTGTGTGGGAGATGACGGTTACTTGGGCGCGGCGAAACGGGCACAGGATTTCATAGAGCGCAATCTGTGCCGTGACGATACGCTGTATGCCAGCTTCAGAGACGGCAGATTGGGACAGCACGGTTTTTTGGACGACTACGCGGGATATGTTTTCTCGCTCCTCGCGCTGTATGATGCGACACTTGAAAAATGTTTTCTAGAACGCGCCAAACGGTTGGCAACAAAAACTGTAGAACTTTTTTATGACGCGGACAATGGCGGGTTTTACTTTTGGAGCAGGGAACATGGAAAGCTGATATTACGGCCGAAGGAGTGTTACGACGGAGCCCTTCCAAGTGGGAACTCACTGATGGCATATAACCTGGTCAGACTTGACGCTCTGTTCCCTGGCGGACAGTGGGAGAAAATACTCGAACGGCAGCTCAACTATCTCTCCGGCGAGGCGGAGAGATATCCGGCGGGGTTCTCCATGTTTTTGATGGCGTTATCCGACCATATGGAGCCTCCGGCTGTTATTACCGCGGTGCCGACGGGAGAAGACCTGAGTTCTCTGCCAATCTCACTCCCTTCCGATGCCGTCGTCAGGGTGCTTGACGCGCCTTCAGAGGAATTTGGCCTGTTAAACGGGGAGACCACGTTTTATGTGTGCCGGGGATGTAACTGTCTTCCTCCGATGAACAGACGGCAGTTGGAGGAGAGTTTTAAGCTTCCGAATATTTTCCAGATCAAATAATTTTCGCATTGACTTAATAAGCTGGAGTAGTATATTAAAGTAGCCCGATGCTTTAAGGCTGTGGGAAATTTTAAAATCTCTATGCAGGGTGATATTATGGGAGAGATAAGAAAAAAGAGGGCAGTAGCTACTGAATTTGCCTGCGGGAAGGAAGTGATATAAAAATAGGGGAGGAATAAGTATGCTGAATTTACCAGATCCTGATGTAATTTTTCCGAATGAGTATAAGACTTCGTGCTTCATAAAAAATGTTGTCAAGGCCCCGAACATATCTATTGGGGACTATACGTATTATGACGATACGGACGACCCCGCCGGATTTGAGCAAAAGAATATTTTGTTCAATTATCCCGAATTTGGAGATAAGCTGGTAATCGGGAAGTTTTGTCAGATAGCCGCCGGCACAAAATTCATCATGGGACCGGCCAACCACCGTATCAGCAGCGTCACCACATATCCATTCAACGTCTTTGGAGGCGCGTGGAGCGAGAACACTCCGCCGCATATGTCCCAGCTCCCATTTAAGGGTGATACGATCATTGGCAATGACGTGTGGATCGGCCGGGAGAGCGTTATCATGCCGGGAGTGAAGATAGGCGACGGCGCTATTATAGGAGCGTACTCAGTGGTTACAAAAGACGTGCCGCCATACAGTGTAGCCGGGGGGAATCCCGCGAAATTTATAAAAAAGCGATTTGACGAGGAGCTAATTGAGCTCCTTTTGAAAATCAAATGGTGGGATTTTGAGCCGGAAAAGCTGGTGCAGTTTTTGCCTCTGCTGTGTGAACCTGATTTAGACAAAGTACGGATGCAGCTCAGACGGGAATTAGATAAGTAACATAACATAAAGCCGTTGAAACCAAGAGGGTTTCAACGGCTTTACTTGAAATGGAATTTTTAAAATCCTGACAAGTCTACACGCAGGAGTAAGAGGGTAATACAGGCCAGAATCCAGGGCAGTAATATAACAGGAAATAAGAGAACGGACTTGTGATTCTCATAGTGATGCTCATCACAGGAGAATAGCCTGCTGGGGTCATTAATGTAATAGAGATATAGATACAGGGGCGGTGTTGCCGGGTGCTTGAAGTAGGCGGCGTATTGTCGTTCATGTCCCTGGACAGTATAACGGTAAGAGGCACGCCAGTTATGCCGGGCGACATTTCCGGAGGGGTACTTACTGATCAGAGACGCTTTGATAATGTGATTCCTGCTCTTTGCAATATCACGTTTCCGCTCAATGCTCAGGCGGCGGGAGATTTTTTTATAGAGCGGTACTGCGACAATATAGCCTGCTATCAAAACCGCGAATACGGCTGCCCATTTGATCCAGTTTATGGGATCATCCGTAAACAGACCAACCAATGCTTCCCGAACACTCATTTAAACACCTCCTATGATTACCGTATTGTCTCTCAATCCCATCATACGATATTCAGCCGTATCCTACAAGTTTAATTTTATCAAATTATTTTTATGATAAAGCCAAAAATGTTTAATTATGCAGAATGCTGATGGCAAAATATGGACAAATAGAGGGGGGATCCAGCAGCGCTGAGAATTGAGTATGCTGAGGCTCCTAAACCACATACAGGATCATCTTGTGGATTTTCTATGAAAATTGCTTCGGATAATGATTGATTACGTTTAATAAGGGGATAATTATACAAAAAATTTTTGCTAAAATACGGAAAAATATTGACCAAAAATGTTTATTGAGATATATTTATTAATAGGAAAGAATTTGAAAAGCATATTTATGTAGACGAAACGCAAAATTATTCGAGAAGTGTTGAGCCTGGCTGTAATTCCTAAGCTTAAAAGCTTTCACGCTTCGAGCATATATGATGAAGTGTAACAGAGATTGTGGTGCGAATATTGTATTTACGATGAATTTTTTTTCGAAAGGGACTTGACGAGGATGATGGACGAAAGGTATGCTTTAGCAAGCAAGCAAGCAAGCAAGCAAGCAAGCAAGCAAGCAAGCAAGCAAGCAAGCAAGCAAGCAAGCAAGCAAGCAAGCAAGCAAGCAAGCAAGCAAGCAAGCAAGCAAGCAAGCAAGCAAGCAAGC
>CALXAF010000009.1 GCA_944386185.1 uncultured Oscillospiraceae bacterium
CAGGCTTGTCAAGACCGTCGTAGGCCTCCTTGACTATCAGCCCTACCGATGTGGCCAATATGGATGTCCACAGCTCAAACATGAAGGCAGCCATCTCCTCTATCTCCACATGGAGCACCTGGGTGGCAAATGCCCTGAGCGCCATCATAAATATCGCCACAAGGAAGCCGAATCGGAACACCTTGCCCCTATTATATAATTGTCTCTCGTCGTAGTTGTTCATTTTCATAATTATACCTCCTCTTCTGTCCAGAAAAGCTGATCGAGGCTCTTTCCCAAGACACGGCATATCTGCCGGCAGAGCCTTATTGTCGGATTGTACTCACCCTTCTCTATGGCGTTGATGGTCTGCCTGGATACTCCCACGCGCTGTGCGAGCTCCCCCTGGGTCATGTCCATCTCCGCCCGCGCCGCCTTTAAGGCGAGATTCTTTGCCATGTAATCACCTCTGGACATATTGTAGTATATCGTCGATATAATGTCAAGTATATTTTACTTTTTTGTTTGTGGCCATAAAAAACACGCCCGGGAAATCCGGGCGTGTCTGCGTATATAATCTTTAAGCTCGCAGATCCTCCTGGGCGTAGTCCTTGACTATGCTCTGGATCCAGGCGCCTCTCTTCAGAAGGTATGCCCCCAGAGCGCATTTCACAACCTCCGTGACCTGGCATATGAAATAAAGGGGCACAATCGGCAGGCCGGTGAAACGGCTCAGACAGTAAGCCAGAGGCACACAGAGCAGCCAGACATAGCAGCAGTCGAATATAATAGTTATTATTGTCTTGCCGCCGGATCTCAGAGTAAAATATGCGCCGTTTGTAAAAGCGTATGCCGGCATGACCACAGCCATGACCCTTATAAAACTTGCGGCCAGTCCGCGCACTTCATCAGTGGTGTTGTATATCAGCGGGAAAACCGGGGACAGGGCGGCAAGTACAACAGCAAAGCCTATGCTGAACACTACAGAGAAGAATATAAGCTTCCTGTCCGTATCCCGCACCTCCTCCGCCGGCTCCTGGGCGCCCAGTTTCTGCCCGATGATTATACCCACGGCGTTGCCCATGGAGATAACCGAGACGCTGGCCAGATTCCATATAGTGGAACTTATATTGAGCGCTCCAACCACCACAAGGCCGCGGACGGAGTAGCACTGGGTGAGAACCGCCATGCCGGCTGACCACAACCCCTCGTTTATAACAAGGGGCATTCCCTTGACCATTATCTGCTTTGTCAGGCCCATAGGCACCTTGAGCGTCCTATAGAGCCCCTTGGCAAAGGGCATCTTCTTATGGTGTGTGTGCGTATAGGCTGCCGCTATGGCAAGCTCCACATACCGTGACATCACAGTGGCTATCGCCGCGCCGCGGACGCCCATTGCAGGAGCGCCAAAATGCCCGAATATGAGTATGTAGTTAAAGCAGAGATTCACAAGTACGGCGGCTATTCCGGCGAGCATGGGCACTACAGTTTCTCCATGTTCGCGCATTGTGCTGCAGTAAGCATTCGATATGGCAAATGGCAGCAGGCCCCAGATCATCACTGCCAAATACTCCCTGCCGTACTGCAGATAGAGCTCAGCCTCCGCTGGATCCCCCTCCCCTTGCAGATAGAGGCGTATAAGAGGTTCACTCCAGAGCAGCAGCGCCCCGATGCCCAGCACCACAAGCGCCACGCAGGCGATAAGCTTAAAACGGACTGTGTTTCTCACGCCCTCATGGTCCTTTGAACCCACAAACTGGGCGGTAAATATCCCCGCTCCGGAGGCCGCTCCAAAAATGCACAGGTTCAATATCATGAGTATCTGGTTCACGATGGACACGCCGCTCATCTGGGCGGTACCCACCTGCCCCACCATGATGTTGTCCAGCATGGATACAAAATTCGTTATGAAATTCTGTACCATGATTGGCACAGCAACTGTCATAACCATCTTGTAAAATGTTCTGTCCCCAATGTACTTTCTAAGCATATCCTCACCCTGCAGAAAATAGTCGCAATGGCAAGTATACCAGAAATTTGTATAAAATCAATATGTTTTTTAGGAAAAGTACACAAAGGCAAAATATTTTAAAAACTGTGCCGGGCGTGCATATGCACGCCCGGCACACAAGAGCAATTATTCAAGTATCAGCGGCCTGTTCGACAGTTCAGAAATCCTTCTCATGTGCCCGAGCCCGGGCAGGTTCCTGTTGTCCACCACATTAAAATCCTGAGCGCGCCCGGCGGGCAGCAGGTCGGCAAACAACACGTTCGCCCCGGCGGCAACGGCGTTCAGGTTCCCCTGCTCGTCGCCAAAGCCCTTTTTCATATCCTCCCCCGGCTGCCCGGCGGTTATATCCACATCCGGCAGCATCAGGCGCAGTATGGCTATCTCACGCAGTATGAGCTCCAGGCTGCCTCTGCCGCCTTCCAAGGCCAGCGGCGTATTTGCCGCCGGCATATAGGGCACCACGGGAGCCCAGGATATCCTGAGTCGGCGCATAAGGTCAATATCCCCGGCCATCTTCTCTATATTGTGCCCCGGGTAATCCACAATGTTCCCTGATCCCAGCTCCATCCCACTCTCAATGACGGCCTCTATGGCAGCCATGCGTCTATCGAAGCTGGTTGACGGGTTGAGCCGGTCAAAATCCTCCCTGTCGGACATCTCAAACTTCATAACGTATCTGGTACATCCTGCGTCCCGCAGCATTTTATACTGTTCCAGAGAGAATTCTCCGCAGGCCAGGTCTATACGCGTGTAGCCCTGCGCCCTGGCTCCTGATACCAAGCTTATTATGTCCTCAAAACTGTAGCCCCGATCCTCGCCGGATATCAAAAACAGCCTTCCAAAGCCCAGCTCACGGCCAATGCCTGTGAGTGCGAGCGCCTCCGCAGGACCCATGCGGTACCTGGGTATCGCCTTATTCCCTGCGCGCATCCCACAGTAGAGGCACTGGCTCCGGCAGATGTTGCTGTAACCCAGCATGGCCATACCGGTGATTCCGCCGCCTGGCAGCGGTACACTCCCCGCCGGCGCCAGCACATCGGCCCTGAATTCCTCTATAGGCATATTCAGGGCTTCCAATATCTCATCTCTGGTATCAAACACACCCTTACCTCCGTTCACCCCGGTCAGCCGGTCTCCCCGCCGCCTACTCTCACAACGTTTCCCCCCCAGAGTTCCGTCTCAAATCCTGAGTGGGAGGTGACTATCAAATTTTTCGCCCGCTCCAATATTCTGGGGACTACTCTCTCCTGCAGAGCCTCGTCCAGCCCCTTGAGCGGCTCATCCATTATAAAGAGGTCCCCTCCAAAGGCCAGTGCCCTGGCTATCGCCACACGCCTCTGCTGTCCGCCGGACATATTCCCCGGCAGGCTCCCGGACACATCTGAGAGCTCCATAAGCTCCAGCCACACGTCGGCCTCGTCCCCATGCCCCTTTGGCAGGACCGCCGCCACATTGTCCCTTGCCGAAAACCAGGGCAGCAACCGGTTCTCCTGAAAAGTAAAGGCCACACGCTCCGGCACTCCCAGCACACGCCCGCCAGAGGGTTCCAGCAGGCCCGCCGCCAGCTTTAAAAGCGTGGTTTTGCCCGATCCTGAGGCTCCCTCCAGCACAGTAACTCTATCCGTAAGCTCAAGCGTAAAGTCATCAAACACTTTCCGCTCCCCATAGGAGAATGAGATATGGTCAAACTTGATCATACCTTCACCCTCCCTCTCATTACACGCTTAAAGGCCGCCTCTAAAAGCAGGCTCAGGATTATCACCACCACCGTCCAGGCAAAAGCCTCCGGCATTTTAAGCACATTTTTTGCCCGCATAAGCTCGGTGCCTATAGCGTCCCTGGGCTGGCACATGACCTCCGCGGCTATGCCGGATTTCCAGGCGAGTCCCATTGCCGTTACGAAAGCTGAGTTCCAGCTTGGCAGTACGGATGGCATGTATATATATCTGAATGTTCTCCAGTGGCCAAACCTGTAGGCCCTCGCCATCTCCAAAAGGTCCCGGTCTGTCTCCAGCGCCGCAGTACGCACATCGGCCCATACCACCGGTATTACAATAAGCGCGGCTATGAATCCAGGCACGCTGGTGCGGACTATCCACAGCATCGCCAGGACTATAAACGAGGCCACAGGTGTGGATCGGATAATCTTCACAAGTGGGGACAGGAGCATATCACACACGCTGAACCTGACGGTGAGCGCCGCCATAACTGTCCCGATGGCCACTCCGCATACAAGGCCGGAGATTATTCTCCACATCGTCTTTGCCGTAAGCAGCCAGAACTCAGCCTCGCCGGCCAGCTCCCACAGGGCGCGGGCAACAGATATGGGAGAGGGCAGGATAAGCTCCTGCCCCACTATAAGAGCCGCTACCTGCCACACTCCCAGCCAGAATATGGCAGCTATGCCCCCCCTAATGAATTTTTTTCTCTTACCTGTAGATTCCATCGTCAGGCACGCTGCCGCCCACAGAGTCTGGTGACGCCTGGTAGAGCACTTCAAAGTAGCCCTGCAGATATTCACGCATTGTGTCAGGGTCAGCTATATACACAAGATTACAGTCCGGAAGGGCCGCGGCTCCGATCTGTTCGTTTGCCACGATCCCGTGTTTTGCCGCCAGGGCTCCGGCCTCCTCAACATTGGCCTCGTCGGCCATATAGTTTATGCTCTCCTCATAGTCAGCGAGGAAATCATCCAGGATCTCGTCGGTCACTGTATCGGCGCGGGCCACTATGCATCCCTGAGTCAATATGCTGGAACCGCCGGTAACAGTCTCCCACTCATCTGCTATATTTAGCGCTATGCGCACGTCGGAGTTCTGCATAAGGACGCTTGTAACATTTGGCACAGGCAGCATGCACACATCTATGGAGCCAGCCGCCATCTGGGTGGCTACCTCCTGGCCCGTAAGATATTCCACGGTCACATCCTCGCCAACGGTGAGGCCATTTTCAGAGAGTATATACTCAAGTACGTACTGGGGGTTTGAACCCTGTCCCGTGGTGTAGATCGTCTTTCCGGCCAGGTCGGAGATCGACTGGATTGAATCTCCGTTTTCCATCACATAGAGCACTCCAAGTGTGTTTATGGCCACTATCTGTATCTCATTTTCAGTGCCTTTAGTCCTGTTGTAGAGAACCGAAGCCACGTTTGTGGGCACGGCAGCCATATCAAGCTCCCCGCTTATTATCGCGGCGTTGACGTTCTGAGCATCAGTATCTATCGTGATGTCGTAGTTGAGCCTAGTCTCGCCAAGCTCGTTCTGCTCCATCAGATAAGCGGCGCCAATTCCGGTCGGGCCCTGCAGGAATCCCGCCTTGACTGTGGCTTTCTCGGACTCATCAGGCTCCTCCGGCTCCTGTTCATCCGGCTGTTCCGGCTGCTCCTGAGGCTCTTCTGTACCACCGTCATCATCCTGCTCTTCCCCGTTTTGGGAACAGGCAGCCAGCGCAAACACAAGCGTCAGCGCCAGCAGAAGCGCCAATATTCTCTTCTTCATTTTGTTTACTCCCTTTCTGGAAACAGATTTTCAGGCCTGAGGATATATATCCTCCTGCCCTCTCTTTTTATAAGGCCCTCCCTCTCCAGCTCCTCAATGGCTCTGTACAGGGATGCCCGGCCCATGTGCAGCATGCCCGCAAGAGCCGACATACTCACATCGACATCAACGTAAAGACTGCCCTCTGACTGCGTGGTATTGTTCACCAGCCAGTGGCGTAGAGTAGTTCCGGCGCCCGATATAAGCAGGCCGCCAATCTTATTGTTCAGGAAGCGTATCCTGTCTGAGAGAAACCGTATATAGTTCTCCGCTACGGTAAAGTCCCGACGCATTAGATCCGTTAAAAGCTCCTGTGGGAAAAATACTATTCTGGAATCTCTCACCGCTGTAAGCCGCGTAACATACTCCCGCTCGTCGCAGAAAGCGGCGGCCGCGCCGAAGAGGCTTCCCGGAACCAGGGTGTTCATAAGGAAGCTCCCCCCGTCCGGCGGGAACTTCTCCACCTGTACGCGGCCGGTGAGTATGAGCCCTATGTCGCGCCTATAGTCGTGCAGGTCATATATCACCTGCCCCTTTTGAAAGCGCTGAAGCGCGCACCGGGGGTCTTCAACAGCCTCGGAGACAAACTGGGGCGGCGTCCCCCGGAACAGGAAGCTCCCGGATATCAACGACAGATCTCTCCCGGTGAAACATGCCGCATCCACACATCAGCCCCCCATTTTTGTCTCATATGATACACTTCAGCAGTATAATAGCCGCAGATAACTTTTTTGTCAATAGTTTTACGTCCCCATTCGGGTACAATAATATTTAAGTTTTATCGTCATATGATGTATCATGTGCACAAAAATCTTCTTTTCCCATGTTTAAAGAAACTTTTTTCAGTAAAAAACCCTTGCATTGTTGGCCGATGGGTGCTATAATCACTCTGTTAGTATAGTCAGGCTTGAGTGGGTTTTCGGTTCCCACTCTTTTTTCTGCGAAAAATTAGCCGGCTATATTTTCTACAATTTTACAGTTCATCTCAAGGGGGCGTCCTATGAGTAAGATAACCGAGGCTGTTTGGCATTTGGCTGAGCCCTGTGTGAAAAAGGCGGGTTGTTCAATATGGGACGTGGAGTATGTCCGCGAGGCCGGAGAGTGGTTTTTGCGGATATATATTGATAAGGACGGTGGCGTCTCGATCGATGATTGTGAAACGATATCCCGCGAGCTTGACCCCCTGCTTGACGAGGCCGACCCGATACCAAGCAGTTACACCTTCGAAGTCTCCTCTGCCGGAGTCGAGAGAGCCCTGAAGCGGCCGGAGGACTTTCAGCGTTTTATAGGCAGCTACTGCGCTGTCAAGCTATACTCACCCAAAAACGGCTCTAAGGAGCATTTGGGAGATCTGGCTGGATATGACGATGGCGCGGTCATAATAAAAAACGTCAAAGGTGAAGAAGAGCGCTTTGAAAAAAATGAAGTGGCCGGAGTGCGGCTGCGTATACGGTAATAAACTTCACGCGCACAACGCGCGTCGCAAAAGAAAATAAAAGTAAGACAGGAGAAATTGAAAGGAACGGTTATAGCCACATGAATGCCGAATTTTTTGCCGCCATCGCGGATATCGAGAAAGAGAAGGGCATACCTAAGGAGTACATGCTGGATAAAATAAACCAGGCGCTTCTGGCTGCCCTCAGGAAGGACAATCCTGAGGCTGAGAACAATGTCTACGTAGATGTGGACGAAGTTAAGAAGAAGATAGATATGTACATCCAGAAGACCGTAGTTGAGGAGATACACGAGCCCGCCATCGAGATACTCCCCGATGAGGCCAGGAAATACTCAAAGCGCGCTCAGGTCGGCGACACCGTCAATGTGCCTGTGGACACTAAGAAGTTCGGACGCATAGCCGCCCAGGCCGCCAAGCAGGTGATAATCCAGGGTATACGTGAGGCAGAGCGCAGCATGGTATATCAGGAATTCACATCTAAGGAGCACGAGATACTCACAGGCACCGTGTCACACATCGATCCGGTCCGGGGCACCGTGTCCATACACATAAACTCCAGCGCCGAGTTCACCGAGGCTGCCCTTCTGCCAAGCGAGCGTGTTCCTGGCGAGGTCCTGAACGAGGGCGACAGGATAAAGGTTTACGTGGTTGAGGTCCGCAGGACCGGCAACGGCCCCCAGGTCCTTATTTCCCGTACGCATCCAGGGCTTGTGAAAAGGCTCTTTGAGTTGGAGGTCCCTGAGATATATGACGGCACAGTTGAGATAAAGAGCATCGCCCGAGAGGCAGGAAGCCGCACCAAGATGGCTGTATGGTCCTCTGACCCCGAGATAGAGCCCATAGGGGCCTGCGTCGGGCCGAAAGGCGGGCGTGTCTCCGCGGTTGTCGACGAGCTCCGCGGTGAGAAGATAGATATAGTGAAATACAGCGACGACCCAGCAGAGTACGTCGCGGCTGCGCTGGCTCCCGCTGACGTAGTCAGCGTGGAATTTCTTGACGAGCCCAAGGCGTGCCGTGTGGTAGTCCCGGATGGGCAGCTCTCACTGGCCATAGGCAAGGAGGGGCAGAATGTCCGTCTGGCGGCAAAGCTCACCGGTTATAAGATAGATATAAAGGCAAGTTCCGATAGTCCCGTTTCCTCCTCTTCCGCTGAGAGTGCCGACGATATAGAAACCGAGGTGCCTCAGGACGAGGAATCTGAGGACTGATACTTTCCGGAGGTGGCTGTAGATGCCGAAGAAGATACCTATGCGTCAGTGCGTGGGTTGCAGGGAGATGAAACCAAAACGGGAACTTGTGCGTATAGTGCGTTCTCCGGAAGGTGATGTGTCTGTTGACCTGAAGGGCCGTTCCCCAGGCCGCGGCGCCTATGTGTGCCGCGATGAGAAGTGCCTGAAACGTGCAATAAGTTCAAAGGCTCTCTCCCGCTCACTGGAGACGGATATTCCTGATGAGCTCTATGACACGCTCCGTCAGCAGCTCGAGGCGGTTGAATGAGCGCTATCACTTTTCTTGGCCTTATGGAAAAAGCCGGCCGGCTGGAGGTTGGAGAGGAGACCTGTGCCAGCGTTGTCCGAGCCGGTAAATCAAAGCTCCTCCTCACTGCTTCTGACGCCTCAGATGGCCTTGTCTCCAAAGCCAGACGCCTCTCTACAGGCTACAATGTTCCCATCATATCGCTGCCTTTTACAAAAGTCGAGCTGGGGAATGCTTTAGGCCGCA
>CALXAF010000010.1 GCA_944386185.1 uncultured Oscillospiraceae bacterium
GCTCCATCCTGTCCCTGGGCATACGCCGTGAGGTGCTTGGCGACATAGTGATATCTGATAATATTGGCTACGTCTTCTGTCTCGACTCAATATCCGCATACGTAATTAGCCAGCTTGAGCGTGTACGGCACACATCAGTCACCTGTTCCCTCTGTGATACGCCCGATGTGGTGACGGCAGAGCCGGATGTATCCGAGCTGGTGGTGGCCTCAGAGCGGCTTGACGCCGTGGTCGCGGCTATCTACAGGCTGTCCCGGTCCCAGGCTCAGGAGCTCATATCGAGCGAAAAAGTGTTCCTCTCCGGGCGTCTCGCCCACTCCTCCTCGGCTGAAATAGACGAGGGTTCCATCGTCTCTGTCAGAGGATTCGGCAGGTTTGTCTATCTGGGAATAAAGCGGGAGACAAAAAAGGGGCGGCTTCGGGTAATGGCCCGTATATACAAGTAAAAACGGCAAATATCTGCGTAAAATATAGATAAAACTGTTGACTTTATAAAAGCCAGATGGTAAACTATTTAAGCCGCTTTGAGCGGGCATTTAAGTGATGTCTCATCCGCCTGCAAGAGCGAGTCTCTGCGATATAAGAGGTGAAAATAATGACAGCAATAATCGAGGCATGCGGCAAGCAGTACCGTGTAAGCGAGGGCGACACCATCTATCTTGAGAAGCTATCCCAGGAGGACGGTTCATCTGTGACTTTTGATAAGGTCCTGGCCGTCATCAAGGACGACGGTTCAATCAGCATCGGCAAGCCCGCAGTTGAAGGTGCCAGCGTTACCGGCACCGTTATCAAGAGCGGCAAGTCCAAGAAGATAATCGTCTATAAGATGCACGCCAAGAAAAATTACCGCCGCAAACAGGGCCACAGGCAGCCCTATACAAAGGTCCAGATAGAGTCCATCTCTGCCTGACCTCTATGACTTTAGAACACTCTGTATTTTGGAGGTGTAAACCACATGGCACATAAAAAAGGAATGGGTTCCACCAAGAATGGCCGCGATTCCGAGTCCAAACGTCTCGGCGTCAAGAGGGCCGACGGCCAGTATGTGCTGGCTGGAAATATCCTGGTGCGTCAGAGGGGCACTAAAATCCACCCTGGCGTAAATGTAGGCAAGGGCAAGGACGATACCCTGTTCGCCCTGGTCAGCGGCAAAGTGCGTTATGAGCATATCAACCGCGACAGGAAGCGTGTATCTGTCTACGAGGAGATATCCCAGTAAAGTTTAATATCTGCCGAGAAGGGCGCAAGATGGATATCCATTCTGCGCCCTTTGTTTTTCTTTGCAGATGTGTAGTCCACTTTACTTTTCATACCGTCATATGATATACTTATCTGAATGTAAGCCATATCAAAATAACGCCGTTTTTCATTTTTGACGGTACTATTTATATGACGGAGGACAATATGAAAACAAAGATAACTGCCGACAGCACTTGCGACCTCTCCCGTGAGCTTATCGAGCGTTACGATATAGGCATATTCCCACTGTGTGTTGTACTGGACAAGGATCCCCTGCGGGACGGGATAGATATAACCCCCAGGGATATTTTTGACCATGTCCGCGCCGGAGGCAATATAGGCAGCACGACGGCTGTGAATGTCTCTGATTACTCTGACCGTTTTGGCCAATACCTCAAGGAATATGACGCCATTGTACACTTCACTATAAGCAGCGAGATGTCTGCCTGCTATCAGAACGCCCTTATAGCCGCCCAGGAGCTTCAGAACGTATACATAGTCGACTCCAGGAACCTGTCCACCGGCATTGGCCAGCTGGTCCTGGATGCCGCGGTCATGGCTCAGGACGGCGTTGACGCAGCTGATATAAAAGATAAGCTTGACAGGAAGAAGGAACTTCTTGACGTCAGCTTTGTGCTGGACACCCTGGACTATCTGCGTAAAGGCGGAAGGTGCAGTGCCCTTGCCGCCCTGGGGGCAAACCTGCTCTCCCTTAAACCGTGCATCGAAGTAAAAAACGGTAAGATGGGCGTCGGCAAAAAATATCGGGGCTCCGTCGAAAAGTCGCTCATCAAATATGTTGAGGACCGGCTCCGCGATAAAAGCGACATAGATTATGAGCGAATATTCATAACCTATTCTGACGGCTTTGATCCGGCTTTTATTGACAAAGTTGAGGAACAGGTCCGTTCTTACGGTCCATTCAAGCAGGTATTGAGAACTATGGCCGGGTGTACCATATCCAATCACTGCGGGCCTAAGTGCATGGGTGTGCTCTTCTATCACAAGTGAGTAAATAATTTTTAATATACGAAAGGGATAAAGTTATGTATTCAGACCTCATCGACACAATTGGCTTTGTTAAGGGTTCCGATCCTGATGTTGCCGAGGCTATGGGCCTTGAGCTGCAGCGTCAGATGCGGAACATCGAGCTCATTGCCTCTGAGAACTATGTCTCCCCCGCTGTAATGGCGGCCATGGGAAGCGTTCTCACAAACAAGTACGCCGAAGGTTATCCTGGAAAGCGCTACTACGGTGGCTGTGAGTATGTGGATATTGTAGAAAACCTGGCTATCTACCGCGCGAAGAAGCTCTTCGGCGCCGAATATGCCAATGTCCAGCCCCATTCCGGAGCCCAGGCCAACACCGCCGTGTATTTCGCCCTTCTCAATCCCGGTGACACCGTTCTGGGAATGAGCCTTGCCGAGGGCGGTCACCTGACCCACGGCTCACCTGTAAACATCTCCGGTAAATACTTTAACTTTGTCCCTTACGGCGTGTCCGCAGACACCGGACGCATAGATTATGACGCCCTTATGGATCTCGCCATAAAAGAGAAGCCAAAGCTCATTGTGGCAGGCGCCTCCGCCTACCCCAGAGCCATAGATTTCGTGAAGTTCCGTGAGATTGCTGACAAGTGCGGCGCCTATTTCATGGTGGACATGGCGCACATCGCCGGGCTGGTGGCCACAGGTGAGCACCAGAGCCCCATCCCCTACGCCGATGTGGTCACCACTACCACCCACAAGACACTCCGTGGCCCCCGCGGCGGCATGATCCTCTCCCGCGATCCGGAGCTTGGTAAGCTCTTTAACAAGGCAATATTCCCAGGTACCCAGGGCGGCCCGCTCATGCACATAATCGCCGCCAAGGCAG
>CALXAF010000011.1 GCA_944386185.1 uncultured Oscillospiraceae bacterium
TTCGATAGCAGCTCTATTACCCCCATCTCCCTGAATCTGAAATCCGTAAACCCGTCCTCAAGGCTCACAGCGTTTATAGACAGGAAAGCAGTATCCGGCCTGTAGCGGCCAAACTGAGCCTCACAAACAGAGCCGCAGGAGGACCTCTCCTGTGGGTCCACATCGCCGCCAACGGCTATAACATCTATCGTCTGGCTGCCCATCAGCACTTCCAGGGCAGCGAAGTTGTTGGTGACCACTGTACACCGCACTCCGGAGGCCGCCAGCTCCTGTGCCAGAACCGTGTTTGTGGTGCCGGAGTTTAGTGCTATAAGATCCCCCTGGCTCACGTATTCAATTGCCTTTTTCGCTGCCTCTCTTTTAAGTCCGCTGTTGATTATCTCCCTGCCGGTGAAATTTGCCACAGACATGGACGGCTCCCGCAGGCACGCCCCTCCGCGTACACACACTATGAGGCCGTCCCGCTCCATCGATCTGAGATCACGGCGTATTGTATCCACAGACACATCCATCAGCCGGCTCAGCTCATTCACCTTCACTGTAGACTTCATCTGAAGCTGGTCCAGTATCACCTGTACCCTCTCATTATATAACATCATAGATCTCTCCCCCTTACGCGGCACAAGGAAATAATACCTGATTTGGCGCTTTTGTTCAAGTATCATGGAGGGCGCCGGATACAAAAACACGCGGAGAGGACAGACGCCTCTCCGCGCAGCATTCATATATGTGTCTGCTTATACAATATACTTGTAAACTGTTGCCCTGACCGCGCCAGGGCCTGCTATCATCTCACGGAACATGCCCTCGATCTTCTCGCCCAGCCCGGCCTTATAAAGGTCAGTAAAGAATATCTTCTCGTTTGAGAGTATTGGCCGGAGCTGATCTCCCAGTGACTCAGGGCAGCCCAGCTTCACAGTTGACAGGACCCGGGTCATCTCGTCCGCCATCGGGTCTGGGGCCAGCACGTAGCTCTCACCGTTGTCGTCGACGGCCATCATATACCGTATCCACCCGGCGATGCCCAGCGGTATCCCCACAAGCTCGCTGGCGCTGCCCTTTTTGGCCACGTACGCCTTTATAGTCTCGCCGAAACGTACGCCAAGGCCCTGTGACTCATCTGTTGCTATCCTAAGGCAGGTATCCATCAGGTAGTGGTTTATGAACCGGTCATTGAAGAGCTCGTCCGCAAAGTCCTGGGGCTTAATTATTACAGGGTCCTCTATCATCGGCATGCCCTCGCCATATGCCACAAGCCTGGCGAATTTCATGAGCTTTGCGTCACCAAGCAGCATGTCGGCAAAGTACTCCTGCCCCAGCAGCACGCCTATGGGCGCCAGCGCGGAGTGTACCGGATTTAGGAGCGCCGTCACCTTCATGCGCTCAGACTTGTTTACTGTGTCCCTGGTACCCATATAGACGCCGTAACCCTTCTCTAAAGGCGGGCGTCCATTGGGAAAGTTGTCCTCTATCACCAGGTACTGGGGGCCCTCGCCGTTTGTGAAGGGGGCTATGTATGTACGCTTTGAAGTCTCCACCGGATCCATATCCTCCACTCCCAGTGCGTGGAGGTCAGCGGCAATCGCCGGCTCAGGCCGCGGGGTTATCTTATCTATCATGGTCCATGGGAAGGCAACCCGGCCCTCATCCGAGATATAGTCGATAAACTCCTGATCCACATACCCCATCTTCTGCCACTCCTGGGCCATGGTCAGGACGGAATTTCTCAGGAGCTGCCCGTTGTGTGAACAGTTATCCATCGACACAAGAGCCAGCGGGGCGGCGCCCGCCCTGTACCGTTGGAGGAGCATCCCGGCAACAATGCCCATGGCGCCGGTTGCTCTGTCAGGCCCATTTTCTATGTCAACCTTCACATAGGGGAGGTATACCCCGTCAGCCCCTGTGAGGGCGTAGCCCTTCTCAGTTATGGTGAAGGACACCAGCTGAAGTGTCTGTGAGGCGAATATCTCCTTTAGTCTCGACCACTGGTCAGGCTCATCACACTTTGCCTTTACCGCCTCGCTCAAAGATCCCAGCACCTTGTAATCCCTGGAACCGTCGCCCTTGAGTATGACGCTGAGCACCAGGTTGTCGTATGGGCGGTATATCTTGTCCACCACCTCAAAGTCAAAGCTTTCCACGCAGGTTATGCCCGTATCCATATCCCCGCTCTCCAGAAGCCCGTCGGCGATGCCCCCAAGAAAGATCCTGAAGATATTCCCGATGCCGAAATGCACCCAGCGCGGCGCCGCGGACGCCCTCTGCGCCGTTTCCGCCACATCGTACCCGGGAAGCCTTATCCCCGCGGCCTCCCACTGTTCCCTGCTTTTGATCCCCTCAAGCGAAAGTTTCATGTCCCTCTCCTTCCCGGCACTAGACCGTCAAATGTCAGTTGCAGCATGCGCCGACAATACGCCGGCGGGATCTAATTCCAAGCTCATGCGATTATACCAGCAGAAAGCAGCTATGTCAACGGACATTTTGTATTAGTTGTTCGAATATCTGGTTTATATTGATATTTTATTGTGCTTTTTGCTGGAAATTCTGTGTCTTTGTCCTACTGAATAACTATGGGACGGCCGAGAAGCCGTCCCATAGTTATTCAGTAACTTATATTAGTTTCTTCACTAGCCTCAGGATGAAGTAAATGAGCAAAAGGCCCAGCGCCAGGCTCAAGACTATGCGGACGATCACACCAATGACCCCCAGAGCGGCAAAAAGTGCGCCAAACACAAGTATGTTCAACAGCCACAGCACAAAACGGCCTAAAACCATCGCCACGGCTCCAATGAGGGCATATATAACGGCCCTCTCCTTATCGCTCCGGCCAAACACAAAATAACCGATCGCGGCACCCACAATGGCGGTCAATATCCATCCAAACATTCAGAGCAGCTCCTCTCCTGACCGTATAGGCTCACAGGATCCTTTCAAGATTCCCCCGTATAGCGGCTATAAAGCCCGCCGTATCGACTTTTTTTACATCCTGGTCCTGGCAGAGCAGGGCCAGATCTCCGGTCATGACTCCTGAATCGATGGTCTCAAGGCATGCACGTTCCAGCTTTGCGGCAAAATCCGAGAGCGCTGAGTTGCCGTCCAGCTCGCCGCGTTTTCTCAGGGCGCCTGTCCAGGCGAATATGGTCGCCATTGGATTTGTGGAAGTGGACTCGCCCTTCAGGTATCTGTAGTAGTGCTTTGTGACGGTACCATGTGCCGCCTCATACTCAAAATAGCCGTATGGTGACACCAGTACCGAGGTCATCATGGCCAGGGATCCAAAGGCGGTGGAGACCATATCGCTCATAACGTCGCCGTCGTAGTTCTTCAGCGCCCACACGAATCCACCCTTTGAACGGATAACGCGGGCAACAGCGTCGTCGATAAGTGTGTAGAAATACTCTATGCCTGCCCTCTCAAACTTGTCCTTATACTCCTCATCGTATATGCGCTGGAATATGAGTTTGAATGTCTGATCGTACTGCTTGGAGATGGTGTCTTTTGTTGAGAACCAGAGATCCTGTTTCTCAGACAGAGCGTACTCAAAGCAGGAACGGGCAAACGCCTCAATAGAGCTGTCCTTATTATAGAGGCCCTGCAGCACGCCCGCACATTCAAAATCGTATACTGTCTCGCGGAAGCTCTCACCGTTCTCGCCGGTGAATACAAGCTCGGCCTTTCCCGGACCCGGCACACGGTACTCGGTTCCCTTATATACATCCCCATACGCGTGACGGGCTATAGTTATTGGCGCCTGCCAGCTTGAGACACACGGCTTTATCCTGCCGGTCATTATCGGCGCACGGAACACAGTCCCGTCAAGGGCGGCCCTGATGGTGGCGTTTGGGCTCTTCCACATCTTTTTGAGCTTATACTCCTCCACTCGCTGGATATTCGGTGTGATAGTGGCACATTTGACAGCCACTTTAAGACGTTTCGTGGCCTCGGCCGCGTCTACTGTCACCTGGTCGTCCGTCTCGTCCCTGTGCTGGAGTCCCAGGTCATAGTACTCCGTGTTCAGCTCAACAAATGGGCTGAGAAGCTCATCCTTTATCATCTTCCAGATGATGCGCGTCATCTCGTCCCCGTCCATTTCAACGATGGGGTTCATCTTTATTTTTTCCATGTCCTTCGCCTCACTTATCCTTATTCTGAGAGGCGTACCAGTTCATGAGGCAGCCCTCAAGTATGATCTCCCGTTCCTTCTCTGTCAGTGCCGGCAGATGCAGCGTTATGTCAGTGACCTTCCCGCCGCTGACGGCCTTTGCCGGCACGTCCGCCGCGTCCGCGAGCACAGCTTTTCTAATTCCTGGGACAAATATGAAGTCACCCGGCTCATAGGGGAAGTCAGTGTCCTCGTCTATGTTGAATGGCAGCATACCCCAGTTTATGCAGTTGGAGCGGTAGCGCTTCGTGGCATACTCATAGCAGATATTGGCACACCCGCCAAGCACCCTCTGGCAGGATGCCGCCTGCTCGCGGGCGGAACCGTCGCCCGGCTTGTTCGCGAATATGGCCGAGCCTATTGAACAGTTTTTAAGCTCCTCAGAATCCCTTCCAAGGGCGTTCCAGACCTTCAGTATATCCTCGGACGGCTCACCGGCGGCCCTCTTGGCCTCCTCTCCCCTTATCTTCTCCGTTCTGCCCACGTACTGTGGGTCGCGGCGTGAGAGGGCAAAGGTGGCAAGCTTTAACGGATTTGAGCGGTAACTGGACGTGTCACCCGATGGGATCAGCTCATCTGTGGTGGTCACGGGATCACGTATCACACTGGCAAGCTCTATTAGCAGATCCTCAGAGAGGGACGGTATCTCCGGCCACTCAGTTATATTCGGCCCCAGGCGCAGCTCTACCGATGGGTCCGCCTTGCCGAAGCCCTGGTAGACGCGCTTTTCATAGGCGCTCCTGTCATAGCGGCGCTGTACCGGCTCTGGCGGCATATAGTCGACATCAGTGGCGGCGGTAAGTACGCCGCCGTTCCTGGCCGTGGCCGCGATGCTGCGGGCGTCCATCAGCGCAACTGCCGCAAGCTGGCCGTCAGCCGGCTTGGAGCCCTCCCTGTTGGGGAAGTTGCGTGTGACGTGGCGTATGGAGAACCCGTCGTTTGCGGGCACGTCCCCAGCGCCAAAGCACGGGCCACAGAAGCTGGGCTTGAATATGGCGCCGGCCCTTGTGAGGCTCATAGTCACGCCGTTTTCCATAAGCTCCATAGCTACAGGTATGCTGGGCGGATAAACAGTGAGGCCGAAGTATCCGCTGCCGATGGAGCCACTCTCCAATATTGCCGCAGCCTCGGCTATGTTGTCATACATACCGCCTGAACAGCCGGCTATTACACCCTGGTCGCACTGGAGCTGTCCATTCACTATCTTGCTCACAAGATCCAGCTTCACCTTGCCGTTAAACTTATCCAAGGCCGACTTTTCAGTCTCGCGCAGGATGTCCCCCAGGTTCGCCTGAAGCTCGTGAATCGTGTACGCCTCTGACGGGTGGAAGGGCATGGCTATCATGGGCTCAACAGTTGAAAGGTCAATCTCTATGAGCGAGTCATAGTAGGCGCCCTCTCTCGGCTCAAGGCGCCTGTAGTCGCCAGAGCGCCCGTGGACATCGTAATATTCCTCCACCATGCTGTCTGTCTCCCATATTGACGAGAGGCAGGCGGTCTCAGTGGTCATCACATCGATGCCTATGCGGAAGTCCATGGGCAGCTTTGCAACTCCCGGCCCCGCAAACTCCAGCACTTTATTCTTAACAAATCCATTCTTATATACGGCACCGCACAGAGCTATGGCCACGTCCTGCGGCCCAACTCCCTGCCGCGGCTCGCCTGTAAGGTAGACCAGCACCACCTGCGGGGCAGCTATATCGTACGTGGCGGACAGGAGCTGCTTCACTATCTCCGGCCCTCCTTCACCCACACCCATGGTACCTAACGCACCGTACCTGGTGTGGCTGTCTGAACCCAGGATCATCCTTCCGCAGCCGGCCATCTCCTCACGGGCATACTGGTGTATAACCGCCATGCTGGGCGGCACGAATATACCGCCGTATTTCTTCGCGGCAGAGAGCCCAAAGGCGTGGTCATCGGCGTTTATAGTGCCGCCAACGGCGCACAGCGAGTTGTGGCAGTTGGTCATAACATACGGCACAGGGAACTTCTTGAGCCCGCTCCCCTTGGCAGTTTGGATTATGCCCACATACGTTATATCGTGGGATATGAGACTGTCGAACTTTATTCTGAGTCCCTCATCCCCCCCCTGGTCATGGGCGGAGAGTATGCCGTAGGCCATAGTCCTCCCGCGGCCCTCCTCAGGGGCTACTCCACGGCCGTCCTCACTTGGAGCGCCCGAGTACCAGTAGACACCCTTATCATGTAGCCTTATCAATGCTCTCACCTCTCGTCTTTATTCCACATTGCAGTATACCAATATTCACGTCAACTTTCAAGCGCCAGGCACGTATTTCCGCCCTCGCGTCGGGATTTTGCATGATTTTTAATATTTCCTGCACAAATGCACAAACCGCACCGGGTGCAGATGGGCTTGTTCGTGTATTTTTGCATAATTTATTTTTAAACTTGCATTTTTGCGTTGACTAATATATAATTAAATGGCTCGCTCTCTTGAGTTGGGCGTTTTGTTAATCCTAAAAATGAAAGAAGGTCCTGCCGATGGATGCAGAAAAGTTCTCCTCGCCGCGCGAGTACGCCAAATCTCTGGTCACTGATCTCAAGGCCAGCTATGCCATAGACCCGGAGTTCTATGAGGACGATAATATAAAGAGAGGCCTCAGGAACAGCGATGGCTCCGGTGTCCTTGCCGGCGCCTCTAAAATAGGCAGCGTGCTCGGCTACTATCTGCAGGACGGCATGCGTATGCCTCAGCCCGGCCACCTCTACTACAGGGGAATCGACGTGGAGGAAATCGTCGCCGCCCACAGGGCAAGCAACACCTTTGGCTACGAGGAAGTCGCCTATCTCCTGCTGTACGGCGACCTGCCAAACCGCACACAGGCCGAGCGCTTTAACAGGGTTCTCTCCGAGGCAAAACCACTGCCGGAGCGTTTTTTTGAAAATGAGGTGTTCAAAACGCCATGCCAGGACATAATGAACACCCTCGCCAGGTGTGTCCTCTCCCTGTACGCATACGATTCCAACCCGGACGACACATCCATAGACAATGTGCTTTTGCAGTCAATCGAGCTGACTGCCCGGTTCCCCACCATAGTGGCTCAGGCCTACGCCATGAAGCGCCACTACTTTAACGGCGGCTCCCTGTATATCCACAATCCCAAGGCGGAGCTGTCCCTGGCGGAGAATTTCCTGCGGCTTGTGCGCCGTGATAAGAGCTACACAGACAAGGAGGCAAAGCTTTTAGACGCCCTCCTGATGCTGCACGCGGAGCACTCAGGCGGCAATAACTCCACCTTTGTCTGCCGCGCCGTCACCTCAACGGGTTCCGACACCTACAGCGCCATCGCCGCGGCCATAGGTTCCCTTAAAGGTCCCCTCCACGGGGGCGCAAATGCCGCTGTGATGCGGATGATCGCTGACATAAAAGAAAACGTCAGGGATATACACGATGACGACGAGATGTCCGCCTACATTGATAAGCTTCTGGACGGCGAGGCCGGTGACAGGTCAGGTAAACTGTACGGGATAGGCCACGCGGTCTACACCGTCTCCGACCCGCGCGCCGTTATTCTGAAGGATCTTATTAAAGAGCTCTCCGGCGAGATCGCACTCTCAGATGAGTTTATAATAGCCGAGAAGGTGGAGGCTTTAGGTGTTCCAAAACTCATGGCCAAGAAGCACATGACCATACCCACCTGCGCCAATGTGGACCTCTACTCCGGCATAGTCTACAGCATGCTGGGTATCCCGGAGGACCTTTACACGCCGCTGTTCGCCACCGCCCGCATCTCCGGCTGGTGCGCGCATCGCCTCGAGGAACTGATAACCAGCGGCAGGATAATGCGGCCCGCGTACCGCAACGCGGTGATGCACCGCCCATACGTTCCTATTGGCAAGAGATAGATCCGGCGACATAGAGTTCACCCCCTGCCAAAGGCAGGGGGTGTTTTTACTGTTTTCATATAAGGCATGATCCTGCCATCTCAGAAACGGTGTAACCTGGTACGCTCACACTACGACAGGCGTCTTTCCCGCAGTGCTGTCATCGGCCTTGGCGTTTGCAAGCATCAGCTTCAACCGGTTTTCCTGGTTCACTTTTGTGGCACCGGCGTCGTAGTCTATGGCAACGATATTGGCCCCCGGGCAGCGCTCCTTTATGGGGCGCATCATCCCCTTGCCGCAGATATGGTTTGGCAGGCACCCGAATGGCTGTGTGCAGACGATGTTGCGCACACCGCTCTCATAAAGTTCCAGCATCTCAGC
Organism: uncultured Oscillospiraceae bacterium; assembly: GCA_944386185.1. Lineage (GTDB taxonomy): Bacteria > Bacillota > Clostridia > Oscillospirales > Oscillospiraceae > RUG626. The sequence goes on from CALXAF010000011.1 coordinate 8,393, forward strand.
CGTGAGCAGCCAGCCTTCTCCCATCTTGGCACCTTTCGATATGTACCCCCGTGTCAGCGTCACTACTTTGGAAAACGGGGTATAACCCTCAAAAACACCGCTCTCCGAGAGATACCGTCCGATCTTCTCCCTCCGGCCCGTCAGGTACTTGTAGGCAAGCCGGTAACCCAGATGTGCCAGCGGGCCGCCTCCATAGAGCTTGTGATCCTCGATCCCGTTATATACGCTGTAGAGGCAGAAGTCCATGAGCCCCGGCACCACCACCTGGGCGCCCTCTCCCACCAAGAATTCCTCCAGGTTGTTGTTTCCAAGAGGGGAGTACTTCACAAATATCTCGCCCACCACACCGACCTTGACCGCCGGGCGGCGGTTCAGCGGCAGCTTTTTAAAATCCTCTATTATGGCCCTGTAGTTCCTGTCGGCCTTTTTCCCGGAGATGCGGCCAGTACCCAGCTCACGGCCAAGCTTCTCGGTCCACCTGTCGGCCAGGGCCTGGGCGGAGCCCGGCGTTACCTCGTAGGTGCGGCACTGGTTCACAAGGGTCATCAGCAGATCCCCATAGTACACCGCGTGGAGCATACCCAGAATCTGCCTGAGTGTCAGCTTGAAGCCCGGGTGATGCTCTATCCCCGCAAGGGAGAAGGAGATGACCGGGACCTGGGGGTAGCCGGCGTTCTTCAGCGCCTTGCGTATGAGGGATATGTAGTTTGACGCCCGGCAGCCGCCGCCGGTCTGGAACATGATGAGGGCCACCTTGTCCGGATCGTATTTTCCCGAATTCAGGGCGTCCATAAACTGGCCTATCACCAGTATGGCCGGATAACAGGTGTCGTTATGGGTGTACCTGAGCCCGGTCTCGGCTATCTCCGGGCCGCTTTTTGTCAGCAGCTCCAGCTTGTATCCGTAGGTGGACATGAAGCTCATTATCAGCTTAAAGTGCATGGGCAGCATGTTGGGGATGAGGATGGTGTAGTCCTCCTTCATCTCCTGTGTGAACTGTACATATGCCGTGGCCTCACGTTTTCCCATTCTCTCTCTCCTCCAGTGCCCCCAGAAGGCTCCTGAGGCGTATCCTTACAGCCCCAAGGTTAGTTATTTCATCTATCTTTATCTGGGTATAGAACTTTCCCGCGTCCTCCAGTATCGAGCGCACCTCGTCCGTGGTTATTGCGTCAACGCCGCAGCCGAAGCTCACAAGCTGGACAAGTTCAGTGTCCTCGTGCTCCGCTGCGTACCTTGCCGTCCTGTAGAGCCTTGCGTGGAAGGTCCACTGGTTAAGCACGTTCACCCTCTCCGGCGGCACCAAATGCGCCACCGCGTCCTCTGTAACAACCACAAAGCCCAATGATGAGGCCAGTTTATCTATGCCGTGGCCTATCTCCGGATCCGCGTGATATGGCCTGCCCGCCAGGATCATTATTCTCCTACCCTTATCCCGGGCATATCTCATAGCCCTCTCTCCGCTCTCACGCAGCTCACGGACGTATCTTCTGTAGGCGTCAAACCCAGCCTCCACGGCCTGCCAGAGCTCCCGCCGGGTTATGTCTTTGCCAAAGAGGCCGATGTTCTTCCACATAGTCCTGAAGAGC
>CALXAF010000012.1 GCA_944386185.1 uncultured Oscillospiraceae bacterium
AAGCCGGCCCACCTGCGAAGAGGTGGGCCAGCCTTTTGCAGGACGGGGTGCGGTCAGGCGGAGGCGCCCAGCTGCTTCCACAGGCAGTAGACCACGCCGGCATAGCCACACAGATAAAGGTGGAGGAGAAGCTGCGGAACGAGGGGCTCACCCGCTTTGACCTGGGCCGTGAGAAATTCCTGGACGAGGTCTGGGCCTGGAAAGAGAAGTACGGCAACAGGATAGTGGAACAGCTGCGCACCTTGGGCTCCTCCTGCGACTGGGAGCGCCAGCGCTTCACCATGGACGAGGGCTGCTCCAAAGCTGTCCGTGAGGTGTTCTGCTCCCTGTATGAGAAGGGCCTCATCTATAAGGGCAAGAGGATAATCAACTGGTGCCCCCACTGCACCACCGCCCTCTCAGACGCCGAGGTGGAGTATCAGGAGAAGCCTGGCCACCTGTGGCACATCCGCTACCCGCTCTCGGACGGCAGCGGCGACGTCATCGTGGCCACCACACGCCCTGAGACAATGCTGGGCGACACCGGTGTGGCTGTAAATCCCAACGACGACCGCTACAAGGACATAGTCGGCAAGACCTGCATACTGCCCCTTGTCAACAAGGAGATCCCCATTGTGGCCGATGAGTATGTGGATATGGAGTTCGGTACCGGCTGCGTGAAGATGACGCCGTGCCACGACCCCAACGACTTTGAGGTTGGCCTGCGCCACAACCTAGAGCAGGTGCTGGTGATAGACGGGGAAGGCAAGATCATAAACGGCGGCAAATATAACGGCATGGACAGGTACGAGGCCCGTGAGGCCATAATAAGCGACCTGCAGGAGCAGGGATACCTGGTGAGGATCGAGGATCACGTCCACAACGTTGGCACCTGCTACCGCTGCCACTCCGACGTGGAGCCCCTGGCCTCCGACCAATGGTTTGTGAAGATGGAGCCGCTGGCAAAAGAGGCTATAAGGGTGGTGGAGGACGGCACCATAAAGTTCGTTCCCGACCGTTTCGCCAAGATATATCTTAACTGGATGCACTCCGTCCGCGACTGGTGTATCTCCCGCCAGCTCTGGTGGGGCCACCAGATCCCAGCTTGGTACTGCGCCGACTGCGGCCACGTGACCGTCTCCCGTACCGATCCCACTGAGTGTGAGCACTGCCACTCAAAAAACATTGAGCGCGACCCGGACGTGCTGGACACCTGGTTCAGCTCCGCCCTGTGGCCGTTCTCCACTCTCGGATGGCCCGACAAGACACCTGACCTTGAGTACTTCTACCCCACCGACGTGCTGGTGACAGGCTACGATATAATCTTCTTCTGGGTGGCCAGGATGATATTCTCCGGCATGGAGCACATGAAGAAGGAGCCGTTCCACACGGTCCTCATACACGGCCTTATCCGTGACCCGCAGGGCAAGAAGATGTCCAAGTCAGCCGGCAACGGCGTTGACCCGATAGAGATGATAGACAAGTACGGAGCCGACGCCCTTCGCTTCAACATCATCACCGGCAACTCCCCCGGAAACGACATGCGCTTCTATGTGGAGCGGTGCGAGGCCATGCGGAACTTTGCTAACAAGATCTGGAACGCCTCACGCTTTGTGATGATGAACCTTACTGTCACCGAGAATAAGCTGCCCGAGAAGCTGGAGCTGCCGGATAAGTGGCTGCTCTCCAAGCTCCAGAGCCTTATCCGCGAGGTGACGGACAACATCGAGAAGTACGAGCTTGGCATAGCCGCTCAGAAGATATACGACTTCATATGGGATACCTTCTGCGACTGGTACATCGAGCTTACAAAGCCGCGCCTCCAGGGCGGCGACACCGATGTTCAGCACGTGCTGCTCTATGTCCTTACGGACATTCTCAAGCTCCTGCACCCGTTTATGCCCTTTATCACTGAGGAGATCTATCAGGCCATACCGCACTCTGGCCAGGCCCTCATAATAGAGAGCTACCCTGAGTATGACGCCGCCCTCTCATTCCCCCAGGAGGAGTCTGACTTTGAGGCGGTGATGGAGGCAATAAAGGCCATCCGCTCAAGGCGCGCTGAGATGAACGTGCCCCCCTCCAAAAAGGCCAGCCTCATAATAGTCACAGACATGGCGGACGCTTTCACCTCCGGAGAGGCATACCTCAAGAAGCTGGCATATGCGGGCGATGTTACCGTCACCGATGAAGTCCCCGGCGACGCCGACGGGATGGTCTCTGTTGTGACCCAGAGCGCCAGGATGTATATGCCCATGCGGGAGCTTGTGGATATTGAGAAGGAGCGGCAAAGGATAGAGAAGGAGCTTGAAAAGGCCAAAAACCAGCTTGCCGCCCAGGAGAAGAAACTGGCAAACGAGGCCTTTGTGTCCCGTGCCCCGGAGGCCGTTGTGGCCGCTGAGCGCGATAAGGCTGAAAAGGCCAAAGCCCTTATAGAGAATCTGACCGGCGCTCTGGAGGCCCTCAAATGACGGACTTCACCAAGAGCGAGGCTCTCAGGTATCTCTCGCGGGATCCGCTGCTTTATGCCGATATGATAGAGTGCCTGAACCGAGGCCGAGCCCAAGAGGTTACTGTAATGGTGGACGGCGTCTATCTTTGGGTCCCCGGCGGCCTCTCCTATGTGGCCGCGGACAGTGAAAAGACAACCCTTGAGCTGGCTCTTCCGTCCATCATGGCTGGAAGGACAGTAGTCGCCCACGGTGACATCCCCATATCTGCCGGACGTGGTGCCGGGCTTCTGGAAATAAATCCTCCCTGCCTGCAATTTGTATGGCAGGGCCCCGCCCCTGACACCTCCGGCCCGGCTGAGATACGGCCCCTTGGGCCGGAGGCCCTGCCGATAGTGGTGGAAAACTACCACGACCTGGAGCCTGAGAGTTACATCCGTGAGCGTCTGGGCTCCGGCGAGCTCTTCGGCGCTTATCTGGATGGGGCTCTGGCTGGATTTATCGGCCTCCACTTCGAGGGTTCCGTGGGCATGCTCTTCGTGATGCCCCCATACCGCCGCCAAGGCATAGGCGGCCAGCTGGAACGCTGCCTTATCTCCCGCGAAGTTTCCCTTGGCCACACCCCCTACTGCCACGTATTGGAGACCAACGCCGCCTCCATTGCTATGGCCCGGGCTCTGGGCTGGACACCGGCGTCTGGGAGGCTTTTGTGGTTCTATCCAAGGCCCCAGGACTGCTGAAACGACAAGATTTTCAAGTTAAATAATGTAAAATACCCGTGTACATTATCGTACACGGGTATTTTACATATCAGCGGCTTAAATTAATTTCTGCCAAAGAGAGGATGTGGATAAGCGTTGAAGATCTCATTTATTGAGAATGGGCCGAAAATGAGGATAAGCCTGGGCGGTGATTTGGACCACCACGAGGCCCGCGGCCTTATAGGAAAGATAGAGAACAGGCTTGAAGACTCCATGCCGCGGGACTGCATACTTGATATGTGCAACGTCAAATTTATGGACTCCTCCGGCATCGCCGTCATTCTGAGGATAAACAAGCGCATGCGTGAACTCGGCGGCAGGCTCTGGGTGGAAAACGTCCCAAGCCAGCCCCTGCGAGTGATGGACGCCGCCGGCATAGACAGGCTTATAAGCATAAGCTCGCTCACTAAATAAAGGGGGTATTACATATGAAAGAATGACACAGCATGAGCCTCCACTTCCCCGCAAGGTCGGCAAACGAGGCCTTTGCCAGAGGCGCGGTGGCCTGTTTTGTCTCACAGTTGGATATGACGCTGACTGAACTCGGTGATATAAAGACCGCTGTATCAGAGGCTGTCACCAACTGCATAGTACACGCCTACCCCGAATCAATAGGGCC
>CALXAF010000013.1 GCA_944386185.1 uncultured Oscillospiraceae bacterium
CTGGAGAGCTCCTCAAGGCTCTGCTGGATGTGCCGCTCGCTCTCGTTATCCAAAGCGCTGGTGGCCTCGTCCAGTATGAGTATCGGGGGATCCTTTAAAAACACCCGGGCTATGGATATGCGCTGTTTTTGTCCTCCTGAGAGGCGCGCCCCACGCTCGCCAACAAAGGTGTCGTAACCGTCGGGCAGCTCCATTATAAAGTCGTGGATGTTGGCCCGCTTGGCAGCCTCCACTATCTCATCATCTGTCGCGCCCGGCTTTCCGTAGGCGATGTTCTCACGTATGGTGCCGCCGAACAGGTACACATCCTGCTGGACTATTCCGATGCTGTCCCTGAGGCTCTTCAGGGTCAGATGGCGTATATCCTGTCCGTCCACGGTGATGGATCCGCCAGTCACGTCGTAGAACCTGGGAAGCAGGGAGCAGATAGTGGTTTTGCCTCCGCCGGATGGCCCCACCAGGGCCACAGACCTGCCGGCGGGGATTGTAAAGGAGATGTGGTCAAGGACGCTCTCCCCGTCCTCATATGAGAAGCTCACGTCGTTATAGGCTATGTCGCCCTTCACGTCCCTCAGGTCAACGGCGTCCGGCGCGTCCACGATCTCCGGCTCGGTCTCCACCACCTCCAGGAATCGCTTGAAGCCGGTGAGGCCCTTCTGGAACATCTACGTAAACGCTACGAGTATCTGTATCGGGCGTATGAAGATGGTTATGTAGATGGCGTACATTGAGAGCTCCACCGGAGCCATCTCACCTATGGCGATAAGGTACCCGCCGCCCACCAGTATGGTCACGTACATAAGCCCCTGGAACAGCAGCGTGCCGGAGTGGAACTTACCCATGGCCCTGTAGTTGTTGTCTCTGGATTTGACAAAGTTCTCGTTGCTGCGGCGGAATTTCTTTTCCTCCACATCCTCATTGGCAAATGACTGGACAACACGGATCCCCGCCAAGGTGTCCTGCAAGCTGGCGTTTATGTCGCCTATCTTCCGCCGGTTATCCATGAAGGTCTCCTGCATCCTCTTGTTCTGGGTAAAGCAGAACACCACCATCAGCACAACCACCGCCCCCAGCATAAGGGCCAGCTTCCAGTTTATCATAAACAGGAATACAAAGGAGCCTATTATCTTGATAGCCGAGATAAACACGTTCTCAGGGCCATGGTGGGCAAACTCGGATATCTCAAATAGGTCGGAGATCAACTTGCTCATCATCTGTCCAGTGTTGTTCTTGTCGTAATATGAGAAGGATAGCCGCTCGTAGTGGTCAAAGAGGTCCCGGCGCAGATCCCGCTCTATCCAGGTGCCCATCACGTGTCCCCGGTAGGTCACATAGTACTTGCAGGCCGTCTGCAGAAAGTACATTACCAGCAGGCCAACCAGCAGGTATGCCAGCGAGTGGAGTATCGCGTCCCTGCCCTCAGTGAAGATCGTACCCGTCACGCCCCTGAGTATCTGCGGGAACGCCAGGTCGACAGCGCTTATGATCGTAGCGCAGAGGAGGTCCAGATACAGTACCTTGCGGTATGGCCTGTAGTAGATTGCGAATTTTTTGAGTACTCCCATAATGCTTCGTTTTCTTCCTTTGGTACAATTAATATTCCACGCGCCCGTTATCATATCATGGCTTTTTGAGAAAGTAAAGAGCCCGGGTCTCATGATGTGTCTAAACACCTCTCTTACCCCGACAAAAATGGAAAACTATCCGCATTTATATCAGGTTGCCTTGTGCACGCTGGTTGGTGTATAATACACAAAAAAGCAAAAGGAGAGATAAACATGCTGGAAGTTGGAATGAAAGCCCCCGGCTTTACCCTGCCTGATCAGGACGGGAACATGGTGTCGCTGGAAGATTTCAAAGGCAAGAGGGTCGTCGTCTACTTCTATCCCAAGGACAGCACCCCCGGCTGCACCCGCCAGGCCTGCGCTTTCGCCGCGGCTTGGGGCGAGTTTGAGAAGCTGGGCGTGCCTGTCATCGGAATAAGCCGTGACAGCTCCGCCTCCCATCGGAAGTTCGCGGACAAGAACTCCCTGCCCTTTATCCTGCTCTCCGATCCGGAGCGCCAGGCCATAGAGGCTTTTGGCGTGTGGCAGGAGAAGAAAATGTACGGAAAGGTGAGCATGGGGATAGTCCGCTCCACCTTTATCATCGGCCCTGACGGCACTGTTGAGAAGGCCATGCCAAAGGTGAAGCCTGACACAAACGCCCAGGAGGTCCTGGAGTACCTGAGAGGCTGAGCCCTTTGCTATATGTTAGGATACCAGCGTGGCGCCGGCGGAAGTGACTTCTCATCTCATCGGACAGCATTCCGCCGCCCTGGTGATGCTCCCCCGTCAGAGATTTTCAAAAGATAAAGAGAGGATTAAACCCTTAGCGCCACAAGGGTTTTGGCTCTTTATCAGGTGATAAAGAGAGGACGCCTATATGATAAAGTGAACTTCTCTCTTTATCAGGTGATAGAGAGCCGAACCCGTTGGGGCAGTAGGGCTCACGCCTCACTTTATCACCTGGCGCTATACACACGGTGACAGGCCTGCCGCCCCATGTTGAGCCCCACACGCCAAAAAGTACCGGCCGCCTTATAGGCGGCCGGTATTGCTGTATACTCCTTACTCTGCTGTATATTCCTGGCTGTAAATCACCGAGCCATCGCTGTTAACGTACCTTACCACCAGCGTCAGGCCCTCCACATCCACCACGCCGTCAATAACTCCTATGAGGCTTGTGAATGTATCTGCCATGCTGTCCATAGCCGCCGCCAG
>CALXAF010000014.1 GCA_944386185.1 uncultured Oscillospiraceae bacterium
CCTAAGAACATTGTAAACTTGCTGCCTATAAAGCTGGCAGAGTTTTATCGTAAAACAAGGTAACATGATTGACACAGATTGATTTTTCGTGTTAATATCATTTTATCGCTGGGAGGTGGATATTATGGCAAAATATGAGAAGACATTGACTGGAGATTTTGACAGCCTTCTCACAGAAATTGAGGACGGCATCCTCAACGGCAGCGCTTCGGCCTCGTTTGAGGATGGCAGCGATATCAGAATGGGGGATGTGAGATGCGCTGTTAGAGTATATGAACGTTACAGTATGCTCGGAGGGAATCGCGTTAGCTTGAATATCACACTTGTAGGCCGTGGAGATCACCTTAGTCTATCGGCCATAACCTCAGGCGGAAGCGAGGCAGTGCTGTTTAAGATAAACACATTTGGCGAGGGCGCTTTCCTTGATAAGCTTATCGATATAGTGGAGAATTACGCGTAGCTTTCCGCGGGAGACCTAAAAGGCCTCCCGCTGTATTTTTGGGAACAAATAGCTCACCAATCGACACCGTAGTCTGGACGAACATCATAGTCGAAAACATCTTTTGCATCATAGAAGGGCAGGTAGATATCTCGATAGTGGCGCAGGGTGGTACCGTCAGGGTGGAGCCTGTCGCAGATAACGGCACATATGTCATTTTTTATGAAGCTGAAAGATTCAACTCCTACGGAGGCAAAAACTCTGAAGCCCAAGCTCTGAAGATACTTGAATACCTCGCCGGTATTTGTCCAGTCGCCGCCGTCCGGTCTTGCTCCGTGTGGGTAGAATAGGAGCTTTGTCTCCCCTACAATAGAGCCGACTTCATCCATCCATCGGGTCATATCCCTTGTCACAGCATCCACATCGTGAGAGGATAGGTTTATGTGACCCCAGGTGTGGCATCCAAAATACCATCCTGTTTCACGGAGACGTTCAACTATTGGCTTGACAGCCTCGATCTCCTTTTGACGTTTTTCTTCGTCAGAGTCGGTCCACGACTTAGTATCTGTATTGGTCCGGTATCCAAATATGCCCTGGTAACCGGTGAGGGATAAGCAGGCTTTAGCTCCGTTTAAGCAGAAATCCGGGTGCTCTTCAATAAACTTATCTAGTATGGTTATTATGTCCAGATCCTGAGAGACAACTTCGTTACCAGCTGGATCCTTTCCCCATGACCATATTTCGCCGTCCTCACCAATGATCAACTTATAGGTAAAACCATTCTCCAGCATGTAGTCATAGTAGTTAGTATCATCTATTGATATGACAAGCGGTTTGCGTCCCTCAGGGATCATAAGGGAGTTGCGGCGCATACGCTGCTGGCCGTCATCAGTTGTATACTCGGACCAGACATCATTCATATTCACTATGATATAGCCCTTTTCGTAAAGGCTGTCCAATATTTTATTAAATTCGCTGACTGTGAGCATCCAGTCATCCAGCCCGGCCTCCTGGGAATCACCGTCAAACGCAAGTTCCGGATAAGCTATAACGGGATGGAAGAAAAGGTGCTCCACAGTGCCGCTGTATTCAACGAGAGTGTCAGGGTCAAATTTATAATACTCATAAACGAATGTTTCCTGTTCAGGTTCCACCGCAGGCTCCGTTCCGTTAGGCGTGCTATCACTTGGTTTTTCCTCTTCTGCCACATCCTTTCCGCCGCAGGAAGAGAGCGACAGCAGAATAGCCAGGCAGACCACAATGAGTACAGGGATGTGTGTTTTCCTAATGCCAGGCATAATTCCCCTCCACTTGACATTTTTCTCAATTATACTCCACTTGAGCGGGAAATTAAACATCCTTTGAATACAATTAGTTACAGACTTATGATATAATACTGGATAAAGGTACAGAAAGGTTACTGTATTCAGATATATCTTTACATAATAATGAATCATTTTTGAGGTATAGAATGTATGCTCACATTAGTTTTAGGCAGAGCCGGAAGCGGTAAAACTTCATATATATACAGGGAGTTAGCCAATAAGTCTGCCGCATGTCAGGGCGGAAGTATACTTATAGTGCCTGAACAGTATTCACATGACGCCGAGCGTGCACTTGCGGCGGCCTGCGGTGATAAAGGGTGCCTATACGCGGAGGTACTGAGCTTTTCGAGACTGTGCAGCAGGGTGTTTGCCCAGACAGGCGGGCTGGCGGATCGGATGCTTGACAACGGTGGAAGAATGTTGGCAATGAGTCTGGCACTTATCAGATCGTCTCAACATCTCAGAGTATATAATATTGGATCATCACGGCGACCGGATTTTCTCCGAGAACTGATAGACGCCTATGATGAGCTCAGATCATCTGGTACAACGGCAAATAAGCTCGCGCTGATCAGTGACCAAGAGGAGGGGGTATTTAGAAATAAGCTATCGGATCTCTCGGTTATATTTGATGAATATGACGCGATCAAAGAGGCGAGCGGCTGTGATGTAAGGGACAAAATGGAGAAACTGGCTAAGAATATCGGTGACAGTGATATTGGAGACAAAGGCACTGTGTATGTGGATGGCTTCACTGATTTCACTGGACAAGAGCTTCGGGTCATAAGAGAACTTATGAAAAAAGGCGCCGATATCACGGTATCTCTCACTTGTCCCGGACTATATGATACTGAGACGGCTTTTTCCATTACTAGAAAGACTGCGCGCAGGCTAATGACTATGGCCTCAAGAGAAGGGACGAAGGCCAGCATACTGGAGATGGGCGCGCCATCGGGAAAAGCAGATGAACTGTTATTCCTGGAGAAACATCTGTTTGACCATTCAGAGGTTAAGTATGATGGCGATAAAGGACACGTAAATATCCGCTCAGCAGACGGCGTATATGGTGAATGCGCCTTTGCCGCTTCACGAGTGCTGGAATTTCTGCGTGGGGGAAGCCGTATGAGGGACATAGCGGTGGTTTCTCCCGTTTGGGACGAATATGAACCACTGATGCGTGAGGTCTTCAATGACTACGGACTTGTACTCGGTGTAACTGACAAGAGAGACATACTGGAGATACCCGCAGTATCGCATGTGGTATCGGCCCTGCAGGTGATTGATGGTGGCTGGCGGTATTCTGACGTCTTCAAATATCTTAAGACAGGCATGCCGGAAATATCGCTTGATGACAGGGACATCCTTGAGAACTATGTACTTGAGTGGAATATCCGCGGAAGGACGAACTGGACAAGAGAGCAGGGATGGGATATGCATCCGGGCGGGTACACAGAGAAAATGGATGACGATGAATCCCAGGCACTTGCGCGCATAAACAAGCTGCGCGTAACAGTAGCGACACCGATCTCCAAGCTTGAGGACGAATTGCATGACGCTGCTACAGCCATTGGAAAAGTCAGGGCTGTATATGAATTTATGGAGTATACTGGGCTGTATGGAGCGATACAAAAACGCGTGGGAGAACTTAAAAACGCGGGAGAGCTTGAACTTGCGGGAGAATATGACCAGCTGTGGGATATGATGACAGGTGCTCTCGGCCAGTTTGCAGATATACTTGGAGAGACCGCTGTAGAGACATCCGAATTCATTAAGCTTTTTAAACTTGTTTTGTCGCAGTATAAGGTCGGTGTGATACCGGCTTATGTTGACAGCGTGAGAGCTGGGGACATGTCCAGGATACGCGCGAGAGGCATAAGGCATCTGATTGTTGTGGGAGCCAGAGACGATGCAATACCGGGTAATGGCAACACAAGCGGGGTTTTCACGGATCAGGAACGGGACAGGCTGCGAAAGAATGGCGTGGAACTCATAGATTCGGATGATGATATCCTCTCCAGAGAGCTGGGGGAGGTATACGCGTCCTTCACGGTACCATCTGATACATTGGATCTGTCGTATCCTGCGGGAGAGAGGGCTTCTTATGTTCTGACGCGTATACGCAAAATACTGGATATTAGAGAAACACATGCCGGTGAGGAAGCTGCTTTTTCAGCGAAAATACCGTTCTTTGAATTTTCTGCTGGCAGGGGCGGAAATGTTGCCGGCGACGCATTGAAATATTTTGAATTGCTACCGGAGTGGCGCGGGAAGCTTGCCGCCGTCCGTGAGGCGGCGTCAATGCCCAGAGGGCGTCTCGCGAAGATAGTGGCCAAGAGCCTCTATGGCGATGAGCTGCGTGTATCGGCATCCAGAGTTGAGAAGTATTATTCCTGCAGGTTTTCCTACTTTATACAATATGGGCTCCGCGCCAAGCCGAGGAAGCAAGCGGCTATGGATTCCCTTGAGTCAGGTACATTTTTTCACTTCGTGCTTGAACGGGCTGTCCGAAGGATAGAGGATGCGGGCGGATTTGGCTCCGTAAGCAAGCGTGATGTAAAAAGCATCGTGTTGGAGAGCGTCGACGAGTATGTGGTAAAAAGACTTGGAGGCATCCAGAATAAATCTGGACGCTTCAGATATTTGTTTGACAGGCTGGTAAAGGATGTTATGACTGTTGTCCTGAACATGGTAGATGAACTCAAAAACTCAGAATTCAAACCTATGGATTTCGAGCTTAGATTTGCCGTGGACGGTGATCTTCCACCAATTGAGATCAATGGCGAAGGTGTTTCAATTTCTGTGAGCGGAGCGGTTGACCGGGTAGACGGATGGTACGATGAATACAAGTTGTATCTACGGGTAGTGGACTACAAATCATCCAGGCGTACATTCAGCCTCTCAGATGTTTGGTATGGCATGGGATTGCAGATGCTTATATATCTTTTTGCCCTCCAACGTGAGGGGAAGGAAAGATACGGTCTGCCGGTAGTTCCGGCGGGAGTCCTGTATACACCTGTGCGCGACACTATCCTCAGGGCCTCACGTGACCTTGACGACAGTGAGCTTGAGCGGCTTCGAAGCCAGAAAATCGGGAAGAGCGGGCTCCTGCTCAATGACAAAACAGTCCTTGAGGCCATGGATAAGGCTTTCGGCGCTGGTATGTTACCTGTTCGAATCTCAAAAAGCGGAGAACCAATTGGCGACAGCCTGGCCAGCCTTGAACAGCTGGGAAAGCTGGCAAAGAAGGTAGACAGCCTTATAGAGTATATGGGACAGGAGCTGCTGGAAGGATCGATCTCTGCGGATCCATATTACAAGAGCCAGATTGACAATGCCTGTGTGTATTGCGACTACTTTGACGCGTGCAGGTTCAACGGTAATTCTGAAGAGGACAAGCCCAGATATATAAAAAATATGGGGTCTAAAGAGGCGTGGACGCGTATTCAGGAGGTAAAGTAATGGGCAGTGTCAAGCTGACAGAGCAGCAGGAGCTGGCCGTCAGAAATAGTGGAGGCCAGCTGCTTGTTTCAGCCGCAGCCGGAAGTGGAAAAACTAAAGTAATAGTTGAGAGATTAATGGACCGGTTAAATGAGGGCCGCCACATTGACGACTTTCTGATGATAACATACACTAAAGCTGCGGCGGCAGAATTGAGAGGGAAGATTATGGACGCTCTATATGAGCGGATCGCAGAGGTTCCGGACAGCCGGCGCTACAGGAGCGAGATTGACAGATGCGGCAGGGCCAAGATAGGCACAATCCATAGCTTCTGCTCAAACCTGATACGTGAGAATGCGAGCCTGGTTGGCTTGTCTCCAGATTTTAGGGCATGTGATGAGACTGAGAGTAAAATTCTGAAAAGAGATACAATGAGGGATCTTTTGGATCAGCTTTACGATGAAGCGGAACCCGGTTTTATGGAATTGGCGGATACGATGGGTTCGGGTAAGGATGATTCTGCCCTTGAAGATATTATCCTTGAGACACATGAAAAACTTTTGAGCCATCCATCTCCTGAAAAGTGGGCAATGAAGCAGCTCGAGATGCTCGATGGCCTTGACAGGGTAGAAGACGCTTTTGAAACTGTGTGGGGACAAAAGATCTGCCAGAGGACAAGAGGCACAGCCAACTATTGGATAGGCAAGCTCGAAGCGCTTCTTTCCGAAGCTGCTGTGGCGCCTGATTTTATTAAAGCATATGGTGACAGCATAGGCATTACTTTGAATTCCCTAAAAAGTTTTCGCAAAGCCCTGGATGTGAGCTGGAATATGGCTGTGGAGACGGCTGCGATAGAGTTCCCAAAGGCTGGCAGGGTATCTGGCTATGACGATCTAAAATCAGTTAGAACAAAGTGCAGGGATTCTGTGAAGAAATTCACAGATGTTTTTCACGACAGTTCTCAGAAAGTGATGGAGGACTTGCGGGCGTCCTCACCCGCGGTTGAGGCGCTGTTTAAAACTGTACTTAGATTTGATAGAGAGTATTCCGCGCGGAAACGCCGGAACAACCTTATTGATTTTTCCGACCAGGAACATATTGCACTGCAGTTACTGGTAGATTCTGAAAGTGGAGAACCTACAGAAACTGCTAGGACGGTCTCAGAACGCTTTTATGAGATAATGATTGATGAGTACCAGGATGTAAATGAGATCCAGGAACTCATTTTCTCTGCCGTTTCTAAAGACGGAAAGAACATATTCATGGTTGGTGACGTAAAGCAGTCCATATACAGATTCAGACTGGCAGATCCAAGGATATTTCTGAGAAAGTACAGGAGCTTTAAGGATGCGGAGGAAGCGGATGAGGGAGAGCCTAGAAAAATAATATTATCTAAGAATTTCAGATCTCGGCCACAGATACTTGATGCAGTAAATTTCATATTTAAAAATGTGATGAGCAGGGAATTTGGAGAAATAGACTACAGCGAGCGCGAATATCTCTATCCTGGCGCACAGTTCCCGGAGACGATTGAGGCACCGGTGGAGCTGGATATATTGGACATGAGCGGCAACGACAACTGGAGAGATGCTGATAGGGCACAGGTCGAGGCGGAGTTTGTGATAAACAGGTTAAAAGAGCTTGTAGAAAGCGCGACGATCCCAGATGGCGCCGGAGGGACGAGAAATGTGCGCTATGGAGATATAGCGATACTCATGCGTTCTCCTAAAAGCCGTATGCCAATATGGGCAGCGCAGTTTACAAAAGCAGGCATACCTCTTCAGATGGATATGGACACAGACTTTTTCAATGGGGCGGAAATTTCTATAATCATGTCTTTGCTCGCTGTTATAGATAACCCACACCAGGATATCCCTCTTATTGCGGTCCTGCGCAGTCCAATATATATGTTTACTCCAGATGAGCTGGTGGAGATACGCATGAGCTCTAAGAATGGTGATTTTTATTCAGCATTGGTATCCCGGGCGGAAGATAGCGATAAGTGCAGGCACTTTCTTGAAGAACTTGATAGTTTCAGATCAAAGGCTCCTGAGATGCCTGCTGACAGGTTTATTTGGTATATATTCCGACATACAGGAATGTTGGCGATAGCCGGCGCAATGCCGGGGGGAGAACGCCGCAAGGATAACCTTCTAACGTTGTTTCAAACTGCGCAGCAGCTTGAGGAAGCCGGTTATAAGGGGTTATTTGCGTTTATAAACTACATTGGAGAGATGCGAGATAGAGGAGAGTCACCGGTCAAAAAGAGCAAAGAGATGCATAGCGACGCTGTTACAATAACAAGCATACACAGCTCAAAGGGGCTTGAATATCCAATTGTTATACTCGCGGACCTTGCAAAAAATTTCAACAAGGAGGATCTTGGCCGTCCTCTTTTGATACATCCTGAACTTGGCGCGGGACCATTGAGGACCGATCTTATCAAAAGGCTGTCGTGGCCAACTATAGCAAGATCAGCAATTAGGGAACAGCTCCTGGAAGAGAGCCTCGCGGAGGAACTGCGGGTGTTATATGTGGCGATGACCAGGGCAAAGGAGAAGCTCATAATGCTGGCGACGTACAAGAACGCGATGCCAGAACTTTTGAAACTCAGCAATACAGATATGCCGGTCCCGCCGAAAAAAATGGAAGAGGGAAGGAGCGCTGCCGATTGGATACTCATGGCGGCGCTGAACAGGCCAGAGTGCAAAGCTGTGATGGACGGCACAGGGGAAACTCGAGGAGAGTATTGCTGGCATGTGCGTCTTGTGAAAGGTATTGAGCACGCAGAAAAACAAGAAAATAGCATTTGCCATACCGAAGAGGAACATAGTGGATACTTGTTTGAGGATCTCGTGGAGAGGTTAGACTATACATACCCATATATGGCAGCGACGAAACTTCCGTCAAAAATTACAGCCACTGAGCTAAAAGGTTCATTTATCCACCAGGAGGCGGCAGAGGATGCGGAGAATCTACAGGAGCTCAAAATTGTTAGGGATCCGCGCCGCCCTGATTTTATGGATGGAGTGCGCGGTCTTACGGCAGCACAAAAGGGTACAGCCACACATATCGTGATGCAATATGCTGATTATGAAAAGTGTTGCACAGTAGGCGGAGTACAGGGTGAGATAGACAGGCTTTGTTCAATGGGGATAATTTCTGAGGAACAGGCAGAGGCTGTCTCACCATGGGTGATATCCAAGTTCTTTAACAGCAGCACAGGGCGCCTCGTGCTCCAAAGCGAAAAGGTTTGGAGAGAATTTAAATTTTCGATTCTCGTAGATTCCGGGGATCTGAACTTCCAACCGGGAGAGGATATACTCCTGCAGGGTGTTGTGGACTGCTGCGTTGAAACTGAAGGAAAGCTCACGGTCATAGACTTTAAGACAGATTATGTGTCTGACGATAACGTGAAAGAAAAAATAGAACTATATAGTGGACAGTTGGCGACATACGCTTTAGCTATGGAGAGGATACTTGAAAAGCCTGTTGAGAAAAGGTTGATTGTATTTGTGAATGCGGGAGTAACAGCTGAGGTCTGACAAAAACCGTACTGAGGTATTTTTACGCAATTTCTGTGTTCATATTAAAAAAGTTGTTGCATTTTTTATCTCAGCATGGTACAATACGCTTTGCGTGAGTACGCATGATAAGTTGACGAAAGAGGTGAACATAATGAAGGAAGGTATCCATCCCAAGTACGAACAGACTACCATAAGGTGCGCCTGTGGAGAAGTTATAGAAACGGGCAGTACAAAGAGCGATATTAAGGTTGAGATTTGCTCAAAGTGTCACCCCTTTTATACTGGTAAGCAGAAGCTGGTAGATACCAGCGGCCGTGTTGATAAGTTCAACAAAAAGTTTGGCCTCAAGTAATCCAATCAGGCAGTTTTGCTTCGTATAAAAAAGAGGACCGCAGGCGCGGCCCTCTTTTTTATCTATATCTTTTCTTTAATCCCAAACCCAGCTTAACAGTGAACCGGAATCGTCACGGTCTTCTACCAGATCCATTGCCCCTAGAAGCATGAGGGCAGCATCTGCCCGTGTGAGTTTGGATGATGAAACACTGGCGTCTGTATCAGAGATTATATCACATGAAATAAGATTTGCAGCTGCCTGCTGCGCCCAGACGGGGACGCCAGACAGGGAAGAGGCCTGCACATCCGTGATATCCAGTGTATTGTTCAGCATCACTGAAGCCTCAGCGAAGGATATGGTATCATTTGATGAAAACACGATCCGCCCATATTGATCATCGTGTCCGCTGATCATATCATTCATCAGGGCCGTAGTAACATATGGTTTCTGCCACGCCGGTATATCTGCGTCATCATAGAACCCGGTCCTGGTTATTCCATCGAGAAGTTCAATTCCGCCAAGTTCAATGCACATTGCGAGAAACTCCCCCCGCGTTACTGGTGTATCTGGTGAGAAAAGGTACTTTCCACCTACTTGTTCGCCGATAAATACACCCTCTTCAGCGAGAGCGGTAGCAGCATACCACGCGCTGTTTCCCGCCATATCAGAGTAACTGATGTCGGTCGACTGCTTTTTGATATTAACCGTAACTGTCGCGCTGTTTGATACATTGCCGGCAATATCCTTTGCCACATATGTGAAGGTATCCTTACCTTTTTTTCCATCTATAGGGGTGTAGGTAAAACTGTCACCTTCGATAGTAACAGTACCCTTACTGGGGTCATCTGAGATGATGTAAGTTACAGCATCTCCCTCTGGATCAATAGATACGAAATTTCCGGTTACGGGGATCCCTCTAAATGTTTCTAGTTGGACGCTCTCAGCCACTGGGGCGGAGTTTATCACCTCAACTGTAGCGGTTGTAATATACGCTGCCGCCATGGCCGGAACAGCCGCGCCTATAAGGCAAAATACCGCCAGGCTCGCCGCGGTGACAGTAAGCAATGCGCGATGTCTATTCTTCCTTTTCAAGATCAGTGCCCTCCAAATCTGTTTCTTTGTTACAGGACTTCACGGCATGTGAGCTCAGCCAGATTTGCCGCTTTACGCCTTCTGAGGGTATTGTTTCATTAAATGTAGAAAAATATTCTAACAGAGGGGAAAAAAGAGGAGTAAATATCACGTAAAAAAATATAGCCAACATTTGAATTTTTGTGTTGACAAAGTATACCTTGTTTTAGTATAATAGCTCTTGCCGTTGCGGTTGACATCGGACTCGGGAGTATAGCTCAGCTGGTTAGAGCGCCTGCCTTACAAGCAGGAGGTCACAGGTTCGAGCCCTGTTACTCCCACCAGAATATGGCCGAGTAGTTCAGTTGGTTAGAACGCCAGCCTGTCACGCTGGAGGTCGAGGGTTCGAGCCCCTTCTCGGTCGCCACTATTTAAATATTTGCCCAGATAGCTCAGCTGGTAGAGCAGTGGACTGAAAATCCACGTGTCGCTGGTTCGACTCCGGCTCTGGGCACCAAATCTGCGGCTGTAGCTCATCTGGTAGAGCGCCACCTTGCCAAGGTGGAGGTAGCGGGTTCGAGCCCCGTCAGCCGCTCCAAAAATAACAGGATGGTATAGTGGGAAAGAGAGAATGATCTTAAGCGAAGCCGCTACCTCCACCTGTGCCAAAGGCACATTAAATTGAGGTGGGGGCCCTGGCCAGCAGAGCTGGTCGGGGATAAATTTAGCGGGTTCGAGCCCCGTCAGCCGCTCCAAAAATAATTGGTTCAAGGATACTAAGCGTGGCGACATGGCCAAGTGGTAAGGCAAGGGTCTGCAAAACCCTGATTCCCCGGTTCAAATCCGGGTGTCGCCTCCAAAAAAAGAAGCAGACATATTTGTCTGCTTCTTTTTTATTTTTTATTTTTTATTTTTTTCACGAATGTTCTTTAACGTCCCTCGCCAACAAGGCGGATAAAAGAGAAGAAGCATTGGGAAAAGTTCAAGTCTGCCTGCAAGCATGTCGAACATCATTACATATTTGCTGAGATCAGAGTACATGCCGAAGTTTCCTATTGGTCCCACGAGCCCAAGGCCAGGACCTATATTGTTAAAGGTCGCGGCTACAGCCGTAAGATTTGACACAGTATCATAACCATCGAGGCTGACAATAAATACTGAGACGGCGTAGATCAGCATGTAGGTGATAAAAAATATGTATGTACCACGGAGCACCTCATGTTCCACGGGCTTCCCGTCCATCTTGATCTGCCTTACGCTCTTTGGAAAGATATAGTATTGAAGTTCCCGGAATGTGGACTTTGCCATCATTATGATCCTGGAGACCTTTATACCGCCGCCGGTACTGCCAGCACACGAACCAATGAACATGAGCAGTACGAGAGTCAGCCTTGATGTTTCAGGCCACAGATTGAAGTCAGTGGTTGCGTATCCTGTAGTTGTGATTACCGAGGACACCTGGAATGCAGAATGGCGGACCAGATCCCAAAATGGCATAGCGGTTTTTCCAATATTGATAACTATTATGACTATAGCTGCTAGTATTATAAGAAAATACCCGCGGACCTCCTCCATTTTGAAAGCCTGCTTCCACCGGCGCATCAGAAGCAGGTAATAGAAACTGAAGTTAACGCCAAAGAGAGCCATAAATATCGCGATTACCCATTGAAGATATGGTGAATAATCGGCGATACTGCTGTTTTTTATGGCAAATCCTCCTGTACCAGCTGTACCGAAGCTCAGAGTCAGAGCATCGAAGAGAGGCATCCTGCCTATAAGAAGAAGGATTATCTCGATCAGTGTCATGGAGAGGTATATAAGATAGAGTATGCGGGCCGTCTGACGCAGTTTCGGCTTCAGCTTGCCGACGGTCGGCCCAGGACTCTCCGCACGCATAAGATTCATACCTGAGCCACCGGCCATCTGGATCACAGCGAGGAGAAACACCAGTACCCCCATTCCTCCAATCCAGTGGGAAAAGCTGCGCCAGAATACCATACAGCGTGACAGTGCCTCAACGTCTGAAAGTACACTGGCTCCAGTTGTTGTGAAACCTGATATTATTTCGAAAAGTGAATCGGCGAAGGAAGGTATCTCGCCACTGAGGCAGAAAGGAAGACAGCCGATAATACTCATTATTATCCAGCTTAAAGCAGTTGTGACACAGCCTTCGCGGATAAAAAAGCTCTTATCCACCGGCTTTTTATGAGAGAGTATGAGCCCAATGATCAGCGCTCCAAGAGATATATACAGAAACCAGACGGCGGAGCTTTCGGCATATATTAAGCCTACAATCCACGGGATGAGCATCAACAGACCTTCTATTACTATTACCCAGCCGAGAATGTATCTGATAATAGGAAAATTCATGGCGCAGCCTGCCTCCAATTATTTTAGTATGTCCTCAAGCTCACGCAGACCAGTGTGAGTGGTGACAATTATCACTAGATCTCCTTCTCTAATACATTCACTTCCGCTTGGGATGATGGCCTTGCCGCCTCGATTGATACAGGCAATAAGCAGGTGATCGCGCGTTTGCAGATCTTTAAGTGGAATATCTATTACTGGAGAATCTGCCTGGGCCAAAAATTCAACAGCTTCGCCTCTATTATCAAATAACCTCACCAGGTGTTCAATATTGCTGCCTTTTGAGGCGGATCGGGATCTGACAAAAGCGAGGATCGCGTCGGTAGTCAGAAATTTTGGACGAATAAGACTACCAAGTTTCAGCTTCGCTACTGCCTCAGGAAACATAGATCTGTCAATCTTTGTTATGAGCTTCGCCTTTGATACGCTTTGGGCGTAAAGCGTGAGCATTATGTTTTCTTCGTCGATACCCGTCATTGACACAACGGCTTGGACCTGGTCGATTCTCGCTTCTTTTAAAACTTCTTCATCGGTGCCGTCGCCGTTGATGACTATGGCGGATGGAAGCAGAGAACTCAATACTTCACATCTTTTTATATCGCGTTCGATTATTCTCGGCCTTATACCGGCGTTGAGAAGCATCTTGGAGAGATAGAGGCATGTGCGGCCGCCTCCGACAATGAGCGCATCATGCACCTGTGACGTCTCAAATCCGAAACGTTTAAGGAGCATTACAGAATCCCTTGACGGACATATGAAGTCTATTATATCCCCTGCAAGGATCACAAAAGAACCGTCGGGAATATAGAGCTCGTCTCCTCGTTCTACAGCACATATAAGTACGTCTCCAGCCAAGACATCCTCAAGCCTGCTCAATGCGTTGCCGGTCAGGATACTCTCGGGAGGCACCTGTACGCGGATCATATCGGCGCGTCCGCGGCCGAAAGAGCTCACCCCCAGCGCAGTGGGGACACGCAATATCCTGAATATTTCGGCGGCAGAGGCCCTCTCGGGATTAACAACCATCGCAAGACCCAGCTTCTCTTTAAGATAACCGGCTTCGTCACTGTAATCTGGCGTACGCACTCTGGCGATGGTTTCACAGTTGGAAGCTCGCTTTGCCAGTATACAGCAGAGAAGATTCAACTCGTCAGACTGTGTGACTGATATGAGTATATCAGTATCATCTATCCCAGCCTCTGACTGTACTTCGAAACTGGCACCGTTTCCAACAACGCCAATAACATCATACGCGTCTGTCACGGCACGGACTTTTTCAGGATCAGTATCTATAACGGTTATATTATGGTTTTCCTGGCTTAGCTTCTCCACAAGTGAGACGCCCACCTTGCCGCAGCCAATTATTACAATGTTGAGACCTCTCTGTTTTTCGGATTTGCTTTTCCTCATAAGCATCTGCTCCAATCTGCAAAAGGAAGCTAAAAATCAAATTGACAGCGGATATAAATCGACCCGCCGTCTATACATGTATAATATACTAAATAATAGCCTAACACCTAAGCTGGCTATTTTCAAGCATATATAGGGAGATTATGATAAATTCTTTTATAGTTTTACGAAATTAAAAAATTTTATAGACATATACCTGCTGCAGTGATATATTTATATCCGCAATAAAAAGCAGAGTAGGATGCCGCGCGTAAAGTGCCGGGTGGACGGGGAGTTGCCACACGGACGAAGAGTTTCTCGCGGTGCGGCGTTCGCATCCCGCTGCTGCATAGGGGAGTCCTTGCCTCCATATGCAGCTATGCTGCTTATAAGGAGGTATTTTTTATGCAAAAAAAGCAAGAGAAAAGATGGTCGCCAATACAGATACTCACATTGTCCGCTATGCTCACGGCAGTAGGGGTCGTTATTGGAATGATATGCAAAAACTTCATGACATTCAATATCTACTATCGCTTTACGTTGGAAAACCTGCCGGTGATATTCTCGGGACTTGTGTTTGGGCCGGCAGTAGGAGCAGGAGTGGGGGCAGGAGCGGACATTATCAGCTGCCTTTGCTCTACAAACCCCGCGTTGAATCCTGTTATAACGTTAGGCGCCGCGGCTGTAGGCTTTTGCGCGGGAATTGTTCCAAGGTACATCATAAAAAAGCCTGGGATGTCTCAGATCGTTCTTGCAGAGATATTGGCACATGCTGTGGGGCAGGTGGGAATAAAGTCTCTTGCTAAAATGCTGATGTTTGGTATGCCGGCCTGGGGAATTTTTATTGGAGTAGGTGTTTCCATAGTTGCAGGAACGGTCGAATGTTTTTTGATCAAAGCCGTTATGGTGAGACTTGGACTTATCCCGACGGCGGGGAGGGTCAGAAATGACGTACGATGAAGCGCTTGAATACATTCATACAATAAACTGGCGTGGCAGCAAGCGTGGTCTATCCCGTACGCAGGCGCTTCTAAAGAAAGTCGGATCACCGGAAAAAAAACTCCGTTTTGTCCATGTTGCAGGTACTAACGGCAAGGGGTCCACATGTGCGTGCCTGGAATCTGTCCTGAGGAGAGCTGGGTATAAAACGGGACTATATACTTCTCCGTTCATCAAATCTTTCAATGAGCGCATACGTGTTAATGGTGAGAATATAAGCGATGAGGAACTGACAGACCTTGTGGAAAGGCTTCGGCCTCTTGCCGAAGAGGAAGATGACAAGCCAACTGAATTTGAACTGATAACAGTTCTGGGACTGCTGTATTTTGTAGAGAAGAAGTGCGATATAGTTGTGCTGGAAGTGGGGATGGGAGGAGAGTTTGACTCAACCAATGTTATACCAACCCCTGAGGCTGCAGTGATAACCGCCCTGGGTCTTGACCACACGAAATACCTAGGACCTGCGATAAGTGATATAGCCGCCGCCAAGGCGGGTATTATCAAGGAAGGTGGGGATGTGGTAATATATGGGGCGGAACCCGATGCCCTCGGGGTGATCGAGGAAAAATGCCATAAGGAACATGCCCGACTTATTGAGACTGATCTTTCAATGCTGCGTGTATCAGAGCACAGTCTCACTGGCAGTAGATTTGATTTTGGACGGTTCCACAATATAAAACTCCCGCTGGCGGGTGCCTATCAGCCATATAACGCCGCTGTTGCAATAACAACGCTGGAGCTTCTCAGGGATAAAGGATGGCGTGTAAGTGACCAGGACATATATGATGGCCTGGCGTCAGTTTGTTGGCCGGGCAGGTTCGAGTTGCTGCGCCGCGACCCGGTTTTCCTGCTGGACGGCGCGCACAATCCACACGGAGTCCGTGCTGCTGTAGAGAGCTTGGAAAACGAGTTTCCGGGGGAAAGGATAGTGTTTCTCACTGGGGTCATGGCTGACAAGGATATAGAGCATATGTACCCGCAGCTGGCCCCGCTTGCTAAATGTTTTATAACAGTCACGCCTAATAGTCCAAGATCGCTTCCCGCGGCGGAATACGCCAAGATATTGACCGACCATGGACTTGAGGCACACGCGGCTGATTCAATAGATCAGGGGGTCAGCATGGCATTCCATGCGGCTGGGCGTGAAGGCGTGATATGTGCTTTAGGATCTCTTTACTTTTCTCAAGATGTCAGGGAGGCGGTCAAAAAGGCATTTGACGAATAAATAAGAGCATGTCACGTCAACTGTGCTGAAAACAGCCAAATATCCGTATATTATTTAGGCCAGGGTACTTTATGTATCCTGGCTTCTTTTTTTATTAAATCACAAAAAGAAAACCATAAGCACTATTAGATGGAGGTAGATAAATGGAAGTAGAGAAGATAAATGAGATTGAAAACATTATCAACTCGTTTAAAACGCATCTTACATTCTCGGAACCGCAGCCGAACAATTGAGAATTATATGAAGCGCATAAAAAGCATCTCTTCACTGACTGGGCGGGCTAAGGCCGCAAAACAATCGGCTGCAGAGTGGAAAGCGAGTGTTTTCTCATCAGGTTACAACCTTCAGCGGATATAGCCCCAAGCAAAAATTCTGCACATAACTCGAAATATATTTTGAGAAGATATTTTACAGAGTGAGTAGAGATTTCTCGAGATTTTCAGATGTACTTGGACGCAGCTCAATAGGAACTACCCGTCTATACTTATTTTTCTTAAATATTTTCTCCTAACAGGGGGGACTTGAGGCGCATGTTAGCAAACGATGAATTAAAGACAAAAGGGATACGCATTACTAGGGAGCATATTGCTGATTACCTGCATATACTGTCGAACCATGGCTATAAAGAGAGCACCGTGAAGGCGTATAAGCGAAACCTGGTGAAATTTTACAATATGTTGCCTGATGAAAAGAAGATATACCCGGATACATTGGCCAGATGGCAGGACCGACTGATGAAAGAAGGATATATGCCTCGGACCATAAACCTTATATCATCGTCAGTTAATGGCTTTTTTGCATCTTTGAAACTTTGGGAATTCCAGGCAAGACCTCATGGCTTTGAATTTGGTGAGGATAAACAGCCGGAAATCACACGTGTTGAGTATCTACGTCTATTGTCAGCGGCAAGGATGATGGGCAAACATCAGACGTACCTACTTGTTAAATTATTTGCCACAACTGATATCACGGTTCAGGAATTACCTCATGTAACTGTGGATGCTGTTAAGGCGGGACAGGTTTACTCATACCCAAGTGGATTAAGGCACTGCCAGAAAATACCTAAAGGAATAAGAGCTGAACTTATCAGTTTTGCCAGTCAGAACAACATATCATCCGGCCCAATATTTATTACAAGGACAGGAAAGAACCTGAATAGGACGGCAGTGACAGGTAGTATCCAAAAGTTATCGAGGGCCGCGAGAGTGGATCCGGAAAAATGTAACCCAAGATGCTTGAGAAAGCTGTATCAGGCCACAATGGAAAACATAAATGACAGATTGAATCTTTTCGCGGAGCGGGAGCATGATCGGATTTTAGAACAGGAGCAATCATTAATTCAATGGGAAGCACCTAATATAGGTAAGTGAAAGTGAGAAACTAAACATGAAGAAAATGCGTTCACTAACGTTGATGGCAGCGCTGACAGTGTTAATAGTAGTGCTATCAGTGGAAGCTTTTGCTGTTGGCAATGAAAACTCAAGGGAAACAGCTATTGAAGTTGGTAACGGGAATAATGATGAAGCTTTTGAGACGACTGAAACGGCAGATGGGACTCTGACTATTACAGGAATAGACAGTTCTTGGTTGGAAAATCAATATGCGGATCATGGAAGCCCAGTGCGGCTCAAGCTCTTGATACCAGATGAGCTTAATGGGAAGGCAGTAACAGCGATAGGTGATAGAGCTTTCTCCGGCGATGAGGAGGAAAACTCAGGGTTTATGCTCGCATCAGTCGATTTTTCCCAGGCGGTAAACTTGAGAGATATTGGTGAGCAGGCGTTCCTCAGGAGAGATGAGATGAGGGGCAGCATCGATCTATCAAAGGCAGACGTTGACACGATTGGCGATTTCGCGTTCCAGGAGTGCTCGAGCATAACTGATGTGTCACTGCCGGCGAGCCTCGCAGATATAGGCGTACAGACATTCAGTGGGTGCACATCATTGAGTGAGCTTAACCTGGCTGAGGGCATGACTACGCTGGGCTTTAGCATGTTTAACGGCGCGAGCTCACTAACCCAGGTGGATATCCCAAACACTGTGACCAAATTGGAAAATCAGGTGTTCCAGGGGACAGGCCTGACATCGGTAGAGCTTCCCGACAGCATAACGGAAATACCAAAGGGAGCGTTCCGGTTCTGTGAGGATCTTGAGACTGTATCCATCTCAGATGGTGTTACATTCATCGGTAACGTAGCATTTGACGGCTGTACAGGGCTCACCTCATTTACTGTCAGGGGAAGCGGCACTGAAAAGTTGCTGCAGCTTCCCTCTGGTCTCGTTACATTGGGTTGTCAGGCTTTTAGAAACGCTTTCGTTGTGCCAGTCTCCGTGGATGTACCGGAGAGTGTTATAAACATCGGCAGCGAGGCGCTCTACAGTGAAAATATTGTCCTCATAAATATGGAAACTGATGTCATTCCAGATGATGCTGACTGGGTATCCGCCTCGGCATCGGAAGACTGGAACTACACGGGACTCAGCACCTCTACCTTCAGGGTGGATCAGGACACACCTGTGGTATTTGAGAATAAAAATATCCGTGACGCCTATTATGACAACCACACAATTGGAAACTTTATCAGGGATAACTTCACATATCCAGTAGAAGTGGAGTTTACTGCGGACCCGGATGATATAACCGACGATGATTGGAGGCATAGCGAGTGGAAGCTCATGGGCTGGAGTATACAGTATACCTATGATG
>CALXAF010000015.1 GCA_944386185.1 uncultured Oscillospiraceae bacterium
CCATTATCTTGCTCCAATCTTACAGTTAAAATGGTTGCAATTACCCTATTGTGATTGCAGTATAACAGATATGTCAATCGTGTGCAAGATTATGCAAAATACCAGCCGTTATCGTGTGCACGATATATTATAATAACCACACTCGGACAGCCGGCGTCCGAAGCAAAGGAGGAAAATAAATGATGGAAAAAGATATTCGCGACGCTGTTGTTAGGGTGGAGAACATAGGTGGGGAGCTGCAGACGGTATCTGAGGCCTTCTGGGTGCTGGAGGATATATTTGAGCGCGAGGGTTACCAGCGGCCGGAGAGATTTGACCAGCTTAAGGCAGTAAAGTTTGTAAAGCGCTTTCCGCTCTATATGTCCCTGTACGCTCTGCTCACAAATACGGTGGATAAGCTCTCCCGCCAGCTATTGGCCTGGTGCGAGGAGATGATTACCGGAAGAAGAGTGCAGGGACAGCAGGATACAGAATAAACAGAGGGGACGCCTGGGCGTCCCCTTTGTCTATCTCCGCTCTTCCGCGGTGTACATCTATTGTCAGCCTCAGGGCCTGTCGATAGGAAGGCCGGCTTCCTCACGCTCTTTTATAGCTTCCTTCCTGGATATGTTCCAGCGGCCCCGGTCGTCCACGCCCAGGAACTTCACCCATGTCCAGTCGCCCACGTTGAGCACGTCCTCCACCTTCTCGGTGCGCTTGAACTCCAGGTCCTTTATGTGGCACATGGCGTCCTTGCCGGGAGCCAGCTCAACAAATGCTCCGATGGGGATGATCCTGACGCACTGGCCCCAGTAGAGCTTGCCAACCTCTGGCACGAATACGATATCGTCAATGATCTTCTTGGCGGCGCGGCAGGCCTCTATATCCTGGTGGGAGATGAACACACTGCCGTCGTCATCGATGTCTATCTTGCAGCCCGTGTCGGCGCAGATCTTCTGTATAACCTTTCCTCCGGAGCCGATGACCTCGCGGATCTTGTCCGGGTCAATGTGCATGGAGATCATCTTCGGGGCGCTCTTGGCCAGCTCGTGGCGGGGCTCGGAGATCACCGGCAGCATTATCTCGTCAAGGATCTGGATCCTGGCCTCGCGGGTAATCTCAAAGGCGTTCTTTATGATGTCTGGTGTGAGGCCGTCGTTTTTAAGGTCCATCTGGATGGCTGTGATGCCGTTCTTTGTACCGGCAACCTTGAAGTCCATCTCGCCGTGGAAATCCTCCACGCCCTGGATGTCGATGAAGGTAGTCCAGCTTCCGTCGTCATCGTGGATAAGCCCGCAGGATATTCCCGCCACAGGCTCCTTTATCGGCACGCCGGCGTCCATAAGGGCCAGTGTGGAGCCGCAGATGGAGCCCTGGGAGGTGGAGCCGTTGGAGCTGAGCACCTCGGACACCACGCGGATGGCGTAGGGGAAGTCCTCCTCAGATGGGATGACCGGCTCCAGAGCCTTCTCGGCCAGGGCGCCGTGGCCTATCTCCCTGCGGGAGGTTGAGCGGGTGGGCCTTGCCTCACCTACTGAATAGTTGGGGAAGTTGTAGTGGTGGATATAGCGCTTGGACTCCTCCTCAAAGATGGTGTCCAGCTTCTGTGCCGCGGAGAGTGTGGACAGGGTGCACACTGAGAGCACCTGGGTCTGGCCGCGGGTGAAGAGGCCCGAGCCGTGTACCCTTGGCAGCACTCCCACCTCAGCTGCGAGAGGACGGATCTCGTTCATGGCACGGCCGTCAACGCGCTTGCCCTGCAGGAGCCACTCCTTGACCACCTTCTTCTGGAGCTTGTATGTGATCTCCTCAAGCTGGGCGGTTATCTCCGGGTACTCCTCGCCAAACTCCTCTATCATCTTCTCCACGACGGCGTTGTAGCGCTCCTCGCGGACGTTCTTGTCGTCGGTGTCCATGCTGTAGCGCACGTCGTCCAGGTACTTGTCCACGATCTTGTCGAAGAGCTCCTGGTTGAACACGGCGTGGTCGTACTCAAACTTGGGCTTGCCTATCTCCGCCACCATCTGGTCGATGAGGGCGATGACGGGCTTTATTGCCTCGTGGGCGGCCATTATTCCGTCGAACATCACATCTTCCGGTATCTGGTCGCCGCCGGCCTCGATCATGACTATCTTGTCCCGGGTGCCGGCTATGGTGCAGTACATCTGGGAGGTCTTGCGCTCCTCCTGAGTCGGGTTTATCAGGAACTTGCCGTCCTGCAGGCCGAGGCCCACGCCAGCAATCGGGCCCGCCCAGGGGATGTCGGATATGCTGACGGCGGCTGAGGCGCCGATCATGGCGGCGATCTCAGGGGCGCAGTCATAATCCATGCTCATGACGGTGCAGGTTATCACCACGTCGTTTCTCAGATCCGATGGGAACAGCGGGCGCATTGGCCGGTCAATCATCCTGGAGGCCAGGATGCCGCGCTCTGATGGTTTGCCCTCCCGGCGGTTGAAGCCGCCCGGTATGCGGCCGACAGAGTAGAGCTTCTCCTCAAACTCCACGGACAGGGGGAAGTAGTCTATCCCCTCCTTTGGCCTTGGGGACGCCACGGCCGTCACCAGCACGGTAGTCTCGCCGTAGGTGACCAGGACTGAGGCGTTACACAGCTCCGCCAGCTTGCCGACCTCCAGCTTCAGGGGGCGTCCGGCCAGCTCCATCTCGTACTTTCTGTAATTTGGGAATTCTCTATGCTTGATTATCATTCGTGTGCTCCTTTCGTATCCGGAGCCCCACGCCTTTTAGCACTTTAAGCTCCGTCCAGCGCCCTGGGCGGCATTTCAAATACTAAAATGGCATTGGCTCCGTATTTTGGCATGTCTACAATATTTTCAACGTTTAAAGGGCTAAACAGCAACAGGGGTATTATATGCGGCTTTTGGCCGCATATAATACCCGTGCAAAACTTACTTCCTTATACCCAGCTTGGCGATGCAGGCTCTGTAACGCTCAATGTCCTTGGCCATCAGGTAGTCCAGCAGACGGCGGCGGCGGCCGATCATCTTGTACATTCCCAGACGGCTGTGATTGTCCTTCTTGTGGACCTTCAGGTGCTCGGTGAGCTGGTTGATGCGCTCAGTGAGTATGGCGATCTGCACCTCAGGGGAGCCTGTGTCGTTCTCGCTCCTGCGGTTTGACTCGATGACTGCGGTCTTCTGTTCCTTTGTTATCATTTCTATCACCTTTCTTTAAATAGTCCCCGCTCATCCGGGTAATGGGCGGAAAGGCATCCCGCGCACGGCAATGCTCCCACAACCAGGAAGAGGGGCAAAATCGATGTTATATTACCATATCCTCTCGGGATTGTAAAGTGGTTTTGTGCCTCAAAGGCCACGGTATGTCTAGTTTTTGCCCTCCCCGCGCTCCAACCATATCATAAGCGCGGCTATATCTGCCGGCGACACGCCTGAGACCCGGGACGCCTGGCCAAGGTTTTGGGGCCGGATGGTCTGCAGCTTCTGCCGTGCCTCCAGCCTCAGGCCATGTATCGCTGAGTAGTCCACCCAGTCGGGTATGGTACGGCTCTCCATACGCCTAAACTCCCTTATCTGCCGCTGCTGCTTCTCGATATAGCCGGCGTACTTCAGCTCAATCTCCGCCTCCTGTATGACGTCCCTTGGAAGCTCCGGCCTGCCGGGGTCGAACGCGGCGGTGGAGGCGTAGCTCAGCGCGGGCCGCCTTATAAGGGAAGCCAGTGATACGCCAGTCGTCACCTGGGGCTGGCCCTTTGAGGCGAGAAAATCGTTAAATTCATGGGACGGCGGCACGAAGGTCCTCTCAAGCCGCTCCATCTCCCCTCTCACCCGGCCGTACTTCTCCAAAACGGCCCTGTACCGTTCTTCCGACACAAGGCCGATCCTCCGGCCTGTCTCAATGAGGCGTATGTCGGCGTTATCCTGCCTCAGGTACAGCCTGTACTCCGAACGGGAGGTCATCATCCTGTAGGGCTCGTTTGTGCCCTTCGTCACCAGATCGTCTATAAGTGTGCCTATATAGGATCCTGCCCTGTCCAGCACCATTGGCTCCTGGCCTTTTATCTTCAGCGCCGCGTTCACCCCGGCCACAAACCCCTGGACGGCCGCCTCCTCGTACCCGGAGCTGCCGTTGAACTGCCCGGCGCCGTAGAGGCCGGGTATCTTCTTCGTCTCAAGTGTTGGGTAGAGCTCCGTAGGATCCACGCAGTCATACTCTATTGCGTAGGCGAAACGCTGTATCACCGCCCTCTCAAGGCCGGCGATGGAGTGTACCATCTCCACCTGCACATCCTCCGGAAGCGAGGAGGACAGTCCCTGGATATACAGCTCATCCGTATCAAGTCCCATTGGCTCTATGAAGAGCTGGTGGCGCTTTTTGTCCGGGAATGTGACAATCTTCGTCTCTATTGACGGGCAGTATCTGGGCCCCACGCCGTCTATGACTCCGTTATACAGCGGTGAGCGGTGCATGTTCGCCCTTATTATCTCATGGGTACGCTCGTTGGTGTACGTGAGGTAACACACTGCCCTGTTCTCCGGCACCCGGTCCGTCTCAAAAGAGAAGGGCTCCGGGTCCTCGTCCCCCGGCTGTACCTCCATCTTTGAGAAGTCCACCGAGTTCCGGTTTATCCTTGGTGGT
Organism: uncultured Oscillospiraceae bacterium; assembly: GCA_944386185.1. Taxonomy (GTDB): domain Bacteria; phylum Bacillota; class Clostridia; order Oscillospirales; family Oscillospiraceae; genus RUG626. The sequence continues at coordinate 4,597 of CALXAF010000015.1, forward strand.
GTCCCTGTCTTGAACCTTCGCATGGAGAGGCCCAGCCCTTTAAGGCAGGGCGCCAGGTCCATAGAGGCGTGCATCCCATCCGGTCCGCTGTCCTCGCAGCTCTCCCCCACTATCGTCCTGCCAGCAAGGTACGTGCCTGTACACACGATGACAGCCCTGCACTCGTACACACCGCCGCCGCGGGTCCTGACGCCGCTGACGCGTCCGTCCCGAGTGAGTATTTCGCTCACCTCCGCCTGCAGCAGCCGCAGGTTCTCCTGTGCCTCCAGCGTGCCCTTCATCACCTGCTGATACAACCGCCTGTCGGCCTGGGCCCTCAGCGACCACACTGCCGGCCCTTTTCCCCGGTTGAGCATCCTGTACTGTATGCAGGCCCTGTCCGCCGCCCGCGGCATCTCCCCGCCCAGGGCGTCAAGCTCCCGCACCAGGTGTCCCTTGGCAGTGCCTCCTATGGCAGGGTTGCAGGGCATGTTCCCCACTGAGTCCAGATTTATCGTAAGGCATATGGTGGAGCAGCCCAGCCTTGCGCAGGCCAGGGCGGCCTCGATCCCGGCGTGCCCCGCGCCGATAACCGCCACATCGTATTTTCCGGCCAGATACTCCACAGCTCTCTCCCTCTCTCTTAAAATAACGGTGACTATTTTATTATACCCTCCCCCAAATTGCAATAGCGCCCGCTGTCTAAGAGTTTACATTTGCTTAATTATTATTAAAATTTGAATAATATTCACCAAATTTCAACATTTATTACTGTCAAAATGGTATAATCTAATGGACGGCGTTTCGCCGGCTTGAGAAAAAATCCTTAGGAGAGGTTATATATGAACATAGCGAAGATAATGATACCAAAGGCCCTCACTGTAGTGCTCTCCTCCTCCAGCACGGTCCGTAAGGGTCTTGAGATAATGCGGGACCACGGCTACACGGCCATACCGGTGCTCAATGAGGAGGGGCTGTACATAGGCTGCGCCACCGAGGGGGACTTCCTCCGGCACATCCTGAAGACCGGCACTACCGACGTGCGTGAGCACGAGAAATACAAGATTGAGAGCATAGTGCGCAAGGAGTTCTGCCCGGCCCTGCCAATAACGGCCTCTGATCAGCAGGTGATAGACTCCATCCTCCAGCAGAACTTTGTCCCGATAGTGGACGACAGGGGGTGTCTCTGCGGCATACTCACCCGCCGGGCCGTCATAGCCACCCTGGCCGAGAAGCTGGCGGAAAAAGATCAGCCGCAAGCCCCCGCCGCCGCTGGCACGGGGACCCTGTCGGAATTTTCCTATAGCGAGTCTCTTCGGCATTTTTAATCATAATGAAGGGCCAGGCAGAATATGCCTGGCCCACTTTTTTGCTGTCTCAGTCAGAGTGGTCCGGCAGCCGCTCCTCATCCGGCATGAGCCGGTATCGGCGGTAGACCGTGAAATACATGGTGATGATGCAGGCAAAGCCGCCTATAACCTGGGATATGGACTCCGCCACGAAGACCCCGGTGGTTCCCAGCCATATCGGCAGGATCACCGTCAGCGGCGCGTTCACTATGGCCTTCCTCAAAAGCGAGAAAAATACGGCGGATTTAGAGCGTCCCAAACCCACAAACACGCCCTGGCCCACCATCTGCAGGGACATAGGTATGAACATGCAGAAGTATATCCGCAGGGCAGGTATCCCCTCTGACACCACGATGGGTACCCTGTTGAATATCTTTATCAGCGGCCCGGGGATCAGCATGGCCAGCGCCCAGAAGAAGGCGGCGATCCCTACCGTCACCGCCACGCTGAAACGTATTGCCTCGCACACACGCTTATACTTGCCGGCGCCGTAGTTATAGCTTATTACAGGCTGGCTGCCGTTGGAGAGGCCCTGTATTGGCATGAAGAAGACCTCCCGCAGGGAGTTTATCACCGTCATTATACCCACGTAGGTGTCTCCGCCGTACTTCTGCAGCGTGGCGTTGCACACCACCTGCACCAGGCTGTTTGTCAGGTTCATAAAGAACCCCGAGAGGCCCAGGGCAACTATCTTCCTGACCCTGGCGGCGCTGAGCTTCATGTACTCCCAGCGCAGCTTCAAAATGGCTTTCTTGCCGGTGAGGAACCGGAGCACCCACACCGCCGAGCACCCCTGGGCTATTATGGTGGCCAATGCCGCACCCCGCACGCCCATGTGGAACACGAATATGAAGAGCGGGTCTAAGACAATATTCACTATGGCTCCCAGGCCCACGGTGAGCATGCCGATCTTCCCGAAGCCCTGGGCGTTTATAAACGGGTTCATACCCAGGCCTATCATCACAAAGAGGTTACCCAGGATGTATATTGTCATGTACTGGTCAGCGTATGGGTAGGTATCATTGCTGGCGCCGAAGAGATAGAGCATCGGCCGCTTTATGAGGAGGAACAGGGCAGTGGCCGCTATGCCGAAGATGATTAGCAGCGTGAAGGAGTTTGCCATCACCCGCTCGGCCTCCTCCCTGTCGCCCCTGCCTCTGGCCATGGATGAGAGCGGCGCGCCGCCGGTGCCGCACAGGTTAGCAAAGCCCATGATGATGGATATGGCCGGCATGGTGATTCCCAGGCCAGTCAGCGCAAGGTGCCCCGGCAGCAGCCCCAAGTATATCCTGTCCACTATGCTGTAGAGCACATTTATAAGTTGTGCCGCAGTCATCGGCAGGGCCAGTGACATTATGTTTTTGGATATGCTGCCCTTTGAAAAATCATAGGTCTGGCCTTCCAACCGTTATCCCTCCCGCATGAATACTCGTTACATATATTTTACATCGTTACATATATTTTACATTGTACATCTTTTCTGCCGCAAGTTGAACCGTTAAATCCCGCCTTTTGTTTAACCGGACACAAAAATAAAAACGCCGCCGGAAACTTCCGTTTCCGACGGCTGGCACGCCTGGAGGGACTCGAACCCCCGGTCTCGCGGTTCGTAGCCGCGCACTCTATCCAGCTGAGCTACAGGCGCATACCGCGTCTCTAGATTTAACGCTTAAATATAATAGCATCGTTTATTTTAAAATGCAACCCCTATTTTTCTTTTTTCTCAAGAAATTAGCGGACAAGGGCAAAAAGTTGTTGACAACACACCTGCCGTGCTGTAAAATATATCACGCTGACCCGGACGATTAGCTCAGCTGGTATGAGCATCCGCTTGACGTGCGGAGGGTCACAGGTTCGAGTCCTGTATCGTCCACCAGAAAAAGTCCCCAGAACCATAACGGTTCTGGGGACTTTTTAATTTACCCTGCCTCTTAAAAGCGGCCTGTTTGTTAATAACGTGTTAATGTCGATTCCGTCACCCGCAGATGAAGATGGGCGCAGGGAGGCGGCGCCTCCCTATGCCCCAGCTTGCGGGGGGACTCCCATTGCCTTCATGGCTCCATCAGGCTTATCTCTCGCCCAGGGGGACGTACTCACGTATGTCGCTGACGGACTTGTAGGCGGGACGGATTATCTTGTTGCCGTTTATAAGCTCCTCCATCCGGTGGGCGCACCAGCCGGAGATTCGGGCTATGGCGAAGAGCGGAGTGAAGAGCTCAACAGGAATACCCAGCATCTGGTATAGGAATCCGCTGTAGAAGTCCACATTGGCGCTTACGCCCTTGTACATGGTCTTGGAGCAGGAAATGATCTCAGGCGCCAGCCTCTCCACCAGCTCATAGAGGGCCATCTCCTCATCTGCCCCCTTCTCTGCCGCCAGCTTCTCAAGGAAGCTCTTTAAGAGCAGCTCACGTGGGTCGGAGAGGGAGTACACCGCGTGGCCGATTCCGTATATAAGTCCGGAGCGGTCGAAAGCCTCTTTATTCAGTATCTTTGTGAGATACGTCCGGACTTCCTCCTCATCGGCCCAGTCGGACACGTTCTTCTTGATGTCCTCAAACATCTGGCAGACCTTTATGTTGGCGCCTCCGTGCTTTGGCCCCTTCAACGAGCCCAGCGCCGCGGCTATGGCTGAGTAGGTGTCTGTACCGGAGGATGTGACGACACGGGTAGTGAAGGTGGAGTTGTTGCCGCCGCCGTGCTCGGTGTGCAGCACCAGCGCCAGGTCGAGGACCCGCGCCTCCGTCTTGGAGTAGTTCCTGTCAGGACGGAGCATCATCAGGATATTCTCAGCAGTTGACAGTTTCGGGTCCGGGTCGTGGATGAACAGGCTGCCGTTTTTGTTCTTGTAGTAATCGTACACCTGGTAGGCGTATATGGCCAGCATCGGGAACATGGCTGTGAGCTGCAGGCTCTGGCGCATCACATTAGGCAGGCTTATGTCCTCCGCGTTCTTATCGTAGGAGTAGAGGGTAAGCACGCTGCGGGCCAGGGAGTTCATGATATTCTCACTGGGCGCCTTCATTATAACGTCACGGGTGAAGGAGTTTGGCAGGGACATATAGCTGCCAAGGAGCTGGTCAAACTCTCGGAGCTCCTCCGCTGTTGGAAGCTGCCCCACCAGCAGCAGATACACAACTTCCTCATAGGCGTACCTGTTATCCGCCACGGCGCCGTCCACCAGGTCACGCACATTGTAGCCCCTGTAGTAGAGCTCACCGTGGCAGGGCACCTCATGGCCGTCCACTATCTTCTTGGCCTTCACGTCGCATATCTCGGTAAGTCCCGTGAGAACGCCGTTGCCGTTGAGATCCCTCAGGCCTCGGTTTACCTTGTAGCGGTTGAAGAGCTCCGGCTCTATCCGGTCGTTCTTCACGCACAGCTGGGTGTAATCCTTCACTATTGGCAGGATCTCAGAATAGTCTCTCTTCTTTGTGCTCAATATCATTTCTCCTTCCTGTCTGACAACGGGGGATCGGGCGTGAACTGAGCGAGCCTGTCCATTATCCGGATAAGCTCCTCAGAGTCATGCTCTCCCAAATACTCCAAAACGGCTGCTGTCCTGTCCACAATACCCTCCTGTGTGAGACGCACATGCTCCCGGCCGGAGCTGGTTATCTCCACCTGTGCGCGCCTCCGGTCACTCATGGAGTGGGTGCGGTGCACATGTCCCTTCTCCTCAAGGGCATTTAGAAGAGCTGTGATGCGCGGGGTGGTCACCTGCATGGCCTGGCTTATCTCGCCAGGGGTGGCGTGGCCCCCCATCTTCACCAGGAACATAAGGAGAAAGTTCTCCCCCTTCAGCTCCTCCTGGTAGTAAAAACTCTTCATAAGTCGGCGCATGCCGTTCATTAAAGCGACGCAGGCCTGGGCCCTTTCCGTGTAATCCATCTACTTTACTCCTGTGAATATCTCACATAATGAATGTTTCACGAACATTAATAATTTACCACACTTATCTTGTCTGCACAAGGAACAAACTGTTAATTTTTCGTTACATCTTGATAAAAATACGCCCTGCCGGTAAAATAGAACTGGAAATGAGGTGAGTCCATGGACGATTACCTTGCGGTCATAGCCCGTGTGAAGGGCGATTTTGGTGAAAAATTCGGGCTTCCCCGTCAGAGCGGGCTTGCCGGGCACATACTCTCCAGGGTGGTCTTTGAGCCGGAGTACGGAGTCTGGGAGGCCGTCAGGGGGCTTGAGGAGTTCACGCACATCTGGCTTATATGGGGCTTCTCAAAAAACCGGCGCCAGGGCTGGCACCCCACGGTCCGTCCGCCCAAGCTCGGCGGAAACAGGCGCGTCGGTGTGTTCGCCACACGCTCGCCATACAGGCCGAACCCGCTGGGACTGTCCTGCGTTGAGCTTTTGGAGATAACAGAGGGCGACGGAGGCAGGCCGGAGCTTATAATAGCCGGCGGCGACATGGCCGACGGCACGCCGGTGTTCGACATAAAACCGTATCTCAAGTACACCGACAGCCGTCCGGAGGCCAGCGGCAGCTTCGCCCAAGCTCTCTCCGGCGTAAGGCTGCCGGTGGTTCTGCCAGAGGAATTGGGGGAGATATTCACGGCAGAGCAGCTTGCCGCCCTCGAGGAGGCCCTGGCGCTGGACCCGAGGCCGGGCTACAAGGGGGCCGGAGACAGTGAGTACGCCATGGACTTTGCCGGATACCAGGTGCGCTTCACCGTATCTGACGGCGCCGTGACCGTGCTGGGTGCCGGCCGTGACCGGAAAATCTGATCCATGTTTTCCCTTATTGAGACATTATTTTTACATAAGTGTCGATTATGGGGAAAATTGTCTGTCATTTTTCGATTATATATGTTAGAATCATTCTGTATCCGTCTGACCATATGCGGCGGACAGTAAAACGCGCCGGCTCAGAGAGAGTCGGAAAAATATGATATGCTTTTGGAGGATAGATCCATGATCTCACATGGCAAGGACATCAAGATCTTTTGCGGCAATTCCAACAGGACCCTGGCTGACAATATATGCCGCAGCATGGGTACACGCCTGGGGGATATGACTGTGTCCCACTTCTCCGACGGGGAGGTGGCCCTGTCCCTTTACGAAACTGTACGCGGCTCGGATGTTTTTCTGGTACAGTCCACCTGCGCGCCTGTAAACGACAACCTTATGGAGCTGCTGGTTATGATCGACGCCTGCCGCAGAGCCTCCGCCGGACGGATAACCGCCGTCATACCATATTTTGGCTATGCCCGTCAGGACAGGAAAGCCAAGTCACACGACCCAATATCAGCTAAGCTGGTAGCCAATTTGATAACATCAGCCGGCGCCGACCGGGTGCTGACGATGGACCTGCACGCCCCACAGATCCAGGGCTTTTTCGATATACCCGTGGACAATCTGGTTGGGGCGCCTTTGTTTGCCGATTACTACTCTAAGAAGTTCGGCGAGGGGAATCCGGACCTTATAGTGGTGTCCCCGGACGTGGGCTCTGTCTCCAGGGCCAGGAACTTCTCCCACAGGCTGGGCCTGGGCCTGGCCATAGTGGACAAGCGCCGGGAGCGTGCCAACCAGTCCGAGGTCATGAATGTGATCGGCGATGTGCGGGGCAAGGACGTTATACTCTTTGACGACATGGTGGATACAGCCGGCAGCCTCTGCGGGGCGGCCAAAGCCATAGTCGAGCTGGGCGGCGCACGGGACGTGTACGCCTGCGCCAGCCACGCGGTGCTCTCCGGCCCCGCGCTGCAGCGTATAAACGAAAGCTATATTAAGGAGCTGGTGTTCCTGGACTCCATCCCTGAGATGGAGGAGAAACAGAGCGACAAGATAAAATTCCTGTCCATAGCGCCCATGTTCGCCGAGGCCATAGACAGGATCTATGAGGAAGTCTCCATATCCACGCTGCTGAAGTGAAAGGCGGGGACCCCCATATGCTCTCTTTTCTGAAAAAGCCGGGTGTCTCCTGGGTGGTGGTCTTTCTCGGCAACCCCGGGCCAAAATATGCCGGTACCCGTCACAACGCTGGCTTTATGGCCTCTGAGGCCTTTGAGCGGCTTCACAGCGTGAAGATAGACCGGCTGCGCTTCCATGCCCTCAGCGGCACCTGCGACCTGCAGGATCAGCGCCTGCTGCTTTTAAAGCCCCAGACGTTTATGAACCTGTCAGGCACCTCTGCCTCCGAGGCGCTCCGGTTCTACAAGCTGCCTCTGGAGCGTCTGGTCGTCGTCTCAGATGATGTGTCGCTGCCTGTAGGCAGGCTCAGGATACGCCGTTCCGGTTCCGCCGGCGGCCACAACGGCCTGAAGGATATAATCGCAAAGTGCGGCGGGGACGGCTTCCCCAGGATAAAGATAGGCGTTGGCAGCCCGCCAACACCTGAGTACGACATGGCCGACTGGGTACTCTCCACCTTCAAAAACGCCGACGCGGAGGCCATGGCAAAAGCCGCCGAGAGGGCGGCCCAGGCCCTGGAGACGTTGATACTCCAGGGTGTTGACGCGGCGATGAATGAATATAACGGATGAAAGCATCAAGGAGCGAGGGACACATTCATAATGCGTCCCTCGCTCTTTAAGTGTGCCGGATTATTTTAAGATTGTTTCAAGAAATCCTTAAACTCCTGGTTTATCCCACAATAACAAAATGTGCTGCATATGCTCTTTTTGCTATATCAAGGCCTCCAGGAGGCTCCGTCCCCCGTCGCGCTCACCGGCAGTTCAGCGCCATGTCAAGCTCATCCGCCGATTCAAACGGGCCAGGGACAGGCGATGAGCCCCGGCGATACCCAAAGTAGTCAGTATCGAAAACTATCGGCGTGCCGTCAGGATTCTCAAAGGGCTGTTCAGGCTCAAAGGCCATCCCGAGAGTCTCTGTGGAGATTCTCGGGGCTGTTGTCTCCCCAATGAACCCATAGAGGTCTGTTTCAAGCCTGTAGCGGCCATCCTCTTCCTTGATGGAGATGGACACAGTGTCCTCTATCACCGCCGGATCCACCTCCTTTGCCCAGGGGGCAGCTCCGTTTAGGTACACGTTCCCCGATGCCCAGACGGGCAGATGGGAATAATACCTGTCGCTCTTTTCAGAGCCCATGCCGCAGTAGCCCTCAAATTGGCTGTCCCACTCTTCAAAGGTCGGGTAGCCGTCGTATGGTGCGAGGCCCGCTTCCACGTTGTAGTCGTCCCACTCGTTAAACTCTCGCTCCCAGTTCTCCCTGAGCTTCCGCAGTGCCGGATGCACCGGCTGCTGGATGAACACGTTATTATAAAACTTGGCGTCTCCGTGCAGGAACGTCATAAACCCGGCCACCTCGGTCCTGTGTGGCAGGTGGTACGGGGTGTAGCGCGGGGACGGCAGGGACTTGGAGCCGTTATCCGTGCCGATCCCCACTGTGGTGAGGCTGCCGGCTATAAGGTTGTGTACCAGGGCCACTCCCTGGCAGGCCAGTTTCAGCGCCCTTGTGGAGAGAAGCACATTGTTGTCTATCAACGTCGGGCCGTGGGACACCTCCACAAAGATGTCCTCGCCAAGGCCGGTGAACTCCTCTGGGGAGGGGTTGTCACTGATGGACGGCAGGGTGTTGTGGTGGAAGAAGTTCTCTGTAACACGGGTACCCTGGGCCTGCCAGTCGAGCCACAGTCCCCTGGTACAGTGGTGTATGTGGTTCCGGCGGTAGACAACGTCGATGGCCGCGTGCATTTTTATGCCGCCGATCTCCGCGCCGGACAGGTTCTGTTTGTTGTTTATGTGGTGGATGTGGTTGTCCTCAATGACCGAGAACACGCCGCCCAGATGTCCCACGATACCGGTCTGGCCGCAGTCGTGGATGTCACAGCGGCGGATGATGTGGGAGCCTATTCTCTCGCGGGTCCAGCCCTCCACCTGGGCCAAGCATATGCACTCCCGTTCGGTCTGTGTGCCGTCCTTGTACTTCCTGTGCAGCCACTTATTGTCGTTCGACTGCTGATAATATTTCCCCAGGGATATGCCGGAACACTTGGAGTCGAATATCTCGCAGTCCTCTATTATCCAGCCGCGGGCCCAGTGCGGGCCGATCATGCCGTCCTGGTATGCCGTTGGCGGCGCCCACTGTGTGGCCGCGCGGCAGACAGTGAAGCCGGAGAGCGTTATATAGTCAAGGCCGTTCTTATCCGGCATGAAGCAGCAGCGCCGGACGTTTATCTCCACATCCTCCCTGTTTGGGTCTGCCCCCTGGAAGTTAGCGTATATAACGGTGTTGTCCCCCTCCTGGCAGGTGTACCAGCGGTATACCGTGAACTGCCTGTCCCAGGATGCGGCATACACCTGAGGTTCCAGCACACCGGCAAGGCCGGCGCTCTCATACATGGACTTTCCATTTAGATATACCTCTCCTGTGTGGAACGGGTTTGCCGGCACGTACCAGTCGCCCTCGATAAGTGTGGTGTACGGGTTGTAGTCCCCGAACAGGCTGTTCGGAATCCGCGCCAGCCACACATTCCCCTGGTACGGTTCCCAGTTTTTCACCTGCTCGGAACCTGTTATTACGGCGCCCTTTGGCACCTGGGACACATACCTTATCCTGGCGTCCTCCCCTGATCCGCCCCTCTTCGGCTTCACCCACTCCCGGTATACTCCGGGGGCCACAAACACCGTGTCGCCTGGGACGGCTGCTTCCGCCGCTTGTGATATGGTCCTGAATGGGTGGGCCTCAGATCCGTCGCCGCGCCCTGATGCTGCGGCTGAGACGTATATATTCATGCTGGCGCCTCCTTTAAAATACAATTTGAGTAAAATATACCATGAGCCATATGGACAGTCAACAGGCGAGGCCGCGTCGTCATGGCACCGGTGGGTTGCGTCACCAGCGGGTGACAGCGGGACCGGCGGGGAGCAATGCTCCCCTGGTCCCGCGTCGTCGTGGCACCGGCCAAGCTCGAAGCTCAACGGAGTTTCGCTTCTCGCGGCGCGGCGCACTCCTCCTCTTCAAAACGGACAAGGACTTGTCCGTTTTGACAAGGACGAACCTACGTGGCAGCGAGGTGTGAGGCTTTGCCTTGCACCGAGGTTTACCCGTAGAGTGAGGACGCAAAGCGGTGGAGCCCGAAAGAAACGGCAGAGAGGGGATTCCGATTTCCCCTCTCTGCACACTCCCTTGAACCGGCCAAGGGGGCACCGCGGCACCCCCTTGGATCCCCCGTGAGACGGGAGACGTAA
>CALXAF010000016.1 GCA_944386185.1 uncultured Oscillospiraceae bacterium
AAACCCTTAGAGCCACAAGGGTTTTGGCACTTGTTCAGGTGAACAAGAGAGAACCTTTAAAGGACAAGAGAGAGTTCTCACTTGCTCAGGTGAGCAAGTGCCGAACCCGTTGGGGCAGTAGAGCTCACGCCTCACTTGTTCATCTGGCGCTATACACACGGTGAGTGGTGTGCTGCCAGGGCAGCAGCGCGGTTCCGTCACCGGCGGGTGACTGGGGCGTAACGGGAGGCTACTTTTGTTTGCACACTCCACGGGGGTTCCGCTGGCTGCGGCCAGCGTGGGACCAGGGGAGCATCGCTCCCCGCCGGTCCCCCGTCACCCGCAGGTAACGGAATCCCCAGTGCCACGACGACGAGGGGCGCGGATGGCGCTGCCCTGTGGCTGGAACACGTTGCTGTCTCCGTCGGAGATGAGTCCATCTACTACAGCCCGGCTTTGAAATTTACATTTTTATTATCTCGTACTGCCGTGACCCCAGCCCTATCTTTTCGGCGTGTTCAAGACATGAGCGCCACTCACTGTCCGGGTGCGCATTTATAAAGTGATCCCGGTAATCATGGTAATCTGGTGCACTGGCATAGTCATCCAGCAGAGAACCAGGCAGGGGGGACGCAGCCAGGCAGGCGTCAACGCAGGCCTGGTCAAGTGCCAGCGGGTCAAAGGAGGCGAACATGCCTATGTCCGGAAGTATGGGCGCGTCGTTCTCACAGTGGCAGTCGCAGTTTGGAGAGATGTCCCGCACTATTGATATGTGGAAGCTGGGACGGCCGGAGAGCACAGCTTTTGTGTACTCGGCCATCTTGCAGTTTAGTACCTTCACGGCATTGGAATCCTGGAAAGATATGGCGTCAAAGTTGCATGCGCCCAGGCATCGGCCGCAGCCCACGCAGTTTTCCATATCCACCGTCATCTTTCGGCTTGCTTCATCGAACACAAGGCCGCTGTTAGCACACTCCCTCAAACACCTGCGGCAGCCGCGGCACAGATGGGGATCGATTGTTGGTTTGCCGCTGCTGTGCTGATCTGCCTTGCCGGCCCGTGAGCCGCAGCCCATGCCTATGTTCTTTATGGTACCGCCAAAGCCTGCAGCCTCGTGCCCCTTGAAGTGGGTGAGGCTTATAAATACGTCGGCGTCCATTACAGCCCTGCCAATCCTGGCTTCATGTACGTACTCGCCGCCCTCAACAATCACGCCTATGTCGTCTGTGCCCTTGAGGCCGTCGCCTATGATTATGGGGCAGCCTGTGGACAGGGGGGAGAAACCATTTTCCCAGGCACACTGGAGATGCTCAAGGGCATTCTTCCGGCTGCCAGGGTACATGGTGTTACAGTCAGTGAGGAACGGCTTTCCGCCCAGCTCCTTCACCACGTCCACCACGGCTTTGGCATAGTTCGGCCGCAGAAAGCTTATGTTGCCAAGCTCGCCGAAGTGCATTTTTATGGCTACGAATTTGCCCTTCATGTCGATATCCCCGATACCCGCCCTTAGTATCAGCTTTTTGAGTTTTGTAGGCAGGCCGTCGCCAAGAGCCACAGTACGGAAATCCGTGAAAAATACTTTTGCTTTTTCCATCTCTCTACTCCCAAAAATTAGATTTGACCGTCTCTCAAATCCATTGGACCCGGTTGGGCTTTAACGTAAAGTATACCATGCACATGGCCGGAGCTGCAATGTTTTTAACGCATTCACGGACAGATTCTTTTTACTCTATACATGTGGTCAAAGTAGTGATATAATTATATATAATAGCATTTTGGTCGGGATATGACGATAATTCCGGCCAAAAAATATGTGTCTGGAGATGATTGGGAGAGATGGATCAAACGAGTGACAAAGTAGAGTTGTTTGAGAATATGCCTATCAGGAGGGCGGTTATGAAACTGGCCGTGCCGACGATACTCAGTTCTCTTGTGATGATGCTCTACAACCTGGCGGACACATATTTTGTGGGTCTTTTGAACGACCCTCTAGAGAGTTCCGGCGTAACCCTGGCGGCGCCGGTACTTCTGGCTTTCAACGCTGTGAATAACCTTTTCGGAGTGGGGAGTTCCAGCATGATGAGCCGGGCTCTCGGCAGGCATGACAGTAAGACGGCATATAGAAGCTCCTGTTTCGGATTTTACTGTGCGATCATATCCGGAATCGTTTTCTCTGTAGTGTGCGCCGCCTGCAATGACCCGCTTCTCAGACTCCTGGGAGCTGACGACACCACTCGCGGACCTACATACGGGTACATGTTTTGGACTGTCTACCTGGGAGCCGCCCCATCGATACTCAATGTGGTAATGGCATACCTTGTGAGGGCGGAAGGATCATCACTCCACGCCAGCATAGGTACCATGAGCGGGTGCATACTGAATATGATACTTGACCCAATATTCATAATGCCCTGGGGATTTGGCATGAGGGCAGCCGGTGCCGGCTGCGCCACATTCATATCCAACTGCGTGGCCTGCTGCTATTTCTTCGTGCTGCTGTTTATAAAGCGAGGACGTACTTTTGTCAGCGTGAATCCGAAGAACTTCACAGTCAAGCGCGACATCGTCAAAGGTGTCTGTGCTGTGGGCATACCGGCGGCCATACAGAACCTGCTGAATGTCATAAGCATGACCATACTCAACAACTTCACCGCAAGTTACGGCTCCAACGCCGTCACGGCCATGGGGATAAGCCAGAAGGTATACATGGTGCCCCAGTATATTTCCCAGGGTGTATCCCAGGGCGTGATGCCGCTTGTAAGTTATAACTACGCAAGTAAGAATGTGAAGAGAATGAAGAACGCGATTACATTCTCCACAAAACTCTCGTTGACGGTAGTAGTTACTATGATAACGCTCTTTGTCGCGTTCCCGGCGTTCTTTATATCCATATTTATGAAAAATGCCGAGGTTGTGGCGGATGGCACACATTTCCTCCGTGGACTGAGCTTGAGCCTGCCGTTCCTGTGTGTTGACTTTATTGCTGTGGCTGTATTCCAGGCAGTCGGCATGGGGAAAGAATCCCTCATATTTGCCATACTCAGGAAGGTAGTGCTTGAGATCCCGGCAATATACATGCTTAATTATCTCTTCCCAATGGTTGGCTTGGGATACGCCCGTCTGGTGGCTGAAGTAGTGCTGGCCACAGCGGCGGTGATAATGCTCTCCAAACTGTTCCGCAGGCTTGAGGCACAGCAGCCAAAGGCTGTGGTACAAAATGAAAACCACGATATATACGGATGAGAAGAGGTTTAGATGAAGCTCAGACACTTTATTTTCGACATTGACGGTACCCTTGAGGACACTGAAAAGGTGATACTCGCTGCCTGGACCGCTGCCCTTGAGCAGTCAGGATACCACTTTGAACAGGAGAAACTGCGCAGCAGCGTCATAGGAGTCACCGCCGACGTGGGATTCAGGAGGCTTGGAATTCAGCCCAAACCCGGCTTCTTTGACGGGTGGCGCGCGGACTATGAGCGCCGCTCGAGGCAGGTACGGCCGTTCCCGGGCGTGACGGATATGCTCGCGGAGCTGAAAGGCATGGGAGTAAATCTGGGAATAATGTCATCGCGCAGCCACAACGAACTTGGCAAGTATATGCCGGGGATAGACATGGACGTATTTGGCCTGATGGTACTGCAGGAGGACACAGTGGAGCACAAGCCGCACCCGGAGCCGCTTTTGAGATATGCGAGCCTCGCCGGTGTGGAGCCGGGTGAGTGCATATACATAGGCGACGTGACCTCAGATATCGAGTGCGCCGTATCGGCGGGTACGGCCTCTGGCCTTGTAGCCTGGAACAATTCCGGAGTGACATGCCCCGCGGCGGATTACGTTTTCCATACCCCGGCCCAGGTGGTGGAACTGGCCAGGAGACAGATGATATAGGGGATAAGTGTATTAAAGCCCCGCGGTTCACAGGAACCGCGGGGCTTTTGACGTATATGGGCTCATGGCTGCGTCCTAAGGCTCTCCACACAGTACTGTATGAACCGGCGGACAGGGAATGGGATATAGCCACTCCGGCGCAGCAGCAGGTTGTAGGTCCTGTCGCACCAAGGGGAGTCCAGCTTATAGAAACAGAGGCCAGAGGGGCCGGGACGGATCTGCCTGTCGCTGACAAAGGTGACGCCCAGGCGGTGCTCGGCCAGATGGTATGCCGTGACCATCTGGCTGAGGGTCAGTTTTACCCTTGGCTCAAAATCCGCTTCCCCTATCATCATGAGTGCCCTGTCGTGCAGGTTGTTGCCCTCCGAGAGAAGGATGAATTCCTCATCTTTGAAAAGGCTGAGAGGTACAGCGGGCCAGGACTTCTCCAGGTGACGGCCAAGACGGATGTCCTGGGGGGAAAGCGCAGCGCCGCTAAGTTCCGGCAGGCCGTTCACTTTAAATCCCACCGGCACCGCCAGGAGTATGTAGTCGTAAAATGCCGGGATGGAGTGGAAGTCGTGGGCGTGGCTGTCCTCCTCGCCGTAGGCGCTGAAGGTCACGTCTATGGCCTGGTCGGCCAGCATTGTCACAAGCCTTGCGGGGCTGCTCTCAAAAATTTCCAATTTTACGCCCGGATACAGGTTTGAAAAGCCCGTGAATATGTCAGGCAGGATGTAGGAGTTTATATAGTGGGAACCTCCCACCCGCAGGACGCCCGTCTGAAGCCCCTTGATATCCTCAATCCGCTGGTCCAGCTCTCTTTCAAGCTGGCTCACCTGGCGGATTACCTGTATATAGGCCTCGCCGACGCTGGTGAGCTCCAGCGGCCTCTTTGAGCGGTCAAAGAGCGGGGCCCCTATGAAGTTTTCCACCTTCTGTATGGCTATGCTCAGGGCTGGCTGGGTCAGATACAGCTTTTCCGCCGCTTTGGAGAAACTGCCGTCCAGGTACACCTGATATATATACTGGTATTCTGGCTTCATTATATAAATTTCCTTTATAATATAATTAAAATCATAAATTTGATTATATCATGCTCCGGTGATAAAGTAAATATTAACCACAGATAAAGGGGAGGAAGCCTATGGATATAAACGCGTTGCTCATGGACGAGAGGGACAACGTAGCCACATGCGTGGTGCCTGTCGCCAGAGGTCAAAAGGTGATGTACAAGAGAGGGGACAAGACGGTTACTGTGGAGGCGGCCGAGGACATACCCTACTGCCACAAGGTGGCGGTGACGGATATCAAAAAGGGAGGCCAGGTCACAAAGTACGGGGAGATGATTGGCGAGGCGGACACAGACATACATGTGGGGTGTTGGGTCTCGCACTTGAATATCCACAGCGTCCCCAGGGATTACGACAGCGAGCTGGTCTGACTAGGAGGGAATTGAATGGAGTTTTGGGGTTATAAGAGGCCGGAGGGCCGGGCCGGGATACGCAACCACGTACTGATACTTCCGGCATGTGCCTGCGCCAGCGAGAGTTGCCGCGTTGTGGCCAGCCAGGTGCGTGGGACGGTGAATATCATATTCAACACAGGATGTTCCGATGTGGCTGCAAACACTGAGATGAGCCAGAGGGTGCTCACAGGTTTCGCCTGGCATCCAAACGTATATGGAGTTGTGATAATCGGCCTTGGCTGCGAGTCGGTGCCGCATCAGGAGCTGAAGAGGAAGATACAGGCTAGGACAAAGAAGCCAGTTGTTTCCTTCGGTATCCAGGAGGAGGGCGGCACATTGAGGACTATCGAGAAGGCCACCCGCGCAGCCAGGGAGATGGCGGCGGAGGCGGCCATGCAGCCCAGGGAGCTGTGCGACATATCTGAGCTCCTGCTGGCTATTGAGTGTGGAGGTTCAGACGCCACCTCCGGAATAGCCAGTAACCCGGCCGCTGGTGAACTAAGCGACCTGCTGGTGGACCTGGGAGCTTCAACGATGATAAGCGAGTCAATCGAGTGGATCGGCGCCGAGCACGTACTGGCGCGCAGAGCAGCCACGCCGGAGATACACAACCGGATAATCGAGATATGCAGGGAGTATGAGGAACACCTGGCCGCTGTGGGGCAGAACTGCCGGGCGGGGCAGCCCACACCAGGCAACAAGGCCGGCGGAATTTCCACACTTGACGAGAAGAGCCTGGGATGTATCAGAAAGGGAGGCACAAGGCCGATAGTGGAGGTGTTGGAGCAGGCGATCCAGCCCACCATACCGGGGGCATCGGTAATGGATACTGCCGGGTATGATATAGCCTCCATAACATCTATGGCGGCCGGCGGGTGTACGGCTATGGTATTTACAACAGGACGCGGAACTCCCACAGGCAACGCTATAATGCCGGTGCTGAAGATAACGGCAAACGAGAAAACATACAGGGTCATGGAGGACAACATGGACGTGGACCTGAGCGGGATAATCCGCGGGGAGTACACAATAAAGGAGGGAGGGGCGATACTCCTCAAGGCCATTGAGGACGTGTGCAACGGAAAGATGACCAAGGCCGAGGCATTCGGATTTTCAGATGTGGCGGTGGACCACATATGCCGCTTTATATGAGGGGGCGGCCAATCAAAAAACGGGAAGGTGATAATTCTTCGGGTAAAGCGAAACTCCGGCAAACTCAAGAATATATTAGGGAGGATATAGTATGAGCAAGTTAAAAAAGCGGTTACCATTTATTGCGGCCATCTTTTTGCTGCTTCTCCTGTTTACTGTACTGCTTTGGGGAGTCACTACAGGCTGGGGACAGGTGGAGATAACTCGGACAAATATCCAGTCCACAGATGGAAAGACGGTATCAGCTGTGGTATACCGGCCAAAGACTGCAACCAATGAGAGTCCGGCGCCTGTAGTGGTGAACCTGCACGGCAGGGCCAACAGCGCCCACGTATGTGACAGCTGGGCCCTAGAGGAGGCCCGCCGCGGCTACGTGGCCGTGTCAATGGATATAAACGGAGGTGGTGTCTCAGACCCAGACCCCCAGAACACACAGGTGTTTAACTTCCTAAATTATCTCTGGGATCTGCCTTTTGTAGATGAGAGCCAGACCACGGTGATAGGTTACTCAGCCGGAAACAACCCGTGCTACGCCATGATCTCCAGCGAGGAACGGTATTTGGAGTACAGCGAGGCGATAGTGGGTTACAATGAGGAGACAGGAGAGCCTATACGAACCAAGGACAATATCGCACTTTTCATAGATGTTGCAGCGCCAAAGCAGTTCTCCTTTACCGAGGTGGACTCAACAAATGTGGCGGTGATAAAGGCGCAGAAGGACGAGTATAACTACGGCGCCTTCAACTATGACCTGCGCGAACCATACAGCGTAGAGGCATATAACGCCTATATTGAGGAGGCATGGGCCGATGAGCTGGAGGCTGCCGGGGATAAGAATATTGTCACAGGGAAATATTACGGTGACTGGGAGAACCGCCAGGGACGCGTTTATTTCTTCGCTAAGAATACAACCCACCAGACACCGGATGTGAGCCATTACGCCATAGAGCCGCTGCTGGCAGCCCTTATGAAAGCCACTGACACTCCAAATCCCATTGACGCCGGAGACCAGATCTGGGGCTGGGCACAGATACTTGCCGCGGTCTGCTGCGTCCTGGCAATGCTGCTGGTGGCGGCGCTGGGAAGCCTGCTCATTAAGAAGGAGCTCTTTGTGGGCATTAAGCAGGAGATGGCAGACTGGCGTGGAACCAAAGGCAAGGAGTTCTGGATAGACATACTTGTGGCGACGATACTACCAGCCATACTCTTTATCCCGCTGACAGCCTTCTTTATGAAGCATATAGACGGGCCGGGGCTGCAGAAAGTGTTCAGCTCCACAAACCTCAGTGCAATCCTCTTCTGGCTGTGCACCTGCAACCTTATCTCACTGCTTATCATGGTGGGAAAGTACATATACAAAAAGAAGAAATACGGTTATGAGTTTGCGGCTGAGCACTACGCGCTGGCCGGCAAGGACCAGAAGTTCAGCGGAAAATACGTGCTGAAAGCCTTTGGTACGGCGCTTACCATATTTGTGCTCTTTATGGTCTGGCTGGCTTTTTCCGAGGAATTCTTCGGAGTGGCATACCACAGCTGGATACTTGCAAACGTGGAGAGCGTCTGCCTGACCAGGATATTCAAGGCAATACCGTATATGTTCTGCGTATTCTTTGCGCTCTTTGTGTCAGGTATCGGCATGAACACCGGACGCCGGCTGAAGCCCACTGGCAACGACAGGAAAGATCTTATCAAGAACATGGCCATGAACGCCGGCATAGCAGCGTTCCCAGTGGCGCTGCTGCTGATCCTCCAGTACGGCGCCGGAGCCATCAGCCCTGTTGGAGCTACATTCTTCCCATACGGCTTCACAACGGGCCAGTCCAGCATGGGCGCATTGAACTATGCCTGGGGCTTTCCGTTCCTTATGGGCAGCATGGCGAGCCTCAACACGTACTTCTATAGAAAGACAGGTACGGTTTGGGTCGGCGCCCTGACAGGAGCGCTTATCGCCGGAGCCCTGGCTTTCAATGGGCAGCCATGGGTGGCGTGACCGGAAGATTCTATCCCGACATCCCCCGCGGGATAGAAATAATAAGCCAGGAGGCAGCGGGAATTCTCGCTGCCTCCTGGCAATTTATATATCCTTTGCCGGATTATTTTGATTTGTCGGCATTCCAGTCGTAGCTTCTGGTGTAGTCCTCATCAGTTATGGGGCGGATGACGCGGCAGGGGTTTCCGGCGGCAACCACATTGTCTGGGATATCGTGGGTGACGACGCTGCCTCCGCCGATAACAACGTTATCGCCAATGGTGACGCCCGGCATCACATGTACACCACCGCCTATCCACACGTTATTCCCGACCTTTATCGGGTAAGCGTACTCAAGCCCCTGGTTGCGGTGCGGGAAATCTATCGGGTGACCCGAGGTATAGAAACCGCAGTTGGGGCCGATAAACACGTTGTCTCCGAAGGTTATGCCTCCGGCGTCCAGCATGACGCAGTTATAGTTGGCAAAAAAGTTTTCCCCCAGTTCTATCCTGTACCCATAGTCGCACCAGAAAGGCGGGGCAAGGTAGAATTTACCGTTAGTCTTTCCCAGATAACCTTTCATGATCTCCGTGTGGCGCTGAAGCTGTGTGGAGTCTAAGCTGTTGTACTCCATGCAGACATCCACGCTGCGCATCATGGAACCAATTAGTTCCTGGTCGTGGTTGGGGTCATAGGTAAGGTGGCTTATCATTTTCTCTTTCTCTGTCATCTTCTCTAACCTCCGCTGGATTAGGTGCCATGGAGAGCCTCGGCAGAGGTGACCGCGCGGCATCCGCCACGCCTTGGACACCCGTGACAACCTGACTGTTCGCATATGACCACAGGGCCGCCGTCGATTATAAGCCGTTTCCCGTTTACCAGCATATCTGCCATCTTGCGGCGGGCGCTATCAAGGGTTGCGCATACACTGGCGCGGGACACGTCC
>CALXAF010000017.1 GCA_944386185.1 uncultured Oscillospiraceae bacterium
AAGATGTTGCGTCATATCCTTTTTCAAAAAACAGATGGGTGGCAACATCCAAAATCAGTTTCACGGTTTCCTCCGGGTATTTGTTTCTTGCCATCCCGCACCTCCATACAAACCAACGGTCTGTATAAAGTATAGCAATCTCTTCTATGCTTGTCAAGGATACGCATAATTATTATCGCCGTCTTATCAATTTTTCTGTGACATGTGCTGGTAATGGATTGAAGGCATGGCCTCTCGATTTTTTTGGAACGCATTGCCCTTAATGTTTTCAAGACATACTGCCTGCAAAATAAAGACATATTATTGTTCGCACTTTCGACAAATGGTAAGGAATTTGAGGCCACTTCAGACTGTGGTACGGTACAACCGACGATCTTCGATAAATTTACACTTCCTTGGATCGCCCTCGGCACGATATATCATTAGAGTCTTTAAATCGAATACGGAACTCCAAACTGTTTCAAAATCAGGACTGTCATATTGGCAAATAAACCCATAATCTCCTCTTAGAAGCCGCTGCGTTGTCTCGATGCAGTCCCCATGGATATTGGAGAAATTGTCCATGACCGTTCGATAACGTATATTGGAGAAGCAGTCGTCTCCATTCGCCATATCAAATGGCTTCATATCATCGGATGTGAAACTATTAACTGTACATACGATTTTATCTTCGCCACAGGAGACAGCTTCCCGTATCTTTTTTGTAGAGGATGTACATTCTACAACCGCCATTTCACCGCTCTTGTCCGCGACTAGGATGTTGCAGTTAGAAGCTATCGGCAACTCCATAAGCAGGGAGATCGCCGATGCGACCGTATCAGCTTTTTCAAGTAAATATCGGACGACAAAACATGAATTGAAACCAGCCTTGATTTTGTCAAGACCTGTCATTACAAAAGTCATAGCAACTGTCAGGCCGTGCTCATTGATTCCCTCTTCTCCGTTGATGAAAGAGGACGTTGTAAGATTAAACTTATTACCATTTAGTGGGGAATAAATTTCGCTTTTGCTTCCGTCTTTCAAATATGGCGGCAGATCGTTGTTCCTTCCATAGATAACCCGTCCGTATTTAGAGTAGGCAAAAGCAGTACAGCCTCTGATCTCAACAGGGATATTACTTTTCAGGTTATACATACAACAGCCCATGCACAACATCCAGGAAGCAAGAGTGCTGTAATCAGCCCCTATAGTGTCGCTCACGCCTTTGATTTCCTCGCACACCTCGGGGAAAAATTCTCTCAGTATTTTTTCACTCTCTATCCCGTGATCAAGCTGAAAGTGATCCAGATACAAAGGAAAGGACACGTTGTGCTTTTGAAAAAACTTTCCCTGTTTAACACCCATTCGGTAATGATCACCAATTAGTTGTAATTGAAACACTAGTAATTCTCCCTCCCTTTTTTAACCGCGATCCATACTTCTGAATGTCCACTGACAGGAATTTCCCAGCAGACAGGGTACACCTCTATATCCGGAAGCCCAGCGTATTCATAACCCGAAAATGGCAGCCACTCCGTATAAAACCTTTTAAAAATACTTTGTACTTCATCTTTGAAATAGCCGTTATTCTCAAATATGACCCACGTGGCTGCAGGTATTTCGAATGCGGACATGCCGTCAGGTACGGGGGCGTCCGTAGCGGCTGCGATGTAATAGAAAAAATTTTTGGGACTTTCATACACGCTTACGCCCAATATTCCATCCGGAGATTGGTTTGATAACCCGCATATTTCAGAAAACAAACTGCCGTTTACAACAGACTGCCAAAATCGCGGGATGTTCTTCTGGTTCTCGTCCATGTCAGCTGACAGCGGGATACGGATTCCTGCCATCCGCATAGGCCCTTTTTCAGCGATATGGTATGACATGACATTTTCTCCTGTAACTTTGATTGAAAAACGGATTGCGGGGTAAGCGTTTAATGTACTGCCAATGTTGCGGGCGGCGGCAGGACTGACACCGTGGACACTCTGAAACGCCCGATTAAATGAGGTGGGAGAGGCGTAGCCATATTTCAAAGCCACATCGAGCACTTTCATATCCGTCCTCTGCAATTCAAATGCTGCCTGCGTCATTCTCCTTCTACGGATATATTCTGACAATGAAATACCTGATACATAAGTGAAAACCCGTTGAAAATAAAAAGTGGAACAACAGGCGATCCGTGCCGCTTCATCGAAAGATATGTCATTGTCCAAATTACTTTCAATGTAATCTATAGCCGCGTTTAACTTTTTCAGCCATTCCATTCGTTTGCCTCCTCTATTAAAATATACATAAGAAAAGGATATATTTCCTCTCTTTCCATGTCCGCTTCTGTAAACTTGAAAGGAAATAGACAGAACAAAAAAGTTGCAAACCTGAGGGCTTGCAACTTTTTTGTTCTGAAAGCCGGATCATCTTTCTACAGCGACTCTATCAGCGCCTGGGCACAGCGCAGGCCGTCCACAGCCGATGAGGTGATACCTCCGGCGTAACCGGCGCCCTCCCCGCATGGGTAGAGGCCGCGGATCGTCGACTGGCAGCTCTTGTCCCGCAGTATGCGCACAGGGGAGGAGCTCCTAGTCTCAGGGCCGGTGAGGACGGCGTTTGGGGAGTCAAAACCGTGCAGGCGCTTTCCAAATAGGGGAAGCGCCTCGGCTATGGCGCAGGCGAGACGCTCAGGCAGCAGCTCCCGGATATCGCAGTCTGTTACTCCCGGCCTGTATGTGGGAGCCAGAGGGGCGTGCGCAGATACGCCCAGCAGACGGCCCACAGTGGAGAAAGGCGCGAAGTACCCACCTCCCCCAAGACGGAACGCCCGCCTCTCTATCTCCCTCTGCCACTCCATTCCACCCAGTGGACCGGGATAGGGGAAGTCGGATGGGGCGAGCCCCACCAGCAGCGCTGAGTTTGCGTTTTCCCCGGCCCTGCCTGAGTAACTCATGCCATTTGTTACAAGGCCGCCCTCCTCAGAGGCGGCGGCCACCACGTAACCGCCGGGGCACATGCAGAAGGTGTATACTGACAGGCCGCTGTTTAAATGGCAGGACAGCTTATAATCAGCGGCGCCCAGGGAGCCGAGGCCCGCAAAACTGCCGTACTGGGCCTTGTCGATATCGGCCTGCAGGTGTTCTATGCGAAGACCCATGGCGAAAGGCTTGGGCTCCATAGTGACGCCGGCGGAGAGTAGATACTGGAAGGTATCCCTGGCGCTGTGCCCAATTGCCAGAATAAGATGCTTGCATGGGATAGAGTATTCACCACTGGGACCGGAGACACTCACAGAACGAAGCTCACCAGCACGTGTCTCAATGCCGCAGAGCTTGGCGCAAAAGCGCACCTCTCCGCCAAGGGAGATTATCCGCTCCCTGATATTCCGTACTACACTCCTGAGAACGTCAGTTCCCAGGTGAGGCTTTGCATCGTACAGTATACGTTCCGGGGCGCCAGCCTTAACGAACTGTTTAAAGACCCAGACGATCCGGTGGTCGTGGGTTCCGGTGTTGAGTTTACCGTCGGAAAATGTTCCGGCGCCGCCCTCGCCAAACTGGACGTTGCTCTCTGGATCCAGTCTGCCGGACTCCCAAAAGAGATCAACTTTTTCCCGGCGCTTCTCTATAGGTTCCCCGCGCTCCAGGACTATCGGACGCAGCCCGGCCAGGGACAAGGCAAGGGCGGCGAACATTCCCGCGGGGCCGAACCCGGCCACGACGGGTCTGGTATCAGGTATGACACTGGGATGCGGTATGGTGTAGGGAATCTCATTGGGCACAGATATATTGGAACCCCGGCGTATTGAAGCTTCACCGCCAGCTAGGGAAACGTCCACTGTGTATATGACTCTCACGTCAGTCTTGCGGCGGGCGTCTACAGACCTCCGGCGGGGATGGATCTCAAGCAGCCGGTCCGTTTTCACACCCAGCGCCTTTGCAGCTGCCTTTTTCAAGGACTCGGGAGTGTCAATAGTGGCAGGCAGAGATATATTGCTTATTCTCAGCACTACGCCTCACCTCCCATTAACCCTGCCATATGGCCGCTGGACCAGGCCCACTGCAGGTTATAGCCGCCGCAGTCGCCGTCAACATCCAGCATCTCACCTGCGGCATACAGTCCGGGGACGATTCGGCTCTCCAGCGTGAGAGGGTCAAACTCACTCGTAGGAATCCCGCCCGCTGTGACCTGGGCACCATCCATGCCGAGGCTGCCGGTGACAGGAAGGGAATATTTTTTTATAAGGCCGGCTATCGAGGCAAGCTCGTTGACATTGAGCTTGGATACCGGGGTGGAGAGGGAAAAACCTAGCCTTGAGAGGACGGTCCGGCCCAGCTTATTGTGAAGTGTCCCGGTGAGCAGGTTCTCAAGTGTAAGGCCGGAACTCAGCCGCTGGCGCATGATCTCCACAAGCTCGGCACCACTCAGCTCACGCATAAGGTCCAGCTCCAGCGTAATATCACGGCCGCCTGTGGTTACAGCTCTTGAGATATCGAATATGGCGGGACCGCTGACTCCGTAGTCTGTGAACTGGACTTCACCGGCGCCGCCGGCCAGCACCGTGTCTCCCCGGAGTACCGTTACTCTGGCGTCTGCGCGGACACCTTTCAGGGGACGTGTATACGAATTATCTGTCTTTATCTGAACTAATGAGGGGCAGAGCGCCGTACAGCTGTGGCCCAGATCCCTCATGAGCTCATACCCAAGCGTGCTGCCGCCGGCTCTGGTGCCGGCCGCCCCACCGCATGTGATTATGAGCCTGTCAGAGTAAAAGGACCCTTTGTCTGATGACACCAGGAAGCGATGCCCCGGCTTTAATATACTGGACACGGTAGCTTCCAGTATAACTTTTACGTCGAAAGCCGCCAGAGCAAAACGCAGGACATCCACAACGCTGCCTGCCTGGTCGGAGTGGGGGTACACTCTGCCTGAGGGCTCAGACACTGTGACAAGACCAAGAGCGCGGAAAAATTCCAGCGTGCGCTGTACATCAAAGACCTCCAGTACATGGGATATAAAAGGCGTATCCCCGTGGTAATGTTCCGGTGACATATTGAGATTTGTAAGATTGCAGCGCCCATTCCCGGTCACGGAGAGCTTCCTGCCCAAGCGGGGCGAACGCTCCAGCAGTGTTACATTGTGACCATGGGAAGCGGC
>CALXAF010000018.1 GCA_944386185.1 uncultured Oscillospiraceae bacterium
ACCTCAAATACACCCTACTATATCTGAATTTGCCGAGTGGGAGTAAGAAAAAACAAAGGGGAATCGTTTAGCCCGCAGTTCCTGTTTCAACGGGAACTGCGGGTTTTTCTAATTTTTATCAGCTCAAGCGAGTATTGGGTTAGGAGCCGATGGAGGCGGCGGTGGAGGCCGACAAGTAGAGGGAGCAGGCCGAGAAAGGCCGCAAGCGGCCCCGGCGCTCCTTTAACCTGGGTGGAAGATTAAAGTGTGGAATTATAAGCAACTGTATGATATACTGTTTTCGAATAATAGAAAGATGAATCAGGCTTTTGCGGAGGAAATCGCTATGAACATAGAAATTTATCCTTTAGAGAAAGTTGTAATTGATGGGATTTCTATTTATTTGGGAATGAAACAATCTGCTGTTGAAAATGCTATTGGGAAAGGACAACTTGTAGGAAATCGATATTACTATTACAACGCTGAAATGGCGATTGATTACAATGATAATAAGACCATTGAGTTTATTGAATTTTTGGGTGGTATCGATGGGAAAATACAACCTATAATATATGGTGAATATGTTTTCAAAACTAAAGCCGATGATTTATATGGTATTCTCCGCGAAAAAAATAACGGAAAAATTTGCGATCTTGAGAATGGATACTCGTATAGCTTTTTGAATATTTGTGTTGGTATATATCGATCCTCTATTCCTCAAAATGTTCA
This sequence comes from uncultured Oscillospiraceae bacterium, assembly GCA_944386185.1. Lineage (GTDB taxonomy): Bacteria > Bacillota > Clostridia > Oscillospirales > Oscillospiraceae > RUG626. Next base: position 709 of record CALXAF010000018.1, read on the forward strand.
GGAAATGATAGTGGAAGCAGCAGAAAACGGGACACCAATGGAAGCGTCGGAAATTGAATATGAAATGAAGCAAGCTAATTTCTGGGCGACCATAGGGATTGGCGTTGAGGGCTATTATGACTAAGCTTCCATTTATTGGGGTACAGCAACCCCAGACGAAGCTGTCAATGGTCGAGATGAAGGTTGCACAAGTGCACCGCCATTGACCGCCCCGTCTGGCCTTGCTCTGCGGTCATCAAGGCGGGCAAGCACCTCCGATGTTTGCCCGCCTCTCTTGATTTTGGACGGGGATGCGGTGGCTGAATGGACTCAAATATTATTTTGCGATATACTACATTTACTTAGCGGACACGTATAAAAATTTGCACGGATCATCTTTCGTCTAAGACTCCTGAATAGATACCAAAAGAATGTATATTGACATAGGGCGGTGGGATGATATAATTAATACATACTAAAAGTATGTTTGCGGAGTGTGACTGCATATGGCTCGGAACAAGTACCCGGAAGTGACTGTGGAGAAGATACTTGACGCGGCCCAGAGGCTGTTTCTGGAGAAGGGTTACGACAACACCACAATACAGGACATTGTGGACAACCTGGACGGCCTTTCAAAAGGGGCGGTCTACCACCATTTCAAATCGAAAGAGGAGATAATGGACGCTGTCGGCGACAGGATGTTTTCAGAGAACAACCCCTTTGAGAAGGTGAGAAAGCGCTCTGATTTGAACGGCCTTGAAAAGCTGAAGGAAGCCATCCGGATAAACCAGTCTGACGAGGCGCGCACCAGCATGACAATACAGTCGATCCCCATCACAAGGAACCCCCGGCTGCTGGTGGAGATGATAGAGTCCAACAGGCGCATACTCACGCCCTATTACCAGGAACTGCTGGAGGAGGGTAACAGGGACGGCTCCGTACACACAGAGTACCCTAAGGAGATTGCGGAGCTGATGCCGCTGCTCACCAGCCTGTGGCTCCTGCCGTCTGTGTTCCCCTCGGATAAGGAGGGGATGAAGCGCAAGTTCCGGTTTCTGGGGGACATGCTGGACAAGATGGGCGTGCCACTTATGGATGACTCCATCTACGCGCTGGTGGAGGAGTTCTTTGAAAAAATGCCTGATGAACCTGACAAAAAATAAAATTGCCGAATGGCAATTTTATTTTGGGGATATACATTCGTTCGGACGGTATTATTTTTACATATTTACATACCAACGTACGGTATTAAAAAGGAGGAGACAATGAGAGAGAATGTAATAACCGCGGAGGGACTGACTAAGGCGTTTGCCGGGAGAGAGGTCATCTGCGACTGCGGGATGGAGGTTCAGAGGGGCAGGATCTATGGCCTCCTGGGTAAGAACGGCGCCGGAAAGACAACGCTTTTTAAATTGCTCCTGGGTTTCCTAAAACCGACTGCCGGAAAGGCGGCAATTTTGGGCTTTGATAGCGTAAGGGACAGGATAGAGGTTTTGAGGCATACAGGCAGCCTGATCGGCACGCCGGTGTTCTATGAGCACCTGTCGGCCGCCGACAACCTGCTTTTGCATCTGGCATACATGGGACTCGAGGACGCAGATGTTGATCCGGCGCTTGAGCTGGTGGGACTACACGATACGGGGACACAGCCGGTAGGGGAGTTTTCCCTGGGGATGCGTCAGCGGCTGGCGATTGCACGCGCTATCGTCCATAGGCCGGAGGTGTTGATTTTAGATGAACCGGCAAACGGGCTTGACCCTGTGGGAATGAGGGAACTGCGGAGGCTCTTCCGGCAGCTTGCGGAGGATGGGATGACTGTTTTGCTGTCCAGCCATCTACTACCGGAGGTGGTCCAGACCGCAGACAGGATAGGGGTGATGGCCGGAGGGAAACTGGCGCTGGAGGCCGACACGGAGGAGATCCTGAGGGGACACCGGGGCGATATGGAGGACTACATTATCAGGGTGATGGAAGGAGGGGGCGGCGATGGTAAGGCTCATATCTCTTGAGCTCAGGCGAAACCGCCTGGGCCCATACCGCGCCGCGGGGATCATCTGTGGCGTTGCCCTGCTGGTATTCCGGTATTTTATGGCCTTTATACCCATTATTGACCCGTCAGATCCGGACTCGGGGCTCTTCGGCTCGTACGATTTTCTAACAAATATAACAGATCTGCTGGGGTTGGCCATGTTCTCCATCCTGGGAGGGGTTATGGGATCGAAATTCGTTATAGAGGAATATTGCGGCGAGAGGGCGATACTGCTCTTTTCATACCCTGTCAGCAGGAAGAAGATACTGGGCGCAAAGGTGGTATTGGTTTTCCTCTATACATCCGGCACCATGCTGCTGTGCGGCTTTGCTGTTGAGATCTTGTTTTTCGCCATAGAGAGCGTGTTTCCCGTATGTTCAGGCAATCTCACATGGGGTACGGTGCTGACGGCCTTTGCCTCTCTCCTGTGTTACTGCCTGCTGGCCGGAGCTGCCGCGATTTTGTCGATATGTGTAGGATTTGCGAAAAGGTCCGTATCCGTGACGATAGTGGCGTCGGTGGTGATGGCGGTTATGATGTGCCAGGCGCTGTCAATGGCGTTTGCCTACCCTGCGGCAATCTATATTGCGCTGGGGGTCACTACTGTAGCTGTGATACCGGTCGTGAGAGACATGCTTCGCCGTGTGGAAAATTTGGAGATATGAGGCATACTGAAAAACTTGCCCGCGGTGTTGAGAGACTGCGGTTACGATTTAAGCTGTCGAGCTGAGAATATGGATACCAGGAGGAGACAATGGGACAGAAACTCTTTACCCGCAACTTTACACTTTTGATTTTAGGGCAGGCCAGCTCTCTGATCGGCAATTACACATTGAAATTTGCCCTTTCGATGTACGTGCTAGAACAGACCGGCTCAGCTTCAATTTTTGCAGGGCTGCTGTCCGCGGCCATGCTGCCCACAATTTTGCTGTCACCGTTTGGCGGTATATTGGCAGACAGGGCGAACAGAAGAAATATAATGGTGGCGCTGGATGGCCTCTCCGGACTTTTGGTTCTTGTCTCCAGCTTTGCCATATCCCTGGGACACGATATTTTAGTTATAGGTGCGCTGCTCATCCTCCTATCTGTCCTGGGCGCGTTTGAGTCACCCACTGTGCAGGCGTGTGTTCCCCAGATGCTGTCGGGAGACAATGTTATAAAAGGAAATGCCGTTGTCAACCAGGTGGCGTCTATCGCGTCGCTTATCACCCCGTTTTTAGGCAGCCTTTTCTATACGGCGTTTGGGATCCGGCCTGTATTCTACGCCGCTGTCGCGTGCTTTTTTGTGACCGCACTGCTGGAGCGTTTTATACGCCTGGATTATATAAAGCCGGAGTGCAGGATGAAGATCAGCTCTATCGTAAGAGAGGATTTATCGGTGAGCGCCCGCTTCCTATTCAGGGAACAGCCGGGTATCCTTAAAATGCTCCTTTTGGCGGCGATAGTGAGCCTCTTTGTGGCTGGGACCGCCGTGGTGGGCTTACCATATTTGGTGCGCACTGTGCTGGGACTCTCAGCAGGGCACTACGGCGCGGCGGAGAGCGCAATGGGGGCTGCGTCGATTTTAGGAAGCCTGTGCGTGGTGGCGCTGGCGAAGAAACTGCGCCCGCGGCATCTGGCCGCGGTGCTGGTGTCCTTTGGGGTGTGCCTGATACCATGCGGGATTGTATTTCTGATGCCGTTGGGCGCTTTTGCCAGATATATAGTTTTACTGGTGATGTTCTGCGTCTGCCAGCTGGGATGCAGCCTGTTCTCCACATACGCTATTTCGATAATACAGGGATGTACACCGGAGGCGCTGATGGGAAAAGTGATGTCCTGTGTGTTCACCCTCTCCATGTGCGCCCAGCCTATGGGGCAGATAGTCTACGGAGCGTTATTTGACAGGTTTGCTGACAGCGCGTATTGGGTGCTGATACCGAGCGGCACTATTGTGTGCGCTATCGGGCTCTTATCCGCAGGATTTTTCAAAAGATTTGAAAGCCAGACGAAACAAAATGAAAATAACGAGGCGGACGGCCAAGTTAATTGAGAGAACGGAGGCCTGGATCGAATCTGACCGAATAATCTGCAACACTTACCGCGAACGCAACGAGGACTTACATGGGGCAAACACGCGCAAAAGTAAAAGCATCCTTAGACAGGATTAGGACGCCATTGGTCAGACAGATGGCGTCCTATCCGTTGTCCGGTAGCCTCAATCTGGTCTGCAATTCATCAAGCAGCAGCTCAGCGATTGGGGAAAACACCTGATATTTCTTCCAAATCACATATGTTTTTGTCTCCAAAGGGGGATCAAGCGGACGGAAGCACAACCCGTTGGCAGGGCTGGTATCGACCAGACGATCGAACATAAGCATATATCCCAACCCCTCCTTTACAAAAACTGAGCCGTTATAGGCAAGATTGACCGTACCGGAGAGATTCAGCGTATCCACTTTCTCGCCGCACCACCGGGAAATATCGAACTCCATTCCCTGTGCAGAACAGATTAATGGGAGCCCGACCAGATCTGCAAAGCGGATATATTCTTTTTGGGCCATAGGGTCGTCGCTTTTCATGACAAGCCCCCAGCGGTCAGACCCAGGCACCTCCAGATAGTTGTACTTGGAAAGATTCGGCGGCTCGGCAATGACTGCAAAATCGATCAGCCCCCTGTCTAAGCGTTCCGCAACCTGCTCGGTATTTCCGCTGGTAAGGTGGTATCGAAACAGCGGGTACTTTTTCTTAAACTCCTGAATCGCCTGTGCCAAATATTTCAATTGGTGAGATTCCGCACAACCAATCTGCACCTCGCCGCCAGTGATATCGTCCAGCGCCTTAAATTCATCCGCGGTTTTATCCACCATATCCAGGATATCCTCCGCCCGCTTTCTTAAAAGCATCCCCTCATCCGTTAAGCTTAGGCTGGTGCTGCCGCGGCGAAAAAGCTTTTTTCCAAGTTCCCTCTCCAAATCCTTCATCTGTTTGGATAATGTAGGCTGAGAGATGTGCAGGGTTTCAGCCGCCCGTGACATGTTGCCGGCTCTCGCAATTTCTAAAAAATAACGCAGCACGCGGATTTCCATATGTGGTCTCCTTATATAGTTTGTGTATTTAATATATACAATCGTGATATTCTTGTCAAGAATATCACGATATAGAATATAGATATTAAACATATCAGAGCTGCGCGGCTATAATAAAAGTGCAGGAGGTACAGGCAAATGGCAGAGGCATCGGATACACTTGGCATCGTCTACCAAAATTTAAAAGACGCCGGCTGCGATGAGCGAACAACAAACAACTGTATGTCTTTTGCAAGGGGCGGAAACTTAGGTGGTATGCTGCCAATCTTGAAACAGTATCGAAGGACATTGCTCGGTTCGGTGCGGTCAGGACAGAAGAAACTCGACTGCCTGGATTACTTGATTTACAAAATTCAAAAGGAACTGATTTAGGAGGTATCATCTATGAACATGAGTTTTGATTTTAACAACCCAACCCGGATCCTGTTTGGCAGCGGTAAGCTGGACGAGCTGGGGAATCAGCCTATGCCTGGGAAAAAAGCGCTGCTTCTGATGTCCGGCGGCAAATCCGCAAAAGTGAGCGGGGCATATGGCCGCACGCTGGAGCAGCTTCACAAAGCGGGTGTGGAAGCGGCGGAATTTGCTAAGGTGATGGAAAACCCCGTCAAGGAAATGGTGATGGAGGGAGCCGCCTTTGCCAGAGAAAACGGCTGCGACTTTATCGTCGCACTGGGCGGCGGAGCCGTGCTGGATTCCGCCGTTGCTGTGGCGGCAATGGCCACAAATCCCGGCGACCTGTGGGACTATGTAAATGGCGGCACTGGAAAGGGACAGCCGCTTGTAAATCCCGGCCTGCCGATTGTGACCATCACCCTCACCGCCGGTACGGGCTCTGAAGTTAACTGCTGGGGCGTGATCTCCAATCTGGAGACTAAAGAAAAAATCGGCTTTGGCTACCCCGAGCTGACACCCGTCCTCGCCGTTGTAGACCCGGAGCTGATGAAAACCGTCCCTGCGAAATACACGGCCTATCAGGGCTTTGATGCCTTGTTCCACAACACGGAAGTGATGATGTCAAATGGCGTCAATATCCTGAGCGAGACCATCGCATTGTCCGCCATTGAGAACATCGCCAAATACCTACCCCGCGCCGTGAAGGACGGAAACGACCTGGAAGCGCGTGAACATATTGCATATGGCAGTACCATGGCCGGAATCAGTATGCAGCTGACCTCCACTACTGCTCAGCACTCCATGGAACACGCCATGAGCGCCTACCACCACAATCTGCCCCACGGCGCCGGACTGATTATGATTTCCCTAGAGTTTGCCCGCTACTTTATCGAGCGCCACGCCTGTGATGAGCAGTTTATCAAAATGGCAAGGGTCATGGGAATGCCAGACGCCCACAAACCGGAGGATTTCATCACGGCTTTGATACGGCTGCAGAAGGACTGTGGTGTGGATGATCTGAAGATGAGCGACTATGGCATTACCTCCGATGAATTTATGACGCTGGCCGTTAATGCCCGTGAGACAATGGGCGGCCTGTTCTTAGCCAATCCCTGCCCGATGTCCGATGAAGAGTGCGCAGCTATTTTTGAAAAAGCGTATCGGTAACTAAAACGGACCCGCCCCGAATATGCGGCAGGCGTTTTCAAGGGGGCAGGACCTTCTTGGAAACGCCTGTACTTTTTTATAAATCGAAGGGAGATAAACTGCGGCGGAGGTTTTAGCAGTTAGCGGCGGTCCCAGAAAACACGTAAAACGAGGACAGAGAGAAGAACAGTTCCCGCTGGATTGCCAGGCCGTATATGATTTAGGTGCAAAGCTGGTAAGAAGGTACAGAAAATGAAGCGGCGAGGAGGTAACAAACAATGAAACAGAAATTGATCTCGGTTTTGATTTCGGGGTTTTTGCTTATTGGCTGTTTGACTGGGTGTAATAACGGCGATGTCACTTCTTCTGGAACAGAAGGCAACTCCCCATCTTCAACAACAACAGATCCCTCATCTTCGGAAGGCGAGAACTCAGGCGCAGAAACATCCGCCCCTGCCTTTGATTTTGAAAGCAAGACGGTAACTCTGAACAGCGGCTATGAAATGCCGATTATGGGGCTTGGCACCTATAGCCTTTCCGACGAAGAATGTTATAACTCTGTCACCGCTTTGCTGGAGGCCGGCGGGCGGCTCGTCGATACCGCCCACATCTATGGAAATGAAGCGGCTGTCGGACGAGCCATTCGGGACTCAGATATACCCAGAGAAGAAATCTTTGTCATCACCAAGCTCTATCCTAACCAGTTTGCCAATGCAGAGGGAGCCATTGAGGAGGCTCTCGAAAAACTGGGTATCGGGTACATCGATATGATGCTGCTCCATCATCCCGGCGACAACGATGTGGAAGCGTACAAAGTAATGGAGCAGGCGGTGGAGGAAGGAAAAATCCATTCCATCGGGCTCTCCAATTGGTATGTAGAGGAGCTGACAGAGTTTTTGCCACAGGTAACGATTACACCTGCGTTGGTGCAGAATGAGATTCATCCCTATTACCAGGAAAACGACGTCATTCCCTTTATCCAGGAAAAAGGCATTGTTGTGCAGGGCTGGTATCCGTTTGGCGGACGGGGGCATACGGCAGAATTGCTCGGTGATGAAGTGATTTCGGCAATCGCCGAAGATCACAACGTAACGTCGGCCCAGGTGATTCTCCTGTGGAATCTGCAAAAGGGCGTCGTTGTGATCCCAGGTTCCAGCAATCCGGATCATATTCGGGAAAACCTCGATTTATTCGGATTTGAATTGACTGATGAGGAAATGGAACGCATAAATGCACTGAACAGAGGAGAAAAGCATGACTGGTATTGATTTGAAAAGCGGAAAAAATGGGTCTGTACCTGTGATACGGTTAAACAGCGGGTACGACCTGCCGGTAGTAGGACTTGGCACCTATGCCCTGCATGGAAGCACCTGCACAAATGCGGTGATTGCTGCTGTACAGAGTGGCTACCGCCTGATTGATACCGCGTCCTTCTATGGAAATGAGCGGGAAGTGGGTAAAGGCGTCCGCCAATCCGGTGTGGCGCGGGAAGAAATCTTTGTGCAGACTAAGCTGTATCCGAACCAGTACAGCCATGCCGCAAAAGCCATTGACGAGGCGCTGAAAAAGCTGGACATCGGCTACATTGACATGATGCTCCTGCACCATCCGGCCTCGAATGATGTGGCGGCATACAGGGCCATCGAAAAAGCCATACAGGACGGGAAAGTGCGCTCTGCCGGTATCTCCTGCTACTACATCCGTGAGACGGATTCTTTTCTGCCGAAGATCTCCGTAAAACAGGCGCTGATCCAGAACGAGATCCACCCGTACTATCGGGACAGCCTGGTGGTGGAGCATATTCAGAACGAGGGGATTGCTGTCCAGGCCTGGTATCCGCTGGGCGGGCGGGGCTACACTGAGGCGATGCTGAAGAATCCTGTACTGCGGGAGATCGCAGCAACACACGGAAAATCTGTGGCTCAAGTGATCCTTCGGTGGGATTTGCAAAATGATGTGACGGTTATCCCGGGCTCCAGCGAC
>CALXAF010000019.1 GCA_944386185.1 uncultured Oscillospiraceae bacterium
ACAGTACGTCCTGATTCGCAAATGTTACGTAATCTTCCAGAAGAGTGGAGTTTATGTACCTGAGGTCTATCAGCGTTATCTTAGAGTAGGCGCCCAGAAACAGTGGGGATATGCTGGAGCCGAAGGAATCTCGGAAGATGATAAGCTCCCTGTCGGTCTTCGCGTTGGGGCACTCTATGGTGAGCAGGGACTGGGCACCGCCCAGAAACACGTCGTAACCGTCCAGGCCCTCAAACCTGTCCAGCATATATACAGATTCCTGGCCGTTAAGGTCTATGCCAGTGACCGTCGCACCCTGGGTATAGGGGCTCGTCAGGTATGTGATGGTGTCCGGCTCTATCGGCAGGGCGGACTGGCCCAAGTACACGCCCTTAAAGGGGTACAGATCATGGGATGTGTATTCACTCTCGGGAGTTATATACTCACTCACACCCATGGCGGAGCCTATCGCCTCCACAACGTCAAACAGGTGGTCCTGACGCCAGTGGGTATCGGTTCTGTAGTAGTCCTCAAGGGCGAGACAGCCGAATATGTCTATATATTCGGGACCGGAGACGGTTTCGCGCAAAAATTCAACAAGCTTCGCATAGTCCATGGACAGGTGGCCGTTATCCTCAGCTGCAAAATAGCTCTTGTCGGGAATTATGGAGTAGTAGACGTCCATACCCTTGAGATATGTGTCATGGAGCCTGTTTATAAGCTCCGCGCCGTATTTTATCTGGTTTTCATTTAAAGGATACTCCTCTTTGTATATGGCGCCATCCTCTGTCCACAGGCCGTTCACATCCTGCTGGCGGAAGATATAGAGTCTGGTCAGGGCATTTAATGTCCTAAAGCCCTCGCGCATGGGGAATTGATCGAGAAGATATGACTCAAGGTCATCTGAAAACTCTCCAGAGAAAAAACTCTCGAAGGTTAGCTCGGGCGCCTGGGCGAGGACCCTGCGCTCCGACTCGGAAAGCCTCTTGTCCGGAAGGAATATCCCCAGAATCGCAAAGCCAAGGAGCAGTAAGGAAAAGAGGGATATGATAATATAATTCTTTACTTTTTCCATAATTTAAAACCTGAAATAAAGAAATGGGTTGAAGGAACCGCTGATAATGAAAGCTGTGGAGACAAGGATCACGGCGGCCATGCAGACCGGCTCAAGAACCGCCTTTGGACCGCGTTTTAACTTGCCCCAGATGAATTTGGGAATGGGGGTGGAGCCTATGGCACCGATGACTATTGGGACGGCGTAGCTCTTTAGGTAGTAGATGGATTCACTGCCTGAGAGCGGAATACCGTTGGCGCCAAAGAGTCCGCCGAGATCCGAGAACGCACCGGCCATGCCATTGGCGTTGAAGATGACAAAACTGAGGATCACCACGAACATGACGTATATGTGCGACACAACGGACGGCAGCTTTTTCAGAATGTCCCCCAGGAAGAATTTTTCAATAAGCAAAAGCAGACCGAATAGCCCGCCCCAGAAGATAAAATTCCAAGCGGCGCCGTGCCAGAAACCGGTGAGCAGCCACACCACTGCAATGTTCCGCACCCACTTTACCTTCGACACCCTGTTGCCGCCAAGTGGTATGTATACATAGTCTCTGAACCAGGTGCTCAGTGACATGTGCCAGCGGCGCCAGAATTCTGTTATTGTCTTTGAAATGTACGGGTAGTTGAAGTTCTCCAGAAACTTAAATCCAAGCATGCGCCCCATGCCTATGGCCATGTCGCTGTAGCCTGAGAAATCGAAATATATCTGTATGGTGAAGGCAACAGCGTACAGCCAGTAGAACAGCACTGAGCGCTCATCTGAGCTCCGGAAAGCGGAACACACCTCGGCCATCATGTTGGCGATCAGTACCTTTTTACCCAGGCCGACTGCAAAACGGGATATACCTGACGATACACCCTCCACTGTTGAGGAACGTTCTTCCAGTTCAGCCGCCACGTCAGTGTAGCGGACGATGGGACCGGCTATAAGCTGGGGGAACAGGCACACGAATGTGGTTAGCGTTGCCAGGTTCTTCTGCACCTGGGCCTCGCCACGGTACACGTCTATGGTGTAGCTCATAGTCTGGAACGTGAAGAAGCTGATACCGATTGGCAGAGGTATGCCCGGCAGGGGAATGTGGGTTCCCAAAATGGAATTTACGGTGCTGACAAAGAAATCGGCGTATTTAAAAAAGCCCAAAAGGGCCAGGTTTACTACCATTGCCAGCACAAGGGCGGCCTTGGCCGCCCTTGTGCCCCGCCGGGGAGCTATGTACAGGCTGAAAAGCCAGTTTGCCAGTGACGATATGAGCAGCAGCAGTACACATATAGGCTCCCCAAAGAAGTAGAATATAAGGCTGGATATCAACAGTACATGATTTTTAAAGCGCTTCGGGGTTATGAAATATATGGGCAGCACCGCTGCCAGAAACACATATACAAATGTCAGACTGGAAAACAGCATATCATCTCTCCGGTGGGAATAATTTTATTTAATTTAAAGGGCCTGGAAATTTTCCACGATGGCGTCGCAGGTGGCCTCGGCGCTCATGACCAGGAGTATAAGGTTGCCGTTAACTGCCACGGCAGTCTTTTCGGCGGTTACACAGACCCACTTTGCGGGGTTTGCGTTCTCCTCAATGGAGTCTGCCACGCTCTGGGCGTCGGTCCCATCGGGTACCTGTACGAGCACCACCGAGTGGGCGATAGCGTTTATCATGGCGTCGCTGGCAAGGCCCACATAGCCGTCCACATAAGGGATGAAAGCGTAAAACTCAAAGTTGCTGGCGTCCAGCGGCACATCGCCAACCATTGGGAGATCGGCTACGCCATCCAGAATGGAGGCCATTGTGGAGGACAGGGGGGATGCGGCCTGGCCGTCCTGACCAGCGCCAGCATCAGGATCTGTTCCGCCCTCATCAGGGACCTGCTCATCTCCATTCTGATCCGGTTCCTGAACTTCACTTCCATCTCCGTTGCTGCTGTCGTCCGGAGTCTGCTCCTGCTCTTGTTCCTGGTTTTCGTCGCCTGTGTTCTCATCCTGGCCGGAACACGCGGCCAGCGACAACACCATAAATGCAGCCAGAAGCAGCGCAATAAACTTTTTCATAATTCATTCTCCTTTTTCACAATTGTATTTGCTGCGTCCCATATAAGTGCGGGACTGTTATTTTGACTTTGGATACTACTCCTTTGTTCCATACCAATTTAACAAATACAATCGATATTATTTGAATAACATAGGCTTTTTGACCAATAAACGTTCTGCCGTTGACGGAGGGAAAATAGTTATTATTGACAAACGCATGACATATATATATAATAAGGCCTATAGTTTGTTTATGACAGAGAAAGGGAAAGATCATTTAGATGGACGACGGAGACAGTACAGAGGCGGACCGAAATGAATATCGTAATGTTTTGAGGCATAGCTTGCCGTGTCGTTTTACGGGAGGCTGTGTCTTTTTGTGTTTATTTATACGTTTGCTCCGCTAGCAATTGCACAAGATTTCAGTGTTTACTTATCTAGAATTATTCAGGATAGCGTATATAAGCCGTGATTTAAGGAGAGAAAATTTTTGAGTAATCTTATTTTGCAGGTGATCTTGATTTTGGTGAACGCCTTTTTTGCCATGACAGAGATCGCCGTCATATCCCTGAGTCCCAGCAAGCTGAAAAAACTTTCAGAGGAAGGGGACAAAAAAGCCGGCAAGCTTTTAAGGCTTGTGGAGGAACCGAATGATTTCCTGTCGACTATACAGATAGCCATCACGCTAGCCGGATTTCTGAACAGTGCCTTTGCCGCGGATAACTTTTCCGGCATGCTGGCCGAGTGGGTCTACTACGATCTGAATTTCCAAACCTTTTCTCTGGGTACGCTGAATACCCTTTCTGTAATCGTCATAACAATTGTTCTTTCGTACTTTACGCTGGTATTGGGCGAGCTCACCCCGAAACGTATAGCGATGCAGCGTCCGCTCCAGGTGGGTAAGATGGCCTGCGGAGTAATTACCGCTATGGCCAAGATAATGAAGCCAGCCATATGGCTGCTTTCCGCCTCAACAAATGGACTACTCCGTCTTATGCATTTAAAAACAGAGGCGGAGGAGGAGACGGTCACCGAGGAAGAGATCCGTATGATGGTTGACCTGGGCGAGTCAAAGGGCACTATAGAGAGCGAAGAGAAGGAGTGGATAGACAACGTCTTTGAGTTTGGTGACGCCACTGTCCGGGATGTGATGACACACGTATCCGATATTGAGTCACTGTCAATTGATGCCACCGTGGACGAAATAGAGCAGATTGTCCGTGAAACGGGATTATCACGGTACCCTGTATATGATGAGGATATACACGATATCTTAGGTATACTTAACGTCCGGGAGTTCCTGCTGGATCAGCTCAATGACGATCCCAAGCCTCTGCGCGACCTTCTGCGGCCCGCGTATTTTGTGCCGGATACGCTCAAAGCCTCTACATTGATGCAGGATATGCAGTCCAAGAAGATACACATAGCCATAGTTGTTGATGAGTACGGCGATACAGCCGGCCTTGTGACTATGGAGGATCTTATAGAGGAGATCGTCGGCAACATTTATGATGAGTTCGACCCATCGGAGCCGGCGGAGTTTGAGGAGATAGAACCGGGAGTCTGGAGGATCAGCGGCAGCGCAGACATACAGGAGATGGCCGAGATATTCGATATTGAGCTGCCGGATGACCTTGACTTTGATACCTTGGGAGGCTTGGTGTTCAGCTGCCTGCACACCATACCCAAAGATGGCACAGTCCTTGATGTGGAGGCCTACGGCCTTCAGATCCATGTAGAGAGGATCGAGGACCGGCGCATTGTCACTGCCATAGTTCGTAAGTGTGACCATGAACCGGAAAAGGAACAGGAAGATGGTCCGGTTCAAGATACAAAGGCTAAAGATGATGGGGTAAAACAAGAGTAAATAATCTGTTTTGCTGTGTTATGATTTGAGAACTGATAAAGAATATAGGCGCGCTCATAAAAGCGCGCCTATATTCTTTATTTCGACTGCTAATGGAGGCAATGTGAGATTCTGAAATTATACTTTTTTCAAGACAAGTATACTCAGCGAGTAGGCCGGAGGCTCATATGTGAATGACTCGCCGGCGCCAGAGAGGACGCGTGTCACAGGGACGACAGCGTCCGGCTCGTCGAGAGTGTTCCTGGCCTCCGCGTCGGTATTTGAGAGGATTTGGGCTGTGTACTCGCTATCCACCTGGCAGTCCAGCTCAATCTCCACTGGTACCGCCGTGCCGGTGATGTTCACAAGCTTTATGATCACTGAATCTTCATCGGTGGTCGCAGAGGCCTCCACAGACAAATACTGTGGTACCTTGGCCTGGTGGACAAGTCGCCCGTCTATGTAGCAGTCAAAGCGGTCATCATGGGCTTCAACCTTATATAGGTGGTACTCACCCAGGGACACTTCAGCATCTACAGAAGGACCCACTGGCTCACTGCGCCACTGTGTCCCCTCAGAAACGGAGCTTGTGCTGCCGTCAAGTGTCCAGAGGAAACACCGGACTGACCGCATGTCCCAGACCTCCTGGCCTGCCGTCTCGTTTATGCGGAACACGCTGTAGGGTATATGGCACCAGACGGCCAGGGATAACGGGTTATCCGGCTGGGACTTTATCACGGCCTCAAAGCTGTGGCATGACTTGCCCTGAGAACCGAAGGTGGCGAATACAGTCTCGTCGGTACTGTCGCTCTCATCGGCCATAAAGACTTTCTTCATGACGGGTATGGAGGCGGCGGTGTACTCATCGCCCTCCTGGGTGAAGCTGCCCAGGAGAGTGTGGGACAGTGCGGCGGGGGCACCGTCTATTTTGACGTCCTTAAAGCGGATACCACCCTTTTGGGCAGAGATGCCAGGGATCCCGACAGGCACCCGGTGCAGCATTTGGGAGCCGCTCTCTACAGCCACCACATCTTTGCCCCGGTTACCAGCCAGCATGGAGAGCGCGTGATAGGTAGGTATCCCATAGGTGCGGTGGTTGTCAAAAGCGATGAGGTTCGGATACCAGGCGGTGTAGTGGACATTCTGTAACAGAGGTGCATAGGCGGTAGTCTTGACCACATCCTGGTTGCGCTCTGCGCCAAGCAGGAACATGGACTCAGCCAGGGCACAGCGGAGAGTGGCCGTATTGCCGACAGTCACAGCGTATTCGCCAACGAATATCTCCGGACCGCTCCGGTCATAACTGTCGTATTTGTGAGTATTCTCCGCAAAGAACTCTGGAGTGTTGTAGTAGTGCTCGTCAACCATCTCTGTGGGCAGGGAGGCGGCCTCTGTGTGGGTGTTGGCAATGTATTTTATCTGCGGGTACTTGGCCTTCAGTGCGTCGTAGAACTTCTTATATCTCCAGAAATACTCCGGGCCGAAGTTTTCGTTCCCTATCTCCACATACGTCATCTTAAACGGGGCGGGGTGACCGGCTTCGGCGCGTTTCTTTCCCATGGGCGTTGATTCGTCACCAATGGCGTACTCGATGGCGTCGAAGGCCTCGCTCAAGAGCTTCTCAAGCTCCTCGCCCTCAAAGTACTCGGGCTCCCTGCCCTGGCAGGTGAGACCGCAGTTTATAACGTACATGGGCTCTAGGTCAAGATCCTCGCATATCTGCAGGTACTCGTGGAAGCCCAGGCCGTTTGTGGTCCTGTAATGCCACATGAGCACGTGGCTGGGACGTTCCCAGACGGGGCCTATCGTGTTTGGAAAACGCATGGAGGTCTCGTATGTGAAGCCCTCCACTATGCACCCGCCGGGGAAGCGGAGGAACTTCGAGTTGGTGCCTGCCAGCATCTCCATAAGATCACGCCTCATACCGTGGCCCTTGTATGTATCCTTGGGCATGAGTGATGAGAAGCCTATGAAGACTGTGCCGGCTTCCTTGGCGGACAGCACAAACTTGCCGTCGCTGTCGCTGCCGGAGGAGGTAAAGCCACAGTCGTAGCGCCGGTATTCGCGCGGCTCGATGGTAAAAGTGTGGCTGCCAAGGATTGTCCCATTGCCAGATACAATGGAGGCCTCCAGGGCCAGAGGCTTATCCTGGGCTTTAGCGAACATATAGAAGGCATAAGAGTCACCCTCCTTGTACGCGATACCGTGATAGCCGATGTTCTCGATTGAGCCGCCGGACTCAAACTCCACTTTCAAGGCTGTGAGCCGCTTTGGGTTTAGCCGCTGGGAATCATCCAGGGACATTTCAGCGCCCTTTGAGTACCAGGCTGGGATGGGGGTGCCTGGTACGTCGCCAAGCCACTTTGCCAGGCCCTCCCCGTTGTTGAACTGGTCTGACCAGCCTTGAGGTGTGGTGAAAACTGAACCGTCCTCACTGAGAGTACAGCGCTCAGGTGGTATCGAGTCCTCAAAACTGCGGTTGCGGAGCATCTCAGGATAGAGTCCGCTGTCCCCAGAGCGGTTTATATCCTCAAAAAAGAGCCCGTAGAGGTTTGGGGCGACGGGGAAAAGCTTTTCCTTAGTCTTGACGGTGATCTTGTTCATGTTTTCTCCTTTCTATCTTGAATAATGTGGATTTGGGACAGTGGCGGAAATTACCACTGTAAGTATATAAAGGAAACTATTATGCTTATATTAGGTTAATCCGCCGCGCTTTGTCAATCAAACATACCGAACTCAAATAGACGATATTTGTTTTGACAAGAGTAAAAATACGGATGCGGAAATACATATCTAATGTATTGGGAAAAATAGATTGTATAATACCAGGTGCCATGAGGGAAAAACAGAACATTTTGAAGATAAAAAATTTGTTGTTAGCCCTACTTTATAAAAGTGTATCTTAGGTTTGTTCCGGGATAATAGGCATTGAAGTCCGAGAGAACCAAAGTGGAAAAGGTGTTAACATCACGGCTTATCTTCCTGCGACGTTTTGAGCCTTTTCCAAAGAGTGGAACGGCTTATGCCGAGCCTGGAAGCGGCACGGGATCGATTCCCGCCCTCTTCATCAAGGACTTTTCTGCAAATGCGCGCGCATATCTGGTCAAGAGTTCCGCTGAGATCGACCACACGTTCTGACACAGCAGAGTTCTCCACACTGTCCAGCACAGCCTTTGCCGTTTCCAGCTGAATATAGCTTTTTTCAGTTTCAATCAGGGCCATCTGCTGGAGGGAGCTGTATAGCTGAACAAAATTCCCCGGCCAATCATAGAGCCCTACGGCTTTTTCAGCATCTTGAGTCAGCCCGATCAGTGACGTACCATACTCAACGTTTATCTTATTGATAATGCCAGCGCATATCATTGGCAGATCGCCTTTCCGCTCCCGGAGAGGAGGCAGGACTAGAGCTGGGACCGGCGTAAGCAGCGACAGAAAACGGAAAAGCGGATGCGCTTCAGGTTCTGACTCAAATAGGAATATTAGCCTGTTCCTTGCGGCAGCGCAGGAATCGCGTATATATTCGCACAGCTGTTCCATATGGTCCAGAGAACTTTCCATCGGCGCAAAACAAAGCGTCTCGCCGACAGAGTATAGAAACGAGTTATGAGAGCCTAGGAAGTACTTCCAGTCAGAGTCATGCATCAAATTACAATCTATATAGATGAACTGACCGTCTTGAGCAAATTTTTCTCTGTACAGCAGGTACGCCGCGGATCTTAATTCAGTACCTTTCTCGCCGGTAATAATCACTGGTGTTTTTCCTGAAGAGGCTTGGTACATAGAAGACAAAAAGCTGATGACAGATGGGCTGTGGTTCAGCGTAAGACTGAATGTCTGCCACTTTATCCCGTTTTCGAAACCATCTAATAACGTGTACCACGAAGTATTGTGTGGTGCGCTGACCACATCCTGCAGCTGTAAACTGTAGTATTCTGAGCCGTCGATGCGGAAACGGCTGCCACAGAGAAGAAAACACCGGCCATCATACTGAAAGTAGGTGCGCGCGTTCGGCCTGTTCTTTAGATCTGCCAGACAGCGGCGGATTTTCATGTCAAGAACTGATGATTCAGATATTGGAAAGTTTTGATACAGGATTTCCCCGCCCTCACAGAAGACGGCAATACCGGTGTTTTGGACATCCAGGGCCCGATGGAGGATGTCAGACTCGAGACGCGTTTTAGAGATTGCCCTGCACAGATCTATGGCCTGACGAAGGGCCTGATGGATACTCTCTACACCGGAGTCAAGCAGAATATGCTCTATCCCTGTTTCCTGAGCATGGCGGCACGTTACGGTGTCGCCGATGATGAGCTCTGTACCGCTATCCCGGAGGTTTTTAACAGCTGCGCCAATGTCTTGCCCATGTGTCAGTGTACATATTGAAAAGGGCTGGCCTGTTATGTCCGAAATCAAATAGACAATATCCGTAATAGCCGGGAAGCCCATAAAAGCGAAAGAGGTGTTATATCTTCTCACCTGTTCAAGGGCGCGGAGTACGTCTGACCCGGATACAGGGACTCTTACTAACGGCATGGATATTTCCGACTCAAGCAGTTCCGCGGTCCCGCCGCGGGAGATTATAACGTCATATTTGCTTGAAATGTCATCTTTATTAAGCACATTGAGACTCTCATCAAGATCGGCGACGATTACATCGAGCGATATCTGTGGATACTGCCGCGCGCAGGAGAGCAGAGTCTCACGCATACCAAAATACGGGGCAATACAGAGAATTTTGAACAAGTGTAAACACCTCCCGGAAGAATGATGTTTTAATATTATACGATTTCGGCGCGACAGAATCAATATAAATAGAGATGTTTGAAATTTGAACGTTTTTTCAATTCTGGTGTACTTGTGCTGTCAATAATTATACGCAATAATATAAGCACCATAGTTTGAGAGGAGTTTACTACCTATGGAAAAGAGACCTGTACTTGCTATAACAATGGGGGATCCTGCAGGAGTCGGTGCCGAGATAATTGTAAAAGCGATTTTAGGTCACCCACTGTATAAAAACTGCATACCTGTAGTCATAGGTGACGGAGCCGTGCTGGACAGCACAGCCAAAATGCTGGGCGTGCCTTTCAGCATGCGCCGTATATCAGAACCTGAGGAAGCCAACGGGGAACCAGGCGTGATCGAGTGCATAGACCTGCAAATGATGGACGGAAAACAATGGGCCATGGGCCAGGTGAGCGCAGACTGTGGAGGCGCGGCGTTTGAGTATGTGAAACGGGGAATAGAGCTGGCCATGAAGGGCAGCGTTGACGGCGTAGTAACGGCGCCTTTGAATAAAGAGGCAATGAATCTGGCCGGGTACCACTATGCCGGCCACACTGAGATATTTGCGAAACTCACCGGCACCGCTGATTACGCCATGATGCTCAGCGCCGGCCCGTTGAGAGTTATACATGTGACCACTCACCAGTCGCTGCACAGCGCGTGCGAATCAGTGAAAAGGGAGCGGGTGCTCACGGTCATCCGCCTTGCTAGGAGGGCGGCAGATATGCTGGGCCTGCATGGTAAAATAGCCGTAGCGGGATTAAACCCCCACTGCTCTGAGAACGGTCTGTTTGGCACTGATGAGCAGGAAGAGATCATCCCGGCGATACTGGACGCTGGAGCTGAGGGAATACAGGCCGAGGGACCTATCCCGCCAGACACAGTGTTTGTAAAGGCCGCGCAGGGGCAATACGACATGGTGGTTGCGATGTATCACGACCAGGGCCATATCCCGGTAAAGATGATGGGATTTTCGCTCGGCGGAGGCAAAGCCTCTGTCGCGGGGGTGAACTGCACCATCGGACTTCCAATAATACGTACATCGGTAGACCATGGCACAGCATTTGATCTGGCAGGAAAAGGAATGGCCGATGAAACCAGCATGGTGGACGCGATAGCCATGGCGGTACAGATGAGCCATGGAAGAGGAAAAGTATAAACGGATGAAGAATAAAAGGCTCCTTATGGTCGCTGATGACATCACCGGAGCACTGGACTCCGGTGTACAGTTGAGCAAAGCCGGCGTTGATACGGTAGTGCTGACCGACAGCAGTTTGCTGCCTTCAGAACAGGAGAGCCAGGCCGTCGTCATCGTGGAGGAGACAAGGCACATTACGCCCGAGAGAGCAAAAGAGAGGATACAGTACACGGCCCAGATGGCGAGGGACTTAGGTTATCCAATTATATACAAAAAAGTGGATTCAGCCCTGCGGGGGAATATTGGCGCGGAACTTGACGGCATGCTTGATGTGTTTCCCGAGGAGACAGTCTATTTTGCCCCCGCATTTCCCGACGCAAACAGAGTAGATGTAGACGGAGTACACTATATAGACGGTGTGCCTGTGGCCTGTTCACCTTTCGGAAAAGACCCATTTTCCGCTGTTAAGAGTTCCATAGTTGAGGAAATACTTTGCCAGAATGGGCTGTCCCATCCGGTCAGGAGAGTACCGGCAGGGGAGGGGCGCATACACACAGATTGCGGCACCGTGCTTTTCTTTGAGGCGGAAAATAACGGGGAATTAGATAGAATCGGAGACTTCGCCGCAGATAATGGTGTGCGGCTGTTGGCCGGGTGCGCGGGCTTTGCGCGCGTGATTCCCAAAATGCTTGAGACTAAGACATCTAGTGGTATATACATGGAAAATATATTTTCCCAAATAGCAGTTCTGTCTGGAAGCCTCAATGAAAAGACTTTTTCTCAGATTGAAGCAGCTGAGAGGGCAGGCTTCTATGTTAAATGGATACCGGAAGACATGATCAGGGGAAAAATGGACGTGAGTGGAGTAACGCGCTTCGTTAAAGATGCCTTTCGATGCGCCAGTGATGCGAGCATAATTTTTTCCCCAAGATATCGTGATACGGCCAATGTGATTGACGAGCGGGAAAGAAGAGAGACGGCAGATAACTTTGGACGGCTGGCTCTGGCAATTTGGGAGGCGACTGAAGGATCTCCGGTAATACGTATGTTTGTCGGTGGAGATACGCTCATGTCCTCGCTCAGAGAGCTGGGGATATCCCGTTTGAAACCAAGCTGTGAGTTGTCGCCGGGGGTGGTGTTGTCGAATGTCGGAACAGATGAATGGATCATCACAAAATCAGGTGGTTTGGGTGATGATCGGGTGTTTATAAATGTTCGGGAATTTTGCACGGGGAGGTCAAGACGATGAAGATTCAATCTATCGGCTTTAAAAAAGTCTGTCTGAAACAAAATAGCAGCCCTATCGGAGACGTATATGAAGCGGGACGCACGGCACTATCTGCCTTGGGGGAAAAGGTGGCCTCGGGTATGCGCATTGCCGTAGCCGTAGGGAGCCGCGGCATAAATCAAATAGACGTTGTAACAAAAGCTGTAATAGACCAGCTCAGAATGTATGGGGCCGAGCCGTTTATAGTGCCGGCCATGGGGAGCCACGGTGGGGCCACGTCAGAGGGACAGGCCCAGGTACTTGCCGGATATGGTATAGACGAAGAACGGATGGGAGTACCGGTGCTCTCATCCATGGACACTGAAATAATCGGAAAAGTTACGGATCCCTTCACCATGGACGTATTCATGGATAAAAACGCATATCAGGCTGACGGAGTCATAGTAATAAACAGGGTAAAGGCCCACACTGATTTTCACGCTGACCATGAGAGCGGGATAGTAAAGATGCTTGTGATTGGGCTGGGAAAGCAGGATCAGGCGCTGGCGGTGCATCATTTTGGAACTGATGGACTGCGCAGAATGATCCCGGCCGCTGCGGAAGTCGTTTTGAACAGCGGCAAGATACTCGGAGGCGTTGCCATACTTGAGGATGGACACGATAAAGTGTGTCACATAGAGGGAGTGCTTCCAGAGGACTTTATGCGGAGGGATGGTGAACTTCTCCTCCAGTCGAAGAAGATGATGGCCAAACTGCCGTTTGACAAGCTGGATGTTCTGATAATAAGCCAGATGGGAAAAGACATAAGCGGCACAGGTATGGATCCAAATGTGATAGGCCGCGTAAGGATTCAGGGGGAGGTAGATGCTGAGCCATGCTGCAGCAGAATTGTGACGCTTGAGCTGACAGAAAACAGCCACGGGAATGCGCTTGGTGTTGGCCTTGCGGACCTGATAAGCCGCAGGCTTGCGGAACAGATTGACTGGAAAGCGACACAGGAAAATGTGATAACCAGCGGCTTCCTTGAGCGCGGTTTTTGCCCTGTAGTCATGGAGACAGATCTTGAGGCTGTACAGACTGCACTGGACACATGCTGCGCTGCTGATCCAGAGCGCATACGTATTGCCTGGATACGCAATACGCTGGAACTGGGTGAGGTGTGGATCACAGAACCACTTGTGCGTGACGAGATGGAGATACTGGCTTCTGACCTGTACCTGCCTTTTGACAAACAGGGTATTTTACGGCTGGAGGAATTCTAGGCCTTGCAACAAAAGTGGAGGCGTTTTTAAAACAGGTGTTCCTAAGTTGTTGCTGGATAGATCTATAAGGCAAAACATCCTATATTAAAGCCGAGCAATTATCAACTTTGGGAATAGTTTACTTTACGTGGCCTGGTGTTGTGTGATATAATAGGTACATTCCTAATATAGATTGCTCAAAAAATATTAAGAATGTCGAAAGGAGATCCCAAAATATGAAGCTTAACAATGTCGTTGAAGTTCAGAAGTTCCTTGACGCCGTCAGCAAGGCCAAGTATGATGTGTGGCTTGAGTCCAGCGAGGGCGACAAGCTCAACCTGAAGTCCCAGCTGAGCCAGTATATCGCCATCGGCGCCCTGCTCAGTAACCACGGCGAGGATTATGAGCTCTTCTGCTCCTATAAGGACGATGAGTACCTGTTCCTGGACTTCTTCAGCCAGAATCCGGACACACTGTAAAATAGGTTTATGGAAATTAAAGCGCGTGATTGGAATTTTCCAATCACGCGCTTTTACTAATGAGCCACGGGAGTAAGGAGTACCGCTATGCAACCGGCTTCAACATTTTTTGTTATAAGCGGTTGGTGGAACTAAAAACGGACAGAGGGTATAATCTGTGACAAAGGGAGTGAAAAGTATGAGAAATCAGAAAAATCATATAGCTCGAAACCTGTCCATGCTGAGGCAGTTCCATAAATACTCACAGGAAGAGGTGGCTGAACGGATAGGCGTATCACGGCAGACTGTGGCAAAGTGGGAGATGGGCGAATCAATACCGGATATCATTAACTGCGATGCCCTTGCGGAGCTTTACGAGGTCGAACTGAAGGACCTCATCCACCACGATCCAGAAAAGACAAATATGAGCATAGCGCCAAAGGGAAAACACATATTTGGTACAGTCCGTGTTGGGGAACGGGGCCAGATAGTGCTGCCCAAAACCGCGAGGGATATATTCAAAATCAAAACTGGGGATCTGCTTGTGGTGCTTGGCGATGAGTCACAGGAGCACCCGGGTATTGCACTGATGCAGGAGAAGTTTTTCCTGGAAATTACACAGATGTTTAAAACGGCCCTGCAGATTACGGAGACACCAGACGGAAGGGAAGGGGAATAATGGAGACGCTGTTAAAAGTCGATAGGATCTGCAAGCATTACCCCGGTTTTTCCCTTGAAAACATAAGTTTCTCACTGGCTCCAAGGCGTATCATGGGGTTGATAGGTAAAAACGGCGCGGGGAAAAGCACAACATTGAAATCTATCCTCAATATGGTGATGCCTGAGAGCGGAAACGTCACGATGTTTGAAAAGGATTTCTATGAGCACGAGAAGATTTGCAAGAGACGGGTAGGTGTTGTATTCGGAGGCATCGACTTCTATCCACTAAAGAAACTGTCAACCGTCACGGCGGTAACACGGAAATTCTATACGGACTGGGATCAGGAGCAGTATCAGGCGTATTTAAGGCGCTTTTCACTGGATGAGAGCAAAAAATTCAAGGACCTCTCAAACGGAATGAAAGTGAAGTACCTGCTTGCGTTGGCACTGTCTCATCATGCGGAACTTCTAATACTTGACGAACCTACATCGGGGCTGGATCCGGTATCCCGTGATGAAC
>CALXAF010000020.1 GCA_944386185.1 uncultured Oscillospiraceae bacterium
TAGGTATATTCACCATCCGTATGCTGGGTACGGCTCTTGTGGCCTTCGGCATGAGTTCCCAGATGAGAGGCGTCATGACAGGCCTGTTCCTGCTCATAGTCCTTGTTTACTCCGCCAACGCCGGAGCAATAGACAGGATGAAGACACAGAAGGCAATAGCCCACGAGGCAGACGCCGCTTATCAAAAGAGTATCGCTCAAAGCAAGTAAACATATAATAGGCGGGCGGCAAGGACTGCCGCCCGCCTATTATATGTACGGACCTGATATATGAGAGAATATGTGATTTAAATCAAAAAGGAGACAAAAATGATCCGAGTGAGCTTTAACGACGGCTGGCTCTTCAAAAAGAATCCCGCCAACAAGAACCTTGATAACACGGGGGAGCATGTTTTCGCGCCGGTGACTGTTCCTCATGACGCGATGATAGGGGAAAAGAGGAATCCGGCAAATCCGTCAGGTACTGCTGTAGGTTATTTTCCAGGTTCCAATTACACGTACACAAAGGACTTTTTTATCCCTGAGGACTACAGGGGCAAGAAGGTCATTCTGGAATTTGAGGGAGTGTATCAGTCCTGCCTTGTTCATGTGAACAGCCTTTTTGCAGGGTCTAACCATTATGGCTACTCCAGCTTCAGCGTGGATATTACTCCGTGCCTTACATACGGCGCGGAAAATAAGCTGTCACTGCAGGTATATAATGAGTCTCAGCCAGACGGCAGATGGTACTCCGGCGGAGGCATATATAGGCCGGTGTGGATGATAGTAGGCGATGAGACTCGTGTTTCGACATACGGCCTGAAAATAACGACGCCTGATGTATCCACTGAAGTCTCGACTGTTGTAACTCAGATTGATATAGAACACGACGGAGCAGTTACAAGGACGATAGATGTTCTCACAGAGCTTATAGATTGTAACGGGCAGACTGTAGCAAGTGAGATCTCCCGTATGACGCTGCTGCCGCATTCAAAGGACAAGCTTTTCCAGCACATATTTGTAAAAGACACAAAACTCTGGTCACTTGATGAGCCAAACCTGTATAAATGCCGTGTAACGCTCAGGGAGGGCGATAAGGTCTGGGATACTGCGGAGGATAACTTTGGCATCCGCGAGATAAAGGTGGACCCGGTCAGAGGTCTCAGGCTCAACGGGGAGAGGGTGCTGCTCCGGGGAGAATGCCTCCACCATGATAATGGTGTCATCGGGGCCGCTACATTTGACAGAGCGGAAGAGCGCCGCGTAGAAATCAGCAAGGCGGCGGGTTTCAATTCTATCCGTACATCCCATAACCCAGCCTCAAGAGCTATGCTCGAGGCCTGTGACAGACTGGGAGTGCTGGTGATGGAAGAGTCCTTCGATACATGGATGACACCCAAAACACAGTTTGACTATGCCAGAGATTTTGCCGATAACTGGGAAAATGATGTGAAGTCTATTGTGGATAAAGACTTCAACCATCCTAGCGTCATCATGTACTCCATCGGCAACGAGATACGTGAGGTGGGTACTCCTGTAGGATCCGCCATGAACAGAAAAATAGCCAACAAGGTCCGGAAACTGGATAGCACCAGATATGTTACCAATGCCATAAATATCTTGGCCGGTTTTGGAGGTAGGATGGGCAAGGTCCTTGAGGATATGGGAGTTCTGAAAAAGGGGACATTGGGAGAGAACGATGATATAAATGATATAATGACCACGATGCTCGGCGGTATGAACAAGATTAGCGCTCACCCGACCATGCAGAACAGAGTGAAGGAGAGCTGCGACGGGCTTGACCTGGCTGGCTTCAACTATGCCAGAGACTGCTATGAAGATAACGTGAAGCGCTTTCCCAACAGGATACTCTACGGTTCCGAGACGTTTCCGCCGGATATCGACCTGAACTGGGAGATTGTTAAGAAGTATCCACAGGTACTTGGCGATTACACATGGACTGGATGGGATTATTTGGGCGAGTCCGGTATAGGTGTGGTAAAATATAATGATGTCAAGGGATTCAATGCCCCTTGGCCCTGCTTTGTGGCCTACTGCGGTGATATGAACATCATCGGAGACCGCAGGCCCATAAGCTATTATAGAGAGATAGTATTCGGACTCAGGAAGGAGCCATATATCGCCGTACAGCTTCCCGAGCATTACGCGGACAAGAAGAATATGACGCCGTGGACTACAGAGGAGTGTGTGGGAAGCTGGACATGGCCCGGCTTTGAAAACAAGCCCTGTGTGGTGGAGGTATACTCTGACGCGCCTGAAGTGGAGCTCTTCCTGAATGGCAAGAGCCTTGGAATAAAGGCCACTGAGCGGTTCAAGGCGTACTTTGATATAGCCTATGAGCCAGGTGAGCTGAGGGCAGTGTGTCTGAGAGACGGCGCTGCGGCACAGAAGTTCATCCTCCATACTGCCGGAGAGAATGTACATCTGGAGGCCGCGGCGGACAGGGTGAAGCTCAGCTCCGACGGTCAGGATCTGGCTTTTGTGACAGCCTCTGTGGTGGACGACAACGGAATCCTGAATACCTCCGGCTCACACATGGTGGAAGTGACAGTGGATGGGCCTGCAGTGCTCCAGGGCATGGGCAGCGGAGACCCATATACCACTGAGGATTTCTTCGCCACAGAACATTTGACCTTCGAGGGACGCCTGCTGGCGGTGGTCAGACCTACCGGCAAGGGCAGCATAAAAGTAAAGCTCCGTATGGAAGGCCAGGAGACACTGGTGGAGCTAACTGCTGAATAGATTTAAAAACTCGACCGACAGACCCGCAGACATTATGGACAGTGTTTGCGGGTCTGTTATGCTTTTTCAACGAGCGGCTCAGCGCCTGAGACGCCCCCTCATACCTTGACTTTATCACCATAAGATGATATAAATTAATATTCAGTAACATTTATCAGGAGACAGATGGCGTATGTGGGTTTCAGACAAGTGGAGCGATTATGAGCTCCTTGACTGCTCGTCCGGCGAGCGGTTGGAGCGCTGGGGGGAGAGGATACTCATCCGTCCAGATCCACAGGTGATATGGGATGCTCCGCGGCGGGACCGGCGATGGAAACAGGCGGACGCCAGGTATGAGAGATCAAAAACTGGCGGCGGAGCCTGGGACAAAAGGTCGCTGCCGGAGAGCTGGCAGATAAATTATGGAGAACTCACATTTAATGTAAAGCCCATGAATTTCAAGCACACTGGTATCTTCCCGGAGCAGGCGGCTAACTGGGACTACGCCATGGGGAAGATCCGCGCGGCCGGCCGGCACATAAACGTACTTAACCTCTTTGCCTATACAGGCGCTGCCACGGTGGCGGCCCTGGCGGCCGGGGCCAGCGTCTGCCATGTGGACGCGGCCCGTGGCATGGTCCAGTGGGCAAAGGAAAACGCCGCCTCATCCGGGGTGGCTGACAGGCCGGTCAGATGGATAGTGGACGACTGCGCCAAGTTTGTGGAGCGTGAGATACGCCGGGGGCGCAGGTACGACGCCATCATAATGGACCCTCCCTCCTACGGCCGCGGGCCCGGCGGGGAGATATGGAAGCTTGAGCAGGACCTGACACCGTTTGTGAGGCTGGTATCAGGTGTCCTGTCGGAAAAACCGCTTTTTGTAATAATAAATTCCTACACCACAGGTCTTGCGCCCTCTGCCATAACGTATGTCGCGCAGACGATATTTGGACGGCTCGGAGGCCGGGCAGAGAGCCAGGAACTGGGCCTGCCGGTGACGGCGACGGGGCTTATGCTCCCCTGCGGTGCCGCCTGCCGGGTGGAATTTTAACCTAGAGTTATGAGAATGTGACGGTACTATGGAGATAGCGATAAAAACAGAGAATTTGACTTATTTTTATGACGCCGGGCAGGAGGAGACGGAGATACCAGATGTCCTGGACAGGGTGAGCCTGGAGATAGAGAAGGGTACTTTTGTGGCCATTTTGGGACATAATGGTTCCGGCAAGTCCACATTGGCAAAGCATATGAACGCCCTGCTGTTGCCACGCGGAGGTACTGTCACGGCTTTCGGGATGGATACAAAGGATGAGGCCCTGACGCTGGAAATACGCCGCCGGGTGGGGATGGTATTCCAGAATCCAGACAACCAGATAGTCTCGAACGTGGTTGAGGAGGATGTGGCCTTCGCGCCTGAAAACCTTGGCGTGCCATCAGATGAGATACGCCGGAGAGTGGATGAGGCGCTGAAGACGGTTGGGATGTACGAATTCCGTGAGCACGCGCCGCACCTTCTCTCAGGCGGCCAGAAACAGCGGGTGGCCATAGCCGGGGTGCTGGCGATGGACCCGGAGTGCATCGTATTTGACGAGCCGACCGCCATGCTGGATCCCAGCGGCAGAGCCGATGTGATGGGGATCATCCATAAGCTCCGCTATGAGCGGGGCACGACGGTCGTGCTCATAACGCACCATATGGAGGAAGCGGCACTTGCCGACCGGGTGGTGGTCATGTCAGACGGGCATATAGTTATGGACGGGACACCTAAGGAGATATTTGTGAGGGTGGAGGAGCTGGATGAACTGGGCCTCACAGTTCCCGAGACTACAAGACTGCTTTTTGAACTGAACAGGGCAGGAGTCGAGCTGCCATTGGACGCGTTATCGGTTGAGGAGTGCGCCAAGGTGCTCGCTGAAAGATTCGCATCCTGAGGACATATAGAATGCTTATGGGCGACATTCCCTGGGGAAGCCGCACCGAAAGGAAAATCATATGAGTAAAGACCCAATTTTGAAGATAGAGAATCTCACCCACGTGTACTCCCAAGGCACACCGTTTGAGCTGAGCGCCCTAAACGGGATAAACCTGGAGATACACAGAGGCGAGATAATAGGTGTAATAGGCCACACTGGCTCTGGAAAATCTACGCTCATTCAGCACCTAAACGCCCTTATTAAACCGACCACGGGGAAAATATGCCTGGACGGCAGGGATATAAATGAGTCGAAGGAGTCCATCAAAGCCGCCAGAAGCAAAGTGGGGCTGGTGTTCCAGTATCCGGAATACCAGCTTTTTGAGGAGACTGTATATAAGGACATAGCGTTCGGGCCAAAGAATATGAAGCTCGCTGAGGATGAGATCGACGTGCGTGTCCGGGCCTCGGCCAAATTCGTTGGAATAGGTGAGGAATTGCTGGAGCGTTCACCATTCGACTTGTCCGGCGGCCAGAAGCGGCGTATAGCGATAGCCGGAGTGATAGCCATGCTGCCGGAGGTCCTGGTTTTGGACGAGCCTATGGCTGGGCTCGACCCGGCGGGACGCAGGGACATAATGGAGAACCTGATGTCCTATCACACTGAGACAGGCGCCGCGATACTGATAGTCACCCACAGCATGGAGGAGGCGGCCAGATACGCCAAACGCATGGTGGTCCTGGACCACGGGAAGGTGGCGATGGACGGTACGCCGGAGGAGGTTTTCTCACGCGGCCGCGAACTGAGGCAGATGGGCTTGGCGGTCCCGGAGATGACGGAGCTCGCCGATAAGCTGCGTGATATGGGAGTGCCACTAGAGGACACTGTATACACTGTAGAGCAGATGCTCTCCGCCCTTTTGAAGATGGAGAGGGGGCGTGAGCATGCTTAAAGACATAACCCTTGGCCAGTATTTCCCTGGGGACACCGTCGTACACAGGCTTGACCCGCGTACAAAGATATTGATGGTGCTTGTATATATAGTAGCCCTCTTTATTGCCGAGAGCTTTGTGTCCTACGCGGTGATGATGCTCTGCCTGGGGCTTGTTATAGGGATATCCAGGATACGGCTGTCGACTGTCCTCAGAGGCGTAAAGCCGATCCTGTTTGTAATAATACTGACTGCCCTTTTGAACCTGTTTTACTCAGAGGGAAATGTGCTGGTGGAGTTCTGGATATTCAGGATAACCGACAGGGGCATACTGAATGCCATATTCATGGCGCTAAGGATAATAATGCTTATAATGGGTACATTCATGCTCACCTATACCACGTCGCCCATAATGCTCACCTATGGCATAGAGAAACTTTTAGGGCCTCTGAAGGTATTTAAGGTGCCGGTACACGAGCTGGCGATGATAATGAGCATGGCCCTGCGGCTTATCCCCACGCTGATCGAGGAGACAGACAAGATAATGAGCGCCCAGAAGGCCAGGGGCGCAGAGTTTGACACGGGTAATATAATACAGAAGGCAAAGGCGCTGCTGCCTATCCTCGTCCCGCTGTTCATCTCGGCATTCCGCCGGGCGGACGAGCTGGCTGTGGCAATGGAGAGCCGCTGTTACCACGGAGGCGAGGGGAGGACCAGGCTCAATAACCTTAAAATGGCCGCCAGGGACTATTTGACCTTTGCCATAGGGGCGGTTATCCTGGCGGGAGTTATCGTCCTGGCACACTTTGGGCTTTGATGGGTGGCTCTATGAGAAATATCGCTATGCGCCTTAAGTATGACGGAACGGCGTACCATGGCTGGCAGGTACAGAAGTCGGATGTGACAGTTGCAGGAACAATCGAGGCGGCTCTTACAAAGCTCACAGGTGAGCGGGTAAAGGTTACCGGCTGCGGACGGACTGACGCCGGTGTCCACGCGGAGAGTTACTGCGCTAATTTTAAAAGCGCCTGCTCGATACCAGCTTCGCGCCTTCCACTGGCTGTAAACGCGCTGCTCCCTGACGATATAGCTGTATCCGCGGCGGTCGATGCCCCGGAGGAGTTTAACGCCATTCTCTCGTGCCGGAGGAAAGAGTACACATACAGGATAGTGAATTCCAGGATACGGGACCCATTCCTTACTCATCGTGCGTACTTTTACCCCGTACCGCTTAAATTGGATGTGATGCGTGCCGCAGCAGCGGCCTTTGTGGGGACACACGACTTTGCCGCTGTCCGCTCTGTGGGGACGGAGACAAAGACAACAGTAAGGACGGTATACTACTGCGATATATTTGAGGAACAGGGGCAGGTATGCATGCGCGTGTGTGCCGACGGTTTCCTCTACAATATGGTACGTGCCATCATGGGTACGGTGATATACTGTTCTGAGGGGAAGCTGGATCCCGGGGATATACCTGGGCTTTTAAAGCTTGGAGACAGGCGCCTCACCGGTCCTACAGTACCGCCACAGGGCCTGTATATGACCAGGCTGTGGTACGACGGCGCCGTGGGAGACATGATGGCCTGAGGTAATCTTTGCAAAAACTCGGAAAATGTGTTATTATTGTTTGGCCAAAGTGTTTTCGCTCTGCAGAAACCTGTTTTTGGAAGTGACGACGGTGACGAAAACCCATGTTGGACTCACTAAATATGTGAAAGCAAGTTATGAGAGATTCTCCTAAGAAAAAAAGCGGGCTTTTCCGTGTGATACTCCTGATAGCCGTCATAGCTTTGGCTGTGATAATAGTAGCGATTGCCGCATCAAGGCATGATGGCGGCCTGCGTGGACTTTGGAACGCTGTGACGGGCAATGATGACGCGGAAGAGTTCTACTATGAGAGTTCCACCGGAGGGAGCTTCAGGACTATCGGTGGAAAAGGCCTGGCTGTTATGTCCCAGGCTGGACTCTATGTGTTCGATGCCTCGGGCGATGAGCGCTTTTCCACACTATTCGCGTACTCATCACCGGCTATGCGCGTGGCTGGCGATTATGGTGCCGCCTGTGATATTGGTGGGAATTCAGTCATATTCTTCAATACCGATGAGATCATATCGCATATAGAAACAGAGTACCCGGTCATTTCCGCTACCGTCAATGACAGCGGATATTTGTGCGTATGTACAGAGGAAAGCGGGTATATGGGTTCTGTCACCGTGTATAACCCAAACGGCACGGACATATATAAATGGTACTCAGGCAGTGGAAGGATACTTTCAGCCTGTGTGAACGGAAATTCAGACCTTATGGTCTTGACTGTTGGCAGTGGGGGAAGCAATCTTGTGCTGATGCCCCTGAACAGTGACCAGGAGACTGCCAGATTTACAGACGAGGGACTGATAATTGACGCCGGATTTTCCGGAAACGGAGTTTGGGCGTTGACGACGGACTCAGTGATATTCTTAAATAGGGATATGTCAGAGAGTGCCGTCTACGATATGGCGGGCAGATACCTTAAGGGTTACTCGGTGGTGGATGGACGAATGCTTCTTATGCTCAGTGACTACCAGGTTGGTGGAACAAACTGGGTGATCTCAGTGGGAACAGACGGCCAGGAGATTGGTTCTGCGCAGCTCGCATCAGATCCAGCGGCGATGGACGCGTTTGGAGACAGGCTGACGATACTTTACACAGACAAAATAGAATTTTATAATACAGATATGACCAAAATTGGTGAGAGCCCGTGCGAGCCAGGTACGGAGAGCATATCCATGCGCGAGGATGGCTCTGTTTTGGCGGCCGGTTCTTTCTCTGCACAGGTGATGGTGCCGGCAGAGGAAGGGTGACCAACAGGCCATATTAAAAGGAGATGAACGATAATGAGCTTCATCCTTGATATACTGCTGCTGGCTATAATAGGCCTGTGCGGCTGGCGCGGGTTCCGTACGGGGATAATAAACGGCGTCTGCGGCATCCTGGCGGTGATTGTGGCGATATATGGGGCGAATCTGGTGGCTAAGACATTCGCCGATGATTTTACTACGATGCTGGAACCGTTTATAATGGGCGTTGTAGACAGCTCAATTGATGATATCACAGGTATCTCGGACAGCACTGACACAGAACTCACCAGGGAGGAGATAGACGCTTTCCTGGAGACTGTACAGAATGAGAACGGCGAATTTGACGTTCACAACGTCTCCATGGAAGTGCTGCGGAGGCTTGGGCTCACTGACAGCGCGGCTGAGGGGATCGCGGACGAGATGGCCCAGGAACATGATAGAGTGAGTTTTGACTTCATATCAGACCTGGGTGAGAAATTGTGCGGGCGCCTTGCTTTTGTGGCTGTGTTCGCCGTGGCATTTATACTGATATCTATAGTTTTCATGGTTATTGGCAATATATTTGACCTGTCCTTTGGACTGCCGGGGCATGAAAACCTGAACCATATCACTGGCGCCGCCCTGGGCGTAATCAAGGGTATACTCGTAGTCGTTGTCATAGCGTGTATCTTCAGGTATTTGGGACTTCTGATGCCGGATGGGCTCATAAGCGGTACCTGGATATTTGAAGGGCTGATCGGGTCAAACAAGTTGGCGGATATACTTGGAGTGTGACAATTTTAAAAGTATTTTTCAAAGCGCCGTTTTTCACTCGGTTTTTCCCGCGGCAGGGGTTATCCTGAGACGTGGACCGATCGAAAATCGCTGATTATTTAAGGAGATATTATGCAGCCTACAATGTGTGCGCGCTGCCACAAAAACGTGGCGGTGATATTCATTACAAAGATAGAGAATGGCGTATCCACAAATGAGGGACTGTGCCTCAAATGCGCCAAGGAACTTAACATAAAGCCGGTCGACGACATGATAAAGAAGATGGGCATAACCGATGACGATCTGGACGGCATCTCAAACGAGATGCTGGAGGCTTTCGGCGGCGCCGAGGAGCTGCCCGCTATCGGGGATGACGCCGACGGCGAGGAGGACGGCAAGACGGCCACTTTCCCATTTCTCAACAAGCTCTTTGGGAACCAGGATAACCTGGCGCCAGGGTCAAACCAGGGCAAGGAGAAGGAGAAAAGGCCGGGAAGGGACAGCCGTGAGAAAGAGAAGAAGCGCAAGTATCTGGATAACTACTGCATCTCGCTGACCAACCGCGCCCGGGAGGGCACCCTGGACAGGATAGTTGGCCGCGAGGAGGAGATGGAGCGGGTCATCCAGATCTTGAACCGCCGCCAGAAGAATAACCCGTGCCTTATCGGTGAGCCCGGCGTTGGCAAAACGGCCATAGCGGAGGGGCTTGCCCAGCGGATTGAGGCGGGCGACGTGCCGTATAAGCTCAGGGACAAGGAGGTCTATCTGCTGGATCTCACATCCCTTGTGGCTGGAACCCAGTTCAGGGGGCAGTTTGAGTCCCGGATGAAGGGGCTCATAGAGGAGATAAAGAAGACAGGGAATATAATCCTTGTTATAGACGAGGTCCATAACCTGGTGGGCGCGGGGGATGCTGAGGGTTCCATGAACGCGGCCAATATCCTGAAGCCAGCGCTCTCAAGGGGAGAGATCCAGGTGATCGGCGCCACGACCTTTAACGAGTACAGAAAGCATATCGAGAAGGACTCTGCCCTGGAGCGGCGGTTCCAGCCTGTGACGGTGGCCGAACCCAGCGTTGAGGACTCGATAAAGATAATAAAGGGGATATCCCACTACTACGAGGAGTACCACGGCGTCACCATATCGGATGAGATGTGCCGCCAGGCAGTGTTGCTATCAGAGAGGTACATCACCGACAGGTTCCTGGCTGACAAAGCCAGAGACCTGTTGGATGAGGCGTGCTCTGACGTTAACCTGAAGGATAAGAACTATGCGCGCATAGCCGAGATAGACAAGGAGCTGGGCGATATCTCAAAGGAGCGTGAGTTCCTCTTGGAGCAGCCCGAGGGAGAGAGCACCTATAATGAGGAGGACTATGCCCGCCTTGCCCAGCTCAGAGGCCGTGAGATAACAATATCCGATGAGAAGCAGCGGCTGCAGGGCGAGGGAAGGCCGGAGCTGAAAATTGAGAATCTGGCCAGGATAATCGAACTCTGGACAAAGATACCGGCCTCCAGCATCAAGGAGGACGAACACAAGAAGCTATCAGAGCTTGGAACCAGGCTCAGGCAACATATTGTCGGACAGGATGAGGCCATAGATGCCATATGCTCTGCGATAAAGCGCAACAGGGTCGGCATATCCCCAAAGCACAAACCGGTGAGCTTCATTTTTGTGGGTTCCACAGGCGTGGGAAAGACAGAGCTTGTAAAGCGTCTTGCCGAGGACATGTTCCACGCTCCCGAGTCGCTTATACGCCTCGATATGTCTGAGTTTATGGAGAAATTCTCAGTCTCCAGGATCATAGGCTCACCCCCGGGATATGTGGGTTATGACGAGGCCGGGCAGCTCACCGAGAAGATACGCCGCAAGCCATACTCTGTGGTGCTGTTTGACGAGATAGAGAAGGCCCACCCGGACGTTATGAACATCCTCCTGCAGATACTGGACGACGGCCGGATTACTGACGCCCACGGCAGGACCGTGAATTTTGAGAATACCATTATCATTATGACCACCAATGCCGGCAGCGACAGGAAGGGTTCTGGGACTGTGGGCTTTGGCGGCACGGTCAACGATATGGACAAGGAGCGGGCCATGAAGGCCCTGCGGGATTTCCTGCGGCCTGAGTTCATAAACAGGGTCGATGAGGTGGTGTATTTCAACCACCTCACAGAGGAGAACTTCAAGAATATAGCTAAACTTATGATGGATGAGCTCCGTGACAGCCTTGCCGAGCGGAACATCGAGCTTCGGTATGACGACAGCGTCCTTACGTATCTCACTGAAAAGTCCTACTCCGCGGAGTATGGCGCCCGCAACCTGCGCCGGACCATCCAGAAGGACATTGAGGATAAGATAGCGTCACAGATGGTGGACAACTACGATATGGACATAAAGGTTCTCGGGGTAACCGCGGAGGATGGCCAGATAAAAGTAGTGGCGTTTTAAAAAACTGTAGATAAGGGAAGAGGGCCGGGGGTTTCCCCGGCTCTCTTAGGTGGTATGATGTCTGAGCTTGCAAAAAACCAGATATATGAGGCCGAGTGCACAGGATACACAAGCTCTGGAGACGGC
>CALXAF010000021.1 GCA_944386185.1 uncultured Oscillospiraceae bacterium
CTGCCCAGCCCTCCCGAAAGGCTGGCTGCGGCGATATAATTCTCAGGCTTCGTGAGGGCGATCTTCATGGAGCCGTATCCGCCCATGGAGAGGCCGGCGATGAAGTTGTTCTCCCGCTTACCAGACAGTGGGAATATTGCCCGGACAAGTGCCGGCAGCTCCTCGGAGAAAAACTGCATGTATTTTCCGCCGTGTGGAAGGTCACAGTAACTGCTGTTATTAGCGCTGGCCATAACTACCGCCAGCTGTTTCTGCTGGGCATATGACTCGATCCTTGAAAACCGCTGCCAGTCAGTGTAGTCTGCTGAAAAGCCGTGCAGGAGGTACAGTGTCTGGTATTTCTGCCCCTCCTCAGGATAGTATGTCTTGGTTCCGAAGAAATCGTCCCCGGACTCAGGTGTTGGTAAGACAACATTCACCTGGACGCTGGAATACAGCGTTTTGGAGAATAGATTGCACTCAAACAGCGCCATATGTACGCCTCCTTAAAAGTAAGTCTTTATATAGTACTCTCTGCCGCCCTGGAGGGGAGCCGCGACGCCAGGCGAGGTGTCATGTTGATATGGCAGTCACCTGGGCCGCATTTTATCCCCAATTCTACAGCGGCTATCTTGTAAGCTTTGGTACGGCGTTTATTATGTCGTCCAGCGCCTCGAATGATTTCTGATACGGCCTGTTGATGAAGGCGTGGAGCATGCCCTTGTAAAGGTGGAACTCCACCGGTACCCCGTTGTCCTCCAGCTTCGCCGCGTACATAAGGGCATGGTCCAGCAGCGGGTCACACTCAGGAGATATGAAGCAGGCCGGGGCTATCCCCTCAAAGTTCGTCTCCTCCAGCGGTGAAGCGTACGGGTTCAGCTTGTCGGTCTCCGGGTTTGGAAGGTATCCCTCGCCCATATTTTTGCTGTCCGGATCGATCTTCAGGAAGTAGTTGCCGCCTCCATATCTGACGGTGGAATCCAGGGGCCTGTCAATATTGAATGTAGTCGCCGGGAATATGAGTATCTGCTTATGTATCTTGGGACCCTTTTTATCCCTCGACATTATCGTCACAGCCGCAGCCAGGTTCCCGCCCGCAGAGTCACCGCAGACAGTGACGCTGTCTGTGGAACCGTTGATAAGCTCAGCATTAGCCACAGCCCACTCCAGGGCCATATAGCAGTCCTCAAGGCCGGCAGGGAACATATGCTCCGGCGCCAGGCGGTAGTCAACTGCAACCACCACTATCCCGCCGTACCTGGCAAAATACCTGGGCACGTAGTCATAGAGATCCAGATTGTTCATTCTCCATCCGCCGCCGTGGTAAAACACCATTATCGGGAAGGGCCCCTCACCCTCAGGATGATAGACACGGATGAGAACGTCCTCGCCGTCCCGCTGTACCCGATAGTCGTCCGTAAGTATATCCATCAGGTCATTGTAGCAGTAACAGTCTCGCATCATCATCGTAAGGTCAGTGAGCGTCTCAAAATTGCTTTTCACGCGCCACGCCTTCATGCTCTTCACATTCGGTTCCTGGGGCGGCTCATTTTTCACGTACTTGTCTACCTCGCCATATTCAGGTTCAAAGTATTTTCTATACATATATTTATCTCCCAGTTATGAATTGGCCTTGTTCTCTTCTTTCAGCCGCTTGAACTCATTGGCCACCTTTTTCTTTACAACCACCCTGTGCTGGTAAGAGTCAAGGAGGATTGCGAACAGGAAGATCGCGCCCTGGGTGACCTGCTGCCAGTAGAGGCTGATGTTCAGAAGGGTCATGCCGTTTATAAGCTCGTTTATAAGGAACACGCCGCAGAAAGCCTTGAATACCTTGCCCTCGCCGCCGCCGACTGAGACGCCGCCGATGACGATAGCCGTGAGCACGTTCATCTCCACCTCGCTGCCGGCGGCCGGCTGTCCGGAGCCCATGCGTCCCAGCTGGATTATACCGGCTATGCCGCAGAGGAAGCCGCAGACGGTGAATGCGGAGACACGGAGCTTCTGGGTCTTGATGCCGGAGAGGCGCGCCGCCTCGTCGTTGCTGCCGGCCGCGAAGAACTTACGTCCCATGTAAGTCTTATTGAAGAATATGGCTACGATTATGGCCACTATGACCAGGACTATGGCAGGGACCGGGACGGGGCCCACCTTGCCCTGGCCCAGTATCTTGGACTCTTCTGGGATACCATAGATAGGGAGGCCGCCGGATATAAGATAGGCACCGCCGGCCAGCATGGTCTTGAAGGCCAGGGAGGCTATCATCGGGTTGACCTTACCTTTTATCGTAACAAAGCCCTGTACGAACCCGATTATTGTGCTGACAATAACGGCCAGGACCATACCGACGATCCAGTTTTGGCCCCAGTTCACGCTCCAAATGGCCACAAGGACGGTCACCATTGACATAAATGAGCCAACCGCCAGGTTTATGGAGCCTGTTATCATGCAGAACATACAGCCGATGCCGGCGATGCCCATGATGGCCGACTGGCGCATGATAGTGAAGAAGTTATCGGCAGTAAGGAAGTTTCTGTTGCCTATAGTGAATACCGCTCCCACCAGCACCA
>CALXAF010000022.1 GCA_944386185.1 uncultured Oscillospiraceae bacterium
TACCCACTATCTCCAGCCTTCTGGAGGGGATATCCAGCAGTATAAGGTCCCCCTCCTCCACAAGGGCTATCGGACCGCCGGCCTGGGCCTCCGGGCTGCAGTGCCCTACCACGGGTCCGGTGGATGCACCTGAGAACCGACCGTCGGTTATCAGCGCTATGCTCCTGCCCAGCTCCTTATCTGAGGAGATAGCCTCGCTTGTATAGAACATCTCCGGCATACCGGAGCCCTTAGGCCCCTCATAGCGTATGAACACCGCGTCCCCCGGCTTCACCCTGTGGTGGAGCACAGCGTCGATGCACTCCTCCTCGCTGTCAAAGGGGCGGGCCGTGAGAACGGCTGAGAACATCTCCCTGGGGCAGGCCGTGTGCTTTATCACAGCTCCCTCAGGCGCCAGGTTTCCCCTCAGGACAGCGATTGAACCGTCTGTCCCAATCGCCTTATCCCTTGGACGGATTATATCCTCTTTTGTGAGTTCCACCCCGTACTTCTCATTGGCCCTGCGTAACCACTCCTCACACCTCTCGTAAAAGCCGCTGCCCCGCAGCTCCTCCAGGTTGTCCCCCAGTGTCCTGCCTGTGACTGTCATAACGTCAAGGTCAAGGCTCTCCCGTATCTGCTCCATTATGGCCGGCACACCACCGGCATAGTAGAAGAACTCGGCTGGCCAGCGCCCGGCTGGGCGCAGGTCAAGGAGATATTTGGCTCCCCGGTGGAGCTTATCAAATGTGTCCCCGTCGATCTCGATTCCCAGCTCGTGGGCTATCGCAGGAAGGTGAAGCAGCGCGTTTGTAGAACCGGATATTGCCGCGTGTACCAGTATGGCGTTTTTAAAGCTTCTGGCAGTTACTATATCCCTGGGGCTCATATTCTCAGCAAGCGCCATCTCAACGGCCCGCGCTCCCGCACGCCGCGCAAACTCCGGCAGATCCGGGCTTGTGGCCGGCAGCAGTGCGCTGCCCGGGAGAGCCAGTCCCAAAGCCTCCGCCATTATCTGCATGGTGGATGCCGTCCCTATAAAAGAACAGGCGCCGCAGCTGGGGCAGGCGTTCTCCTTGGCCCAGTTTAGCTTGTCCTCGCCGATCTCTCCCCTCTGGAACTTGGCAGAGTACATACCAAGCTGCTCCAGTGTAAGCATATCCGGCCCTGCGGCCATGGTTCCGCCTGGCACCACCACCGACGGTATGTTGACCCGGCAGAGTCCCATAAGGCTTCCGGGCATACCCTTGTCGCAGCTGGCTATATATACTCCTGCGTCAAAAGGCGTTGCGCAGGCCTGGATCTCAATCATGTTGGCTATCATCTCACGGCTTGCCAGGGAATAGTTTATGCCGTCAGTTCCCTGGCTCTCACCGTCGCACATGTCTGTACAGAAGTACCTGGCACCGAATCCCCCAGCGGCCGCCACACCCTCCCGGGCTGCGTCCACCAGCTTGTCAAGATGTCCGGAGCCCGGGTGGCTGTCGCCAAATGTGCTGGATATAAAGACCTGAGGTTTTGCCAGATCCTCCGGCCTCCAGCCTGTACCTATCCTGAGTGGGTCCAACTCCGGCGACATCTGCCGGAGCTTCTGGCTTCTAAGCATATTCTATCTCCATTTCCCGGGGCATCCCCCGAATATCTCATGTATCGTGCCCTTATTATATATTCCCCCGCTTCGTGTGACAAGGAGTTTTTCTCAGGCGGGAAATTGACGGCCAGTATTGTCGATTGTATAATCTCCGTCAATTATGAGTTCCGTTACAGGGACTATCTCATATCCCTCGCTTATAAGGAACTTTATTATATCCTCCAATGCCTCCGGTGTGTGCAGCGCCGCGTTGTGGAAGAGCACTATGCTGCCTGGCGAGACCTTCTCAGTCACCCGTGAGTATATCTCTGACGCAGAGATCTCTTTCCAGTCCAGGCTGTCCACATCCCACTGTATAGGTTCCATACCCATACTGCGCACCGCCGCTATAACGTGGTCGTCGTATTCGCCATAGGGCGGCCGGAACAGCGTTGGACGCACCCCGGTGACTGCCTCTATCTTGTCTGAGCAGGCATTTATGTTGGCCACTATCTGGTCGGAAGTCAGGGAGTTGAAGTGCGCATGGTCGTCTGAGTGGTTCATCACCATGTGCCCTGCGTCGTGCAGCGCCTTTACCGACTCCGGATACTTATCCACCCACTCCCCCACTACGAAGAATGTGGCCTTCACGTTATATTTTCCCAGAATATCTATGAGCGTCTGCGTGTCCTCGTTCCCCCAGGCAGCGTCAAATGTGAGCGACACCATCTTCTGATCCCGCTCCACGCTGTATATGGGCAGCTGGCGCGTGTTGGCCGCGCTCACAATCTCCGGCGTCTCCACGGCCAGGAATATTACTGCCGCCAGTAAAATGGCGCCCACCGCTGTAAGATATTTTCTCTGCCTTGACGTCAATTTTCCTATCGCCTCTTTGAGCCTTTTGAGCATATCCATCACCTCAGAATAAAAATATGTCCGAGGTACGGATTTGATAACAATGGACAAGTTGGAGATTTTGAAATGTATCTATAATTGTGTTCCTGCTGGCGATATAGGTTTTGACGTCTCTGTGGAACCCTGATATAATATCCAGTAATAATCCGATGGAGAGGGTGTGGAACTTCGTGAAAACTATTGTGTGCCTGTTAGAACTGAGCGAGATGGAACAAGGCGATTTTATCTCAGCCGTTGGTGAAAATAATGTGTATTTTCTCTCTGATTCCGGCATTACCTGTGCGGACATCAAAATACTGGAGAACGCCAATATAGTCATCGGCAACCCGCCTCCGGATTTAGTTGCGTCCATGAACAGCCTTGAATTCCTCCAGCTGCGCAGCGCCGGTGCGGACGCTTACATAAGCCGCCTGGAGCCTTGCGTCCTTCTGGCCAATGTCTCCGGCGCATACGGCCAGGCAGTCAGCGAACACATGGTGGCAATGGCCCTATCCATATTCAAGAAGCTGCCTATGTACTATGATAACCAGCTCCGCCGCCAGTGGCGGGATATGGGTCAGGTCCGGCCAATTGAGGGTGCCTCTGTGTTGGTGGTCGGCGCCGGGGACATAGGCTCCAGCTTTGCCCGGAAAATGCGTGCCCTCGGATGCCGCGTCATTGGCCTGCGGCGCCACAACACCTCCCCATCCCAGGAATTTGACAGCGTGCACCTTATACAGGATATGGACGGGCTCCTTCCTGATGCCGACATAGTGGCCCTCTCCCTGCCCTCCACCCCTGAGACACGCCATATTATAGACAGCCGCAGGCTTGGCCTGATGAAATCTGACGCCCTCCTCATAAATGTTGGCCGCGGCGACGCTGTGGACACTGAGGCCCTCGTATCTGCCCTGAACGCCGGCACCATCGGCGCCGCGGCGCTTGACGTGACCGATCCTGAGCCTCTGCCGCCTGATCACCCGCTCTGGAGTGCCAGGAATGTGTACATAACGCCCCATGTATCCGGCGGTGACCATCTGGCTGCCACCACCAGCCGCATAAAGGCCATGTGTCTTGAGAACCTGAGGGCATATTTAAGTTGCGGTAATGTGCGCAATGTTGTCGACCGGTCCACAGGCTATAGAACGACGCAGAACAATATATAAAAAATAAAAAATATCGGCGAGACAGGTTGTGCCTAGTCCCGCCGATATTTTTTTATCTATCACACCAGTTTTTCGCCCATAGACCTGCCGGCGAGGATGTGGAAGTGCAGGTGGTGCACAGTCTGACCGGCGTCGTCACCACAGTTGGATATCACCCTGAAGCCGCTGTCCAGCCCCTCCTGACGGGCTATCTTAGCCACCGCTTCAAGGCATTTGGCGGCATATACGGAGTTAGTGCCGTCGATATCTCCAACAGAAACTATGTGGTGCTTTGGTACAACAAGGATGTGTACCGGCGCCTGCGGGTTTA
This sequence comes from uncultured Oscillospiraceae bacterium, assembly GCA_944386185.1. Lineage (GTDB taxonomy): Bacteria > Bacillota > Clostridia > Oscillospirales > Oscillospiraceae > RUG626. The sequence goes on from CALXAF010000022.1 coordinate 3,920, forward strand.
TATCCCTGAAGGCGTAACAGTCGCCGTCCTCATAGACCTTATTTGATGGTATCTCACCTTTTATTATCTTACAGAAAAGGCAGTTATCGTCGTACATCAAGTTTTCCTCCTTTGTCTGGACTGTTATTTCTTGTTCTCTCCAAGCTTCAAAGCCACATAGTTATCCACTATGGCCAGGGCGTTATCCAGCATCATAACATCTTTTCCTCCGCCCATAGCTGAATCCGGGCGTCCTCCGCCTTTGCCTCCGCACATTGCTGTCACCTGTTTTATGATATCCCCGGCCTTTATTCCACGGGCTACTGTCTCTTTGCCGCAGACTGCCTGGAATGTTATCTTATCGCCATCAACGCTTGCCAACACTGCTGCAATGTCCGGGTCTTTGTCCCGCATGTAGTCGCCCATACTTCTAAGATCGTCGGTGGTGAGACCGTTTCTTGTGATGGTCACCACATGGACTCCGCTAATATTCCTCGCGGATGTCAAAAAGTCATTGACTTCCCCAGTTCTGAGCTTCGCCTGCAGGGTTTCCACTTTTCTGTGCATATCCCGAAGTTCAGCCATAGCGTGCCGCGCTTTCTCCACCACCTCAAAGGGCGATGCTTTCAGCACGTTTGCCATTTCAAGAAGACGCCTATTCATATCTTCATTCTGTCTGAAAAACTCAAGGCCGGTAACAGCCTCGATGCGGCGCACACCTGAGGCTACAGAAAACTCGGAGCTGATCCTAAACGGACCTATCTTTGCCACATTATCCACATGGGTGCCGCCGCAGAACTCTATGGAGAACTTATCCCCCATGGTCACTACGCGTACAATCTGGCCGTATTTCTCACCAAAGAGGGCCTGCGCTCCCATCGCCCTCGCCTCATCTATTGGGAGTTCCTGTGTGCAGACCGGATCACCAGACAGTATCTCCATATTAACTATTCTGCCCACTTCCAAGAGCTCCTCGCCGGTCATGGCTGAGAAATGTGTGAAATCAAAACGCAGCCTGTCTGGCTCAACAAGGGATCCCGCCTGGTGCACATGGTCTCCCAGGACCTGCCTCAGCGCGGCTTGAAGAAGGTGTGTGGCCGAATGGGCGCGCATTATTGCCTTACGGCGCTCCTGATCAATTGAAGCCTCCACCGTATCACCAATCTTTATAGCACCCTTTGCCATTTTACCATAGTGCATATATTTGCCGCCCTTGTTCTTCTGGACATCAACTACTACAAACAGGCCGCCGTCTTCACCGCCTATAGTTATAGTTCCGTGGTCAGCCACCTGGCCGCCCATCTCCGCGTAGAAAGGCGTCTTGTCCAGCACCACTATGCCCTCAACGCCGGGCATCAGCTCCTCTGCCTGCTCATTCTCAACAACCAGCGCCACCACATGAGCATCGGTTATAGTGTTTTCACTGTATCCGACGAATTCTGTCTCAGGCACCTCTTTGCCAAACTCAACGCCTGCCCATCCCAGGTCTCCGAGAGCTTCCCGTGCCTTTCTGGCGCGTTTGCGCTGCTCGTCCATGAGCTTCTGGAATTCCTTCTCATCCATACTCATGCCCTGCTCTTCCACCATCTCTGCTGTGAGATCGATCGGGAACCCATACGTGTCATAGAGCCTGAAGGCGTCGGCTCCGGAGAAAACCTTTTCACCCTTTATCTTATGTCCCTCAAGCAGGTCATTGAATATCCTGAGCCCGCCATCGATTGTCTTGGCGAAGTTCTCCTCCTCCACCCGGATGACCTTGGTGATATAATCCTGGCGCTCACGCAGCTCAGGGTAGTGTCCCTCGTTCTCATGGATGACGGTGTCACACACCTGGTAAAGGAACGGGTCGTTTACCCCCAAGAGCTTCCCATGTCGGGCGGCCCGGCGCAGGAGCCTGCGGAGCACATAACCCCGGCCCTCGTTGGAGGGTAGCACCCCATCGCAGATCATAAATGTGGCGGAGCGTATGTGATATGTGATCACACGCAGCGACACGACCTTTGAATGGCTCTGGCCGTAGTGAGCACCGGTAATCTCGCTAACCTTGTTTGTGATGTTCATCACAGTATCCACATCGAATAAGCTGGCCACATTCTGACACACGCAGGCCAACCGCTCCAGGCCCATGCCGGTGTCGATGTTCTTCTGTTTGAGTTCAGTGTAGTGTCCCTCTCCGTCGTTGTCAAACTGTGAGAAGACTATGTTCCAGACCTCGATATACCTGTCACAGTCACAGCCCACGGTGCATGTGGGCTTACCGCAGCCCCACTCCTCGCCCCTGTCATAGTATATTTCAGAGCATGGGCCGCAGGGTCCTGAGCCGTGCTCCCAGAAGTTGTCCTCTTTTCCAAACTTATAAATCCGGTCCTCCGGGATACCGATCTCATCGCGCCAGATGGCGAAGGCCTCATCGTCGGCCGGCGTAGTCTCATTGCCTGCAAAGACCGATGGGTATAAGCGGTTCGGATCCAGTCCCACCCAGTCTGGGCTGGTCAAAAACTCCCATGCCCAGTGTATGGCCTCCCTCTTAAAGTAGTCTCCAAAAGAAAAGTTCCCCAGCATCTCGAAGTAAGTGCCATGGCGGGCAGTCTTACCAATATTCTCAATGTCACCAGTGCGGATACACTTTTGGCAGGTGGTGACACGGTGGCGCGGCGGCTCCTGCTCGCCAGTGAACCAGGGTTTCATCGGTGCCATTCCTGAATTTATAAGCAGCAGGGACGCGTCGTTCTGTGGTATCAGAGAAAAGCTGGGCAGGCGCAGGTGGCCTTTCGTCTCAAAAAAGCTGAGAAACATCTCCCTTAGCTCATTCAGGCCAAAACTCTTCATTATTATATTCCTCCAAATAAAATTATTTACAAAAATATTTTGTCCGTCAGCTGATATCCATATATACTTTCGAACCGGTGACCCCACGCTGGCCTTGATATTTCCCATTATACGGCTTACATGCCGGTCCGTCCATCTTCGCGAATACCAGCTGTCCAATCCTACGGCCGGATCGAAGTTCTATAGCGCACCTGTTGGCGTTAAACAACTCCAGGGTTATCTCCCCTTTGAAACCCGGATCCACCCAGCCCGCATTCTGGATGAAAAGGCCCATCCTTCCAAGGGAACTTCTCCCCTCCACAAATGCCGTAAGGTCATCCGGAAGTGCGATATACTCCATTGTCGTCGCCAGGACAAACTGTCCCGGCAGGAGCAGGTATCTGTCCGTCTTTATCGTTTTATAGGATATCTCCCTATCCATGGTTATTATCCCGCTGGACGAATCCTCCACAACCCCAAATGTATCCCCAAGGCGGATATCCACGCTTGCAGGCTGTATTTGTCCCTCCTGAATCGGCGAAATATTGAGGTTTCCATCCTCAAGCATCTTCGCTATCGTCTTATCTGATAATATCATTGCAACCTCCAACTCCAGCAGGAGGTACCAAGTCACTGAAATGCAAAAAATAAAGCTCCGCCCCCTCCAGGGGCGAAGCAAGTGTCCGCGGTACCACCCTGATCATCCCTCGCGGGATATCTCAAAAACCGTTAACGCCGGTAATACGCCCGGCTCATCGCCGGGTGGCTCGGAAACGGCCGCCTGACACCGCCGCCGGGAGGTTTCCACCGTCCCTCCCTCTCTAAAGGCCAAGTACCAGGCTCTTTTCGTCACAGCCTTCATTATTTTATCCATTTTTGACGGAAATGTCAACACAGGGCGGCGGAAAATCCGCCGCCCTCAGGCTGTCCAAAAGCTTTTGGACAGCCTGAATGCCGTTACTTTCACGCAGCTTTGCCGCATGAAAGTCCTCACTTCGTTCGCCACAAACACTGCTGCGCAATGCTTGCGGGGCATCCGACCGGATTCGAGGCGGGCTTCAGCCCCCTAGAGCTCCCCCATCAGCACTCCGGCACGCAGCTTTTTCCCGATACCCTTGGGAGACACAGGGCGGCGGAAAATCCGCCGTCATGTATTTTTCTATTTCTCTGCTCAGCCGCCGTACTCGTCACTGTTTACAAAGTTCTGGAATGAGTTGTAGCTGGTAAAGAAGTTGTGTGTCCCCTCAGTATTGAGAGCGTAATAGTAGTAATTTTCACCGGACGGGTTCAGAGCCGCCTCAATGGAAGCAAGTCCCGGGTTGGAGATCGGTCCGGGGGGCAGCCCCTCATACAGGTAAGTGTTGTACGGGCTGTCTATATCCGTGGAGAACGATTCACCTGTGTCCTCAATGGCATAGTATATGGTCGCGTCTATCTGCAGCAGACCAACTGTACCCTGGGCACCTGGATTCTCTATCCTGTTATAAATAACAGACGCTATATCGTCCCGTTCATCATTGCTGCCGGCCTCTTTCTCTATCATAGAAGCCACCGTCAGTATCTCCTGCCTGGTGTATCCCAGTTCCTGAGCCTGAGCGTCAAATTCTTCTGTCCACTTATTATCAAAGTTATCAAGGAATTTGCTTATTACTCTGGTAGCAGTATCCCCCACATAGAATGTGTAGGTGTCTGGGAACAGGTACCCCTCCAGCCGCTTTGCCTGGCCTAACGTGGAATCATCCAGGAAGTCATAATCAAAATCATAGTTTGCCAGCGCATCAAGCAGATCAACACGGTCACAGACATTGTTCTCAGCCAACAGGTTTACTATCTGAGTTATGGTATAACCCTCTGGTATTGTTACATCTATTTCCACGCGTCTGCCGCCGGCCGGGGTCATGCCGTTTACAAGGGCACGGTAATCATAGTTTGTATCCAGCTGATATGTGCCGGCCTTTATTTTCTCGTCGGCGTTTGAGAAGCTGGAGTACAGCTTGAAGAGCCACTTGTACTTAATAAGCCCCTGTTCCTTCAGGATGTCGGCCACCGCGTCTATGTCCGCCACGTCCACTGTGGTTTTCGTTACAGTGCCGTCGTCATTCTCTACCTCTATCTCTTTCTGGGAGAAGATGTCCTTCGGTATTGTGACCTCGAGAGTAACGTCATCGCCGCCAAGGCCAAGCACGTCAGTGGCGGCCATCCATCCAAGAGTAGCCAGGATAGCGCTTACACAGACAATAAAGAGGAACATCATGATTCCTCCCAGGCACCCGGTCCTCTTTGTCCTTCCACGTCTCACAGGCTTCTCATCCACATCTTCATATTCCTTGTCAAAGTCAAAATCCACCTCAAAATCGTCCACCGGATCATGACCTGGCCGGCCGCTTCCTGCCGGATCCGGATCTTCCGCTTTCGGCGTATCTTGCGAGCCAGTTTCCAACGGCGTGTCTTCAGCGTGCGGGCGATATATCTTCATATCCTCCGCCTCGCCAGAATCCAGCTTTTCGCCATCCCGGCTTAAATATTCCACTTTAAAGCCTAGATCATCTGTCTCATCCTGGGTTTGGGATTCCTCCTGTGGGCCGGGCTTCTGTTCCGGCTGGTCTGAATCGGCAGGGTAGAAGTCCTCGCCCATCAGCTCTTTCCAGAAATCATCCCTATTTTTATCGCTCATATGATGCCTCCTTATTTCCCTTTACGGGTCGGGCCAGATTTTAAAACCGCCCTGTGTCGCTTTGGCTATCACTGGCATAGAATGATCCAGATGGCGAACGACGCCGTCTCATTTGGCGCCAAAAGCCAAAGCCTCTATAAACCCCCGCCGAAAACTGCGCACGGCGGGCTAAGCGCTAAATTGAAGAAAAGTATTATGCCGGGCGCAGCGGCGGAATGGAGTAAATTCTAATGTGCGGAAATTCTTTTGGTGGTAACTCTTGTCTTTGGATCATACTTATACTCATAATCCTCTTCTGCGGCTGCGGCAACAACTGCGGCAACAACTGCTGCACCTGCGACAACAGCTGCAACAATAACTGCTGCTGCTGACAGCGGATCCGGGAGGCCCTTTTAAAGGGGCCTCCTGATCTTTTTCTCAGTAATAATACACCTGACCTTTATATCGTGTTCCTCCACAGGCAGCTCATCCGTTAAAAGCCGCTCTTGGCACAGCGCAACTGTCAGACCTTTGACTTTTGTAAGGAACCTGTCATAGTATCCCCCTCCCCGGCCGAGCCGGCGGCCGTCGGCAGAGAAAGCCACCCCTGGAACCACCGCTATGTCTATGTCCTCCGGCTGGAGTTTTTCTGCATATTGAGACGGCTCTAATATACCGAAAGTTCCATTCACAAGCTGGGACAAGTCCTCTATTAAGCGTGCTTCCATAAGTCCCGCGCCTATGACCCGCGGCAGGGCCACACGCTTACCATCTAGAAGGGAACGTCTTATAATAACCGAGGTGTCGGGTTCCGTCCCCACTCCCCAGTAACAGAATACTGTTCGGGCACCCACATATTCTGGCAAGGTGAAAAACAGCCGTGCCAGGTCCCCGTCACATGCTCGCAGATACTCATCGCCAACAGCCATCGCCGCGGCGAGAGCCTTCGCCCTCGCCGTCCGCTTATCTTCGCTCATAATGCATGGCCGCGGCCACCTGGTCCGCCGCATCCGCGCCGCGCAGCTCTCCAAGGAGCCTGAGGCCGAAATCGATAGCTGCGCCGGGCCCGCGTCCTGTTATTACACGGCCATCCACAACAGTACTCTCTTTCTGACTCATAATACCGCCTGTCATCTGGCCCTCCATCCCCGGGTAACACACGGCGTGTACGCCGTCAAGTATACCAAGCTTTGAGAGCACCAGAGGACCTGCACAAATGGCGGCTACTCTCCTGCCCGCCTCATAGGCGGCCATTACCGCGTCCATGGCGGTCTTTGAGCCCAAAATAGACTCCACGCCGCCAAGTCCGCCGGGCACGACCACAAGCTCCGCCCCGGAGGCATCTATCTCCTCCACTGTCCTCTCGGCATTTATAACTATCCCGTGGCTTCCGGCTACGGCATTCCCGCCTATCCCAGCAAACTCTACTTCCACGCCGCCTCTCTTGAGCACGTCGTATGGCGCCACGGCCTCAACTTCCTCAAACCCCTTGCCAAGAATTATATATACCATCTCTTATCCTTTCTCCGCCTGTAAAAGCGGCTCCACATTGTCCCATATCTCCTGATGTATCTCGTCTATCGCCCTGGCTACGCCCCCATTGGCGCAGTTTATCACATGCCAGCCGTATTTTTCAGCCACCAGCAGGGCGCACTGTCGGCACCTTACAAGATAGTCCTCGTCGTTTTCATGTATGTCTCCATGTCCGCCTGTCTTCTGGCGGCGTGAGCGCATCATACCCTCCGTTACCTGAGTGGGCATGTCCAAATATATCACCAGATCCGGAGCCGGCAGTCCCATGAGACGGTACTCAAAGTCGAACAGCCACTCCACAAACCCACGTCTCTCATTCTCAGGCAGCTTTGGCGTCTGGTGTACAGCGTTAGAGGTCGTGTACCTATCGGTCACCACGAGTCCTCCGGACGTGTACCAGTCCTGCCAGTCCTCTTTATACGAGGCGAACCTGTCCACGGCGTAGAAAGTTGACGCAGCATAGGCGTTCACATCCTCCGGGCGGTTTCCAAAAGCGCCCGAGAGATACAGGCGCACAAGCGCCGAGGACTCGCTTGAGTATCTTGGGAACTCAAGGCGGCGCACACTGTGCCCCAGTTTTTCCAATCTCTCAGTGAGAAGGCCTGTCTGGGTAGCTTTTCCCGATCCGTCGGTGCCTTCAATAACTATAAGTCTGCCCAATCTTATCACTTTCCCCTTATCCTCTGGCCGCACACAGCCAGAAGAAATGCCGGAAGGCGCATCATACGTCCTATCCTTGAGGGCTGTTTTACAAGCCTGTAAAGCCATTCCAGATTCATCTTCTGCCATTTCTCCGGCGCACGCTGGACCACTCCAGCATATACGTCAAGCGACCCTCCCAGGCCTGCCATCAACGGGACTCTGAGCTTTTCCCTGTTCTCATACATCCACATCTCCTGTTTCGGCGCTCCAAGGCATACCAGCAGGAGATCAGGTTCTGCATCGTTTATCTTCTCTATTACGGGACCATCCTCTTTAAAATACCCGTCCGCCGTCCCGCATATAACTATTCCAGGGTACTTATTTCCAATATTCTCTCCAGCTTTCTCAGCGACTCCCGGCTTGGCGCCAAGAAGATACACTCGCCCTCCACGCTCTGCCAGCCTGGCAAAAAGCTCAAGGGCAAAGTCGGCGCCTGGCACCTTGCCCTTGAGGGGGCGGCCCAGTATTTTTGCCCCGTATATGACGCCGATGCCATCCGGCAAAACGATAGAGGCCGAGTCTATTGCGCTTTTGAGGCTGCTGTCACGTCTTGCAAGCCAGACTATCTCCGGGTTTGGGGTGACCACATAGTCGCTCCCGGGCGTATCTATCATAGTCAGTGCTCTCTCTATGGCCTCATCCATGGTGAGGTCATCAAAGCCCACACCCAGTACGTCAGTACGCATAAATATCTCCTCTTTCACCAGTCCACGCCTGGGAAATCTCATGATATTTTATCATATAGCTCTATTTAAAGCAAGCAGATAGGCCGCCGTGCCCACCTGCTCGGATGAAATTTAACAAAATCATAAAACTTTCCTGCCCTTATAGCTCCAGTCCCCTCACCGCACTCTATTGTATCCAAATATAATGTTGAGATAAAACCCTTGACAATTCTCCTGCCTGCTGATATACTACATAGGCTAAAACAAAGCAGGAACGGCATCACCGTCCTCACCCGGCCAGAGCGCTGCGCCGTGGTCAAGATTGCATTTTCCCGTACTTCTCGTACGGTTTTTGCGCGGATGCCGTTTGGCGTCCTTTTTTTATTGTTCGGAGGTGTTTTAAGATAGCCAACATAGCCCACCAAATCAATGAGGAGATAACCGATAGGGAGGTACGTCTCATCGGGGAGGATGGAGACCAACTGGGTATAATGTCCGCTGCCGAAGCTATGGATATAGCCGTAGAAAGGGGGCTCGACCTGGTAAAGATATCTCCAACCGCCAATCCGCCTGTATGCAGGCTTATGGACTACGGAAAGTACCGCTTCGAGCAGTCAAAGCGTGAGAAGGAAGCTCGCCGTAATCAGCATGTGGTTGAGGTAAAAGAGATCCGTATGTCCCCCGGCATTGGAGAAAACGACTTTAATGTAAAGCTGCGGAATGGTCAAAAATTTCTGAAGGATGGCGACCGGCTGAAGGTCTCTGTCCGTTTCCGCGGCAGGGAGATGGCCCATACCTCTATAGGCGAGGAGTTGCTGCACAAATTTGCCGAGAGCTGTGCCGACATCGCCTCAGTTGATAAGGCTCCAAAGCTTGAAGGCCGGAATATGAGCGTGTTCCTTTCTCCAAAGACCTCCAAGTGAGCTTTTCATAAAGGATAAATGCCCGGCGCGTATTTTGTCAGCCGCGCCCGGATATTTTCGCCCCTCCGGGGCCTACAGAAATCGCGGTTCATCCGCTATCACTATCGGAAGGAGAAACCAAAAGATGCCCAAGATCAAAACTCACAGCGGCGCGAAGAAGAGATTCAATCTCACCAAAAACGGTAAGATAAAGCGCGCCCACGCATACAAGAGCCACATACTCAACAAGAAGACTACCAAGCGCAAGAGAGGCCTCCGTAAGGGAACCTATGCCGATGTCACCAACGAAGCGGCGATCAAGCGCATGATCCTGTATAAATAAGGAGGTTACCTAAAGATGGCCAGAATCAAAGGCGCGATGATGACGCGCAAGAGAAGGAATAAGATACTCAAGCTCGCAAAGGGCTATTGGGGAAGCAAATCCAAGCACTTCAAGATGGCAAACCAGGCCGTCATGAAGTCCCTCACATACGCCTATATAGGCCGTAAGCAGAAGAAGCGTGACTTCCGCAAGCTGTGGATCACTCGCATAAACGCTGCCTGCAAGGCAAACGGCATGAATTACTCCACTTTCATGCACGGCCTGAAGCTGGCCGGTGTGGACATGAACCGGAAGATGCTCTCCGAGACCGCGATCCACAACCCCGCCGCTTTCACAGAGCTCTGCTCCGTAGCAAAGGCTGCCCTTTAATTATAATTTATTCCCGGACATCCGTCCGGGAATATTTTTTACCCTCACTTAGAGCGAAAATATTCGATAACAATTGTAACCCGTCCCCCCTTTTCCGACTATCCCGGATCAACTATAATGTTAATGAGGATAAAATATGAGAAAAGGAGGATCTAGAGATGAAAAAGAAACTGACCACGCTTTTGCTTATTATAGCCGTGCTGATGGCCCTTCCCATGACAGCGAGGGCGGATATGGGTCCGAAGCCCTCTGTGAATGTGGACTTCACCGGCCTTGATGATGGTTCGGTTTACTACGCGACTCTCCTATCTGAGCAAAGTTCCACCGGCCCCTCATCAGCCTGGGAGGGGGATGGCAGTTACTGCCCCTATGAATCCAGTGACCCGCTCTACCCTATCTGGGAGAAATTTGTTGGATATGATGACCCGGACGGATTCTACTTCCTGCAGGAGGTCTGGGACTGCACAGAGAGCAGCCGGCTCGACTGGACTTACTACCCTCCACACACCTTCAAGGTGCTTATCTACTTCCCGGACAGCGGCGCCTTTTACTCCACCGGCATATACGATCGTTATGCCTTTGACAGTTACTACACGGTGGATCTCTCCAATCTGGAGCCAGGCGTGGAGCTTACCGCCCGAAAAAGCTATGACTACACCTGGGAGATCATATCTCTGCTGGCCAGGATAGTTATAACCATCCTTTTGGAACTCGCCGTGGCCCTTATCTTTGGCTACAGGGGCAGAAAACTCTTCCTATTCCTTACAGCTGTCAATATTTTTACACAGGCAGCTCTCAATATCCTGCTCAACATGACAAACTACTACTCAGGCCAGCTGGCTTTTATTGCTGTCTACATACTGGCAGAGCTGGCGGTGTTTATAATCGAGTCAGTCCTGTACGCAAAGCGTCTCCACATGTACAGCGGGACCCAAAAAAGATCCGGCAGGGTCGTCCTCTATGCCCTGGTGGCAAACATGGTCTCCCTTGGAGCAGGTTTCGGCCTCGCCAGGTTGATCCCAGGAATATTCTGATACTGGCAGAAATATACCGGCCTCTGCGAAATCGCGGGGACCGGTATATTTTCTAATCTCTGTTTTTAGTACGTACTGACACGCCGATAAGCATGAGCACCGGGAATACGAGCGCCATGAGTATGCCCCACTTCAGCTCCCCGCCAAACAAATTTGAGGTAAATCCCACGAATGTGGGGCCGCCGCCGCAGCCCAGGTCTCCTGCCAGAGCCAGCAGCGCGAAGAGGGCTGTTCCTCCCTGCCTTATGGACGCTGAGGCGATGCTGAAGGCCCCAGGCCACATTATGCCAACTGAAAACCCGCAGAGGCCGCAGCCTATAAGCCCCAGTACCGGCCATGGTGAGAGGGCTATCATAAGGTAAGACACTATGCACAGGGCTGAGCTTATGGCCATCGCCCGCCGCAGGTCCATTTTATCACCATACTTGCCGTAGATGAGCCTTGAGGTCCCCATGAGAAGGGCAAAGGACATGGGTCCCGCCAGGTCCCCTACGCTCTTCGATACGCCAAGCCCGGCCTCTGCAAATGTGGAGGCCCACTGGCTCACAGACTGCTCGCTGGCTCCGGCGCAGGCCATAAGAAGCATCATCAGCCAGAAAACCGGCTTCCGTACAAGCTCGCCCAGCGTATAGCCCCGCTCCCCCTGTGAGATAAGGGACAGTATCGGCGCCTTTGAAAAAGCCAGAATGTTGGCTGCCGGGACAACAGCCCATATTATGGCCATTATCTTCCAGTTCTCTATGCCAAAGAGGCGGAAGAATACAGTGGAGATGAGCACCACAGCCACATGGCCCCAACAGTAAAAGGAGTGGAGAAGGCTCATCATCCTCTCCTTATTTCCCAGTGGCAGGGCCTCGATTATGGGGCTCAAAAGCACCTCCAAGAGCCCGCCGCCCACGGCGTATATCATCACCGATATCACAAGCCCCAGAAATGGATCCCCTGTGAGTTCCGGCAATATCGTCAGCAGCACAAACCCTGACGCGGCCAGCACGTGGGCCAGGATGGCCGACGCCCTGTAGCCTATCTTATCTATGAAGGCCGCAGAGGCCAGATCCGTTATAAGCTGCACAAGGAAATTCATAGTTATCAGCAGCGTTATCTTGGATAGGGATATTCCGTAGGTCGACTGGAATGTCAGGAAAAGCAGCGGCGCGAAGTTATTGACAATAGCCTGCACCACATAGCCCACATAGCAGGCCCGAACTGTCAGAGAGTAATTCTGGCTTTTCACGTCTTGCACCTCACATGCTGTCTATATACCGGCAGGCCGTCACAGCGGCCACGGCGCCGTCAGATACGGCTGTAGTGAGCTGTCGGACTGACTTCGACCGGCAGTCCCCGGCGCAGTATATCCCGGGCGTCCCGGCTGAACAGTCTTCACCGGCGTCTATGTACCCATATTCATTCAGCGGCAGGATATTTGAAAACATACTGTTTTCAGGTATAAGGCCGATGGCCACAAATAACCCCTGGCACGGTATATGCCGCGTCTCTCCCGAGACTTCCGCATCTATCCCCGTAAGCTCACCGGACTCGGATGTGAGGCCCCTTATCCTGGCGCCTGTCACCAGTCTCACATTCTCCCTTGACAGAAGGGCGTCCTGCAGCTTCTTATCGCCTGTCAGATAGCCGAGGTCCTGCACTATAGTGACGCTTTTGCATATATCCGCAAGGAGTATGGCCTCCTGCAGGGCGGAGTTTCCTCCTCCTGCCACACATACATCCTGACCCTTGTAAAAACCCCCATCACACGCAGCGCAGAATGATATGCCGCTGCCACCAAGTTCTGTCTCGCCGGCAAGCCCCAGCATCCTGTGCTTGACGCCGGCAGCAATTATTACCGCCCGGCAGATGTATTCCGCCCCGTCCAGCGTGCGCACCGTCTTGACATCACCGCCGTCCTCAACAGCTGTCACCTGATCCAGCTCCACATCCGCCCCCTGGGCGAGTATCTGCTCTAAAAACCTGTCGGCAAATTCATTACCGCTCATCTGCATCGTACCCGGAAAGTTCTCCACCTTTGGGGAGTAGGTTATCTGTCCGCCAAAACCGTTTTTCTCTATGACCAGCACACTCTTGCCAGCCCGCAGGGCATAGAGCGCTGCGGTCATTCCAGCCGGCCCCCCGCCTACAACTATTATGTCGTACATAGTTCACCTCAGAAAGATATTATAACAGCCCAAAAAGAGGGAACGC
>CALXAF010000023.1 GCA_944386185.1 uncultured Oscillospiraceae bacterium
CCGGCTTCTTGTGGACATAGACGATCTGGAGGCCCGCAGCAACCTTATGTGGGACTCTGCCATGGCTGAGAACGGCATTTTGAAGGTCGGGCGTGTCACAGATTTTCAGGCGCACCAGATCGAGCACCAGCTTGGCGCGTACACCGACTGCAACCACGGCCAGGGCCTGGCCGTTATACATCCGGCTTACTACAGGCATATCCTTGGGGACGCCCAGGATAAATTCACACGTTTTGCCAATGTGGTTTTCAATGTTGGTACGGCCAAAGACGGCATTGACGCCCTTGAGAATTTTATTGGCGAATGCGGCCTGCCGCTGAAGATGAGCCAGCTTAAATCGAGAGTTGAGATCACGCCCCAGCTCCTGCGCAAGGTGGCCGACACATGCAACCTTATAAAAACCAACCCCCGCCCTCTCGACAGGGATGAGATATACGATATCCTGATGGAATGCATGTAATAGATAAAAGGATAAGGTGGGGCCATCCGGCTCCACCTTATCCTTTTATCGCAATATAGGAGCATTGGCACACCAAAATGCGTGCCCATGTATTCTGTTATATCAGGCCGGGGCGAACTGGCTGTTGTAGAGGGTGGCGTACAGGCCGCCATTTTCAAGCAGCTCCTGATGTCTCCCCTGCTCCACTATCTTTCCGTCTTTCATCACCAGGATAAGGTCAGCCTCCCTTATGGTTGAGAGCCGGTGGGCAACTATGAAGCTGGTGCGCCCTTCCATCATCCTGGCAAACGCCGCCTGTATCCTGGCCTCCGTACGCGTGTCTATCGACGAGGTGGCCTCATCGAGGATCAGCATCGGCGGCAGGCACAGCATCACTCTCGCTATGCAGAGAAGCTGCCGCTGCCCGGCGGACAGGTCCGCGCCGTTTTCACGTATCACCGTGTCGTACCCCTCAGGCAGACGGCGGATAAAAGAGTGGGCGTGGGCTGCCTTGGCGGCGGCCACTATCTCCTCCTCGCTGGCGTCCGGCTTCCCATACGCTATATTCTCCCGGATTGTACCGGTGCACAGCCAGGTGTCCTGCAGCACCATACCGTACCTTCCGCGCAGGTCGTGGCGCGCCATGTCCCTGGAGTCGGCGCCGTCCACAAATATCTCGCCCCTGTCCGGGTCGTAAAACCTCATCAGCAGGTTTATGAGCGTCGTCTTGCCGCAGCCTGTTGGCCCAACGATGGCTATTCTCTGTCCGGGCTGCGCCTTCAGCGAGAGATGCTCAATGAGCGGCCGCTCCTTGTCGTAGCTGAAATACACATCGTGGAGTTCCACTCTACCTTCCGGAGCCGGCGACACAGGATCTGCCCTGTCGGGAGTCTCCTCCTTCTGGTCCAGAAGCTCAAATATCCTCTCAGCACACGCCACAGCGTTTTGAAGTTCCGTCACCACACCGCTTATCTCATTGAAGGGCTTGGCGTACTGGCTGGCGTAGCTGAGCAGGGAGCTGAGCTGTCCCACAGTTATGCTCCCCGAGACGGCGCTGAGAGCGCCTATCAGTATGACTGCCGCGTATACGATGTTGTTCACCATCCTGGTACTGGGATTTGTAAGGCTTGAGAAGAAAGTCGCCTTCAATGACGCCTTTCCCAGCTCCTCATTCACCTTATCAAATTCCTCAAGGGTCCTCTCCTCGTGGCCAAAGGCCCTGACCACACGCTGGCCGCCTATGGCCTCATTCACCAGTGCAGTCTCTTCACCCCTGACGTCGGCCTGCTCCACAAAGTACTTGTGCGCCCTGGTGGCTATAAACCTCGCGGTAAATATTGATAACGGTGTCAGCAATACCACAGCCAAGGCTATAAGGCCGTTCAGCCACAGCATGATTATGATAGTGCCCAGTATGGATATCACACCGGTGAAAAGCTGTGTGAACCCCATAAGGAGCCCGTCAGCGAATGTGTCCACATCGGCCACCATCCGGCTCACCAGGTCGCCTGACTGGTGCCCGTCAAGATACGACAGCGGCAGGCGGTGTATCTTTCCGCTGACGCTTTCCCGCATGTCCCGGCATATGCGGTATGTGAGCTTATTGTTGCACACTGCCAGCACCTGTTGTGCAACTGCCGCGGCGGCGGTTACGGCAGCTATTATAACCGCCATTCTCAGCACAGTGCCGGTAAACACCTGTCCCTCGCCTATCATGGCGTCTATGGCGTACCCGCACAATATGGGTATGGCCAGCTGTGCCGCGGAGCTTATCAGGGCACAGAAAATGCTGGCTGCCGCCAGGAGGCGGTACGGCGATATGAGTTCCAATATCCTGCGTACTGTAGGCTTTTTCACGCGCTCACCTCCTTCTTAAACTGGCTGTCGTATATCTCCTTATACACCGGGCATGTCTCAAGAAGCTCCTGATGTCCCCCTGCCCCAACAAGCTTCCCGTCGTCAAGGACCAGTATCATATCGGCGTGCTGTATCGAGCTTGTCCGCTGGCTCACAATAAATACTGTAAGGTCTCCTGGCAGCTCCTTCAGCGCGCGGCGCAGTGCCGCGTCGGTGGCATAGTCAAGGGCGGATGAGCTGTCGTCCAGTATGAGGATCTTGGCGTGTGATACAAGCGCCCTAGCTATAGTCAGGCGCTGTTTCTGTCCTCCGGACAGGTTTCTCCCGCCCTGGGATACCGGCTCGTCAAGCCCCTCCGGTTTCTGCCGGACAAAGTCCGCCGCCTGAGCAGTCTCCAGAGCGCTCCACAGGCGTTCGTCATCGGCGCTCTCGTCTCCCCACAGGAGGTTCGAGCGTATGGTTCCTGTAAAAAGCTGTGCCTTTTGCGGCACTACCGCCACATTATCCCTCAGCGCAGCCGGGTCCCACTCCCCTATGGGTCTGCCCATAAGGTATACCCTGCCGGATGTGGCGTCATAAAACCGCGGTATAAGGTTTACCAGCGAGGATTTCCCGCTGCCTGTTCCGCCTATAACTCCAATGGTCTGTCCACGCTCCACCCTGAATGATATGTCCGACAGCGCCTCGTCCCCGGAGCTTGAGTAGCGCAGGCCCACATGGTCAAAGCGAACTGCCTCCGAGGAAGAATCGTCTCCGGAGGTATTCCCGGAAAACTCCATGGCGCTCCTGGTGTCCAGTACCTGACCGACCCTTCCCATGCTGGCTATGGCCCTTCCCAGCAGCACCACAAGATTCGCAAGCTTCACAAGCTCTACGAGGATCTGGCTTATATAGTTCACCAGCGCCACTATATCGCCGGACAGGAGCACACCGCCATCAACCCGGCGGGAACCCATCCATAGGATAGCTATTATTCCCATGTTCACCACCACATAGGTGAACGGGTTCATCAGTGCGGCTACCCTGCCAACTTTAAGCTGGGAGAACAGGAGCCGCCCGTTTATCTCGCTGAACTGCCTCTGCTGGTCCCCCTCACGTCCAAAGGCCCTGATAACGCGGACACCGTTCAGGTTCTCAAGTGTCTGCCCGGTAACACCATCCAGATTCCTCTGTACCCGCTTGTACATAGGTGATGTTATGGCCATTATCCCAAAAACTATGGCAAACAGCACAACTATGGCCACGACGAATATAAGCGCCAGGCGTGAGTCGATAGTAAATGCCATTATCATTGCTCCAAAAACTATGAATGGGCTGCGCAGGAACAGGCGCAGAAACATATTGAGGCCGTTCTGCACCTGGTTTATGTCGCTCGTCATCCTGGTCACCAGCGTCGAAGTGCCAATGGCGTCCATAGTGGAGAAATCCAGCGTCCCAATATGGGCGAGAAGCTGATGTCTGAGTCCTGTGGCCGTGCCTATGGCTGCCTTGGCGGCGAAATACTGGGCTGTGAAACTGCACCCCAGTCCAAGAAGGGCCATGGCCAGCAGCAGGATGAAATCGATCACAATGATCCGCGTATTGCCGTCCGGTATTCCGTGATCTATCACATGCGCGACCACTATCGGCACCAGCAGGTCAAACGTGGCCTCCAGCATCTTGAAAAGCGGCGCCAGTATGCTCTCCAGCTTATATTTCTTAAAATACTCCAGAAGATATCTCATCTCTTGATCCCCACCTCCAAAACATAAGAAGTATACCACAAAAATAAATAGTTGAAAAATATATAGTTATTGCTAAAATAATATAAAAAAGATATAGATTGGAGTTTGCCATGGATATCCGCCAGCTTCAATACTTTGTGACTGTTGTACAGGAAAAGACAGTCACTGCCGCGGCAAAGCAGCTGAACATGACTCAGCCGCCCTTAACCAGCCAGCTCCATGGGCTGGAAGACGAACTGGGGTGCAGTCTTTTCCGAAGATCCGGCAGAAGGCTGTATCTCACTGAGGCCGGGCAGCACTTGTATGACCGCGCCGTACAGATCCTCGGTATGTGCGACACCACAAAGAGGGAAATAGCTGATTTCAGGGACGGTTCTGCCGGCACGCTGCGTGTAGGTGTTGTCTCCTCTGTCCAGGGGAGCCTTTTTATGGAGATGCTGGACTCCTTCCACTCATCCTGCCCGGGTGTGCGTCTGTCCATACACAGCGCCAATACATATGAACTTCTGGATATGCTTCCAAAGCGGCAGATAGACCTGGCCCTTGTGCGTACCCCATTTCCCTCTGATGGGCTGCAGGCAGTCTTTCTCCGACGGGAGGGCATAATGGCTGTTGGACACAAAAGGTATTTCCCCGGGGGAGTATCCCCTGTGACATTTAAAGAACTCTCCGGCGTGCCCCTCATAATATATAGGCGCTGGCAGAAGGTCATCGAAGCCGGGTTTGAGTCTGCCGGCCTGAGGCCGCAGATCTTCTGTGTGAACGACGATGCCGCCATGACACTGCTTTTGGCAAAGCACGGCATGGGTGTCGGACTTCTTCATCCGTCTGCCGTACAGGAGACATTAGCTGGTGATATCTCCCTTCTGCCGGTGGCAGAGGATTCCCTCGTATCTGAGATAGCCCTTGTATGTCCTGACAGTGAGCAGCTTCCCATCACAGGCGGGCTCTTTTGGAAGATGGCCGAGAGCATATATGCACAGGGAGGCTTCACTGGAAACCTAAAAGGTTGACATACTCGCCTCCTTGTTGTATCATCTCCATGTCGCCGACGCGACAAAGCACTTTGTGTTGTTTCCTGTGTCGGAAGTGTCAGGGAAAAAATTTGAAAGATGGTGTTTAAAATGGTCTATGCGATTATCCTGTTCGCGCTGACCTACGTTCTGATGCTGGCCTTCAGCAAGTGGCGGCCATACATCGCACTGGGTTCTGCACTTATCTTCATCGTTACCGGCATGCTCCCGGTTGACCAGATCTTCGGGGCAATAGACTTCAATGTGCTGTTGATGATAGCCGGTACAATGGGGCTTGTCCAGCTTTTTATTGACAGCCGGATGCCTGCGCTTCTGGCGGATATGATAATGGAGAAAGTGCCAAATGTCCAGATGGCTGCAGTATCCCTGTCACTCTTTGCCGGCATAATCTCCGCCTTTGTGGACAATGTGGCAACGGTTCTCATGGTGGCCCCCATAGCCCTGGAGATATGCAAAAAGCTTAAGACAAACCCGGTTCCCTTCATAATCGCTATTGCTGTCTCCTCCAACCTTCAGGGTGCGGCGACGCTAGTGGGCGACACCACAGCCATCATGCTGGGTTCCTATGCCAATATGAGTTTCCTTGACTTTATATTCTATCAGGGAAAGCCCGGTATATTCTTCGCTGTGGAGCTCGGCGCCATTGTCTCCGCCATCATTCTGGCCTGGCTCTTCCGCAAGGAGAAAGCACCTGTGCCGAAAGGCGCTCCCAGGACTCCAGTCACCGACTATGTGCCAACTGTGCTTCTCGTGGGAATGATAGCTCTCCTTATTGCAGCCTCTTTTATTCCCAACAAGCCCGACATAACAAACGGCCTTATATGCGTTGCATTGATGGTAGTTGGCATTATTTATACATACGCAAAGACCAGGAAGTCCGCCTCTGTCACCGGTCCGCTGAAGGCAATAGACTTCGAGACTATCGGCCTTCTTTTCGGCCTGTTCCTGGTTATCGGCGGCATAACGAATATGGGTGTCATCGACGCGGTGGCTGACCTGCTGGCCCGTGTCAGCGGAGGGAACCTGTTCCTTATCTACACTGTGATAGTTTGGGCCTCTGTCCTGTTCTCTGCCTTTATAGACAATATCCCCTACGTGGCCACCATGCTGCCGGTAGTCACCGGCCTTGCCCAGTCTCTTGGCGTTGAACCTACCCTCCTGTACTTCGGGCTTCTCTCCGGCGCCACCCTGGGCGGCAACTGCACACCTATCGGAGCCTCGGCCAACATAGCCGGAATAGGCATCCTCAGGAAGAATGGATACGAGGTAAAGACCCGCGACTTCTGCCGCATAGGCATCCCCTTCACCTTCGCCGCCGTTATACCGGCGTACATCTACTTCTGGGTACTGTTTAGATAAACATATGGACAACAAAAATAGCCTCTGGGCGGTTCATCTGCCTCAGAGGCTATTTTTTACAGCGCTATTGACCAGCCGGGAAAGTCAAACCTGCCGGCGCCGTGGGCAAGTTTGCCGCTCTCCCGGAGGCTTCTCAGCTCCGCCGCGATCTCCCCGGCAAGCCCGGCCCGCACATCCAGCGAGTGGTGCCCCGGCAGCAGCCGTCCGGCAGGTAGCCTGGCTATCCTCTCGACAGATGCCAGATATGCCTCTGGGTCTGTTGACGGGTAGTCCGCGTACAACGTCCCCGCATACACAAGATCACCTGTAAACAGGTAACCCCTCTCTCTCTCCCACAGGCACATATGCCCCGGCGAATGGCCGGGAGTGTGGATCACCTGCAGGCTCCTGCCGCCCAGGTCTATAACTTCACCATCCTCCAGCAGGCGTGACGGCCTCCCATAGAATATCCCATAGCTGTTTAAATCAAACCCTGGCGGGAGCTCACAGTCCCTGGATAGCATAGCCCGTACCGCCTCTACCGGCAGAGGGAAGCTACCGGTGATCCACTCTTTTTCCGCGCGGTGTACACAGAAGTCCTTAAAGTACCTGAGTCCGCCGATGTGGTCCCAGTGGACGTGGGTGGGGACAGCCGTAACGTGGGTTTTCGTAAGCTCCCTCACCGGTGCTGAAATGTCACACACTCCCAGTCCCGTGTCAATGAGCAGCGACCTGTCGCGCCCTATGAGCAGATAGGCATGGGTCTCTTCCCAGTGCCTGTATTCGCTGATGGCAAAGGTATCGGCGTCTATATTCTCAACTGTGAACCAGTCCTTCATTCTCTGCCACCGTAGAGCTTTTTATACTGTTCAATATCCATCCTCGTAAATATCTCTGTTCTCAAATCCCCCAATGGCGAGGTCTTATCGCGCTCTGTGTGGTGGTATGTGAAGCCGCACTTTTCCATCACCCGCCTGGACTTATCGTTGCCCTCATAGCAGCCGCACCAGACAGCCTGACATCCGAGCTCCTCAAAACACCTTTTGAGAAGCCGCCTCACAGCCTCCGGCACAAGCCCCTGTCCCCAATAGGGCACGCCTATCCAGTAGCCTATCTCAGCCTCATTATCTCCCATGGGAGCGCTGCCCTTGCCGGGGGACATTATTCCGGCGCTGCCCACGCATTCGCCTGTGTCCTTCAGGATAAGCGCATATGTCTCCGGCTCTGAGAACACAGTCCTTATTATCTCAAGGCTGTCCTCTACGCTCTTATGTGGAGTCCATCCTGCTATCGGCCCTATCAGCGGGTCCTTTGCGTATCTATATAGATCCTCGGCGTCGCTCTCGCGCCAGGCGCGGAGTATGAGCCGGTCTGTCTCAAGTATCACTTTCAGCAGGCCTCCTCAGTATATGTATTGTAATATAATACCACAATGCGGTATATGTGACAACATATGAACTTACTCACCAGTTTAAAAGTACAGGCTCCGCCAGGTTTTGAGCGGAGCCTGTACTTTTATGTGTCCTTCCGTGGTACTCTATACATCACTTATCCAATTACCAGCCCTTAAAGCCGTCGAACTTTTCAGAGACCTCCCTTAAGTGGCGCGTGATCTCTATGTGCTGCGGGCAGTGGCACTCGCACTGGCGGCACTCCATGCAGTCCTGGGCCCTGCCGTGCATGAGAGATACAGTATCCACTCCTGTACTTCCCCAAATTCCGGCGGCTGGCACCGCGCGCCTCAGTCAGCACTTTTCATACGCTATGCGCGGCCAATCATCCTCCGGCACATGGACTATGCCGCGCCTTTCAAATCCCAACTTTATGAGAAGGTTCTGCATAACTATATTGTCCCCGTGGGTATCTATCCTTATGTGGCCGCACTGGCTATAGGCCCAGTTTACGCAGAAAGTCCCTATACCGCTCTCCGAGCCGTCACCTGCCAGACGGTGCACTACGCAATAGCAGCTGTCGTCCATCCATCTGCCGGACTCTATCGCCAGATAGCCCGGCTCAACCTCGAGTCCGTACCGGTAGAAGAACGTACCTATGACGCGCGCCGTGCTGTTCACACACACGTAGCTGTCCCCAGCGGCTATGTCCTCTCTTATAAGCTCTTCCGGCGGCCAGTTCGTTGGCCCCCACTGGTTCGGGTT
>CALXAF010000024.1 GCA_944386185.1 uncultured Oscillospiraceae bacterium
TCAACATTCCTGCTGCCGCTTGCCATGGGA
The DNA here is from genome assembly GCA_944386185.1 of uncultured Oscillospiraceae bacterium. GTDB lineage: Bacteria > Bacillota > Clostridia > Oscillospirales > Oscillospiraceae > RUG626. The sequence continues at coordinate 31 of CALXAF010000024.1, forward strand.
GCCGCCACAGCCTGCGGCAGGGACGTGGCCACATTCGCCTTTGGAGTGGTGGCTATGGTGGCTATGACGCCGCTTATCACCATTCAAATACTGGGACTATACTACAAGATCAAATCAAGCCGTACGCCGGGGCCGGCCGAGATCGCGGAGGCTCAGGACAGTGAGATTTACGAGATGGAGGATGAGGACTGATGAGCAGCCTGTGCCTTTTGATCAGTATATTGAACGCTGATTTTGAGAGAGAGTACACGAGATTTTACAAGGAACACGGGGTGGAGACCGTACTGATATCCCTGTGCAGCGGCACGGCCAGCAAAAAGACCCTGGACTATCTCGGCCTTGAGAAAAATGAGAAAGTGATGGTCCAGACAATGCTGCCGCCTGCCAGGGCCAGGGAGATGATGGATATGATGGTCACAAGGCTGGGACTCAATCTGCCGGGCACGGGCATAGCCATGATGGTGCCGGTGGGCAGCATAGCCGGCAGCGCCAGTATCAGATATTTGACAGCCGGACAACAGCTTACAGCATCGGAGGCGGAGAAAATGAAAGATATTAAATACGCGCTTATAACAGCAATAGCGGACAGCGGCTTTTCAGAGATGGTAATGGATGCGGCCCGTGAACAGGGGGCAAGGGGCGGCACTATTGTCCACGCCAAGGGCACGGGTTCAGAGTTCATGGCAAAGTTTTTCGGCGTCTCTATCGCCCAGGAGAAAGAGATGATCTATATAGTGGCAAAGAAATCAGATAAGGACGCCATAATGCGCGCCATAGTGGAGAAGGCCGGGCCAAAGACTCAGGCCAAGGCGGTGGTGTTTTCTCTGCCGGTAACGGATGTGGCCGGTATGACTGGGCTTGAGGAGTAATTATGAAGGGAACGTCGGAGTTTTCTCCGGTTCGATATGGATGATAAGAATATTGAAGAAGCCAGATGGATTTTCCCATCTGGCTTCTTCAATATTAACACTTATTTGAATATCGGATATACGGCGAGGTGCCAGGAAAATAAAGGAGGGAAATTGGCGGCGCCGCAAAGTTTCCTGGCGTTATATCAACCTATGCTTTGTGAAAGTCATTCGTTGTAATAAAGAGCCCAGCCAATACCAAATTTGTCAACCACGAGGCCCAACAGGGTTGCCCATGGATATGGACCCTCAATGGAATGACTTCGGGATCCTTTGATTATCTCGCTATATGCCTGGCGAAAATCCTCCTCTTTATCAAAACGGATTTCACAGGATAAAGCATTCTCAAATCCAGTCCCAACTGTTTCACCAGGGCCGATCAGGACTTCCAGGCCATATATCCATCATAATATGGATATCATCACAACCGGGAGGCGTACTTTCTGAAAGTTTTTCTGCATTGAAAGCTCTGTGGTAAATTTCAAAAGCCTCGATTCTCTCTTTGTTTGTAGGACCGATATTGAAAGACATAGTAAATTGAGGGTATTTTGGTATCTGTTATACCTCCGGTTATTTAAACGGCACTACACAGCCGCAAATATAGTACAGAATCCTTTTGCAATTAAAGCTTATAATGACAGCATGCACCGTGTTGACGTACGCATGATAACAGGATAATTGAACTAAGACCGTACTCCGGCGCTTCTCTTATAATCTGGTGGCGGCCCTGTACATTCTTATTTGCCCTCCGTCGCTTTCAGCGACCATTGTTAAGAACTCCCAGCCACATCGCTCATAAAATTCCGTGTGGTCGGTGACAAGGTAGAGATAGTCAAAACCCATGGCGCCGGCCTCGCGGCGGGCATTTTTGAGAAGCGCCCTGGCACAGCCAAGATTCCGGTAAGGCTCCTCAACAAAGAGGGCACAGAGGTTGGGCGTAAGGTCGGGCCGCTGGTGAAAGTCGTTGGATATTATCCCGCATCCGGCTATGATACGCCCTTCAAGGAGCACAAGATACCACTGGGGAACACTGCCAGGGCGTTCTATCGACGCGGCAATGCTCTCAAGGTACTCACTGTAGGGGACTCCCCATTTTTCAGAGAACCACCCTGCGGCAGCATCGGCAAGCCCCGGGGCGTCCCTTATAGCGGTTATCTCAAATTTAACTGACAAATTAACACATCCCAGCGATATAAGAGATATTTCCGGCGGTCAGTCCGGCAGGTATATGTGCCTGGGGAGGCCGTCAATATAGATTGGAGTCAGCTCAGCCTGGATAAGGGGCCTTGCGTAGTCCAGGAACTCCTGCTTCATGCCGGTGTGATCCTCGTTGATCCACTCCAGGGGTACCTTTTTCTCCAGGTTCGCCACCTGCTCTATCGGGTGGAGCTGAGTTGTGGACTGGTACGGGGAGTTTGAACGCCGCTTGATGCCGACCATCATACCGGTGTGCCCGTCAAATGCCGCCTTCCCGGCGGCGCCGCCCACCTGGTAGGCCTCGGTTATGTCTGTGCGGCTGGTGAGATGCCCGGCACAGCGCTGGAGGGTGGACAGCTCTATACAGCGGGTCTTTGTCTCAAGTTTTCTCGCCACAGTGTTGGCCAGAAAACGTGCTGTGCCGGTGAGGGATTTGTGGCCAAAGGCGTCAACAGGCCGCACATCGTCAGAGAGCTCGCAGACATACCTGCCGTCATGGAGCTTCACGCCCTCAGAAACGGCTATGACAATGCTGGGCTTCTCAGCCTGCATACGGGCCACCTTCTCCACAAAATTGTCCACGTTGAACGGGATCTCAGGCAGGCAGATCATATCCACGCCTTCGCAGTCGTCGGCCTTAGACAGGGCGGCGGCGGCAGTGAGCCACCCGGCGTTCCGGCCCATTATCTCCACGATGGTCACATATTTTGTGCCATAGACCGTGGCGTCGCGTATGAGCTCCTTCATGACAACAGCTATGTATTTGGCCGCGCTCCCATAACCTGGGGTGTGGTCAGTGGCCATAAGGTCGTTGTCTATGGTCTTTGGTACGCCCATAAAGCGTATGTAGCTGCCTATGTGGCGTCCGTACTCCGAGAGCTTCCATATGGTGTCCATTGAGTCGTTGCCGCCGATGTAGAAGAAGTATCCAATATCCAGCTCATTTAGATAGCTAAAGAGCTGTTTGTATACCTTCTCGCCGGGGCCGCGCCAATCTGGCAGCTTATAACGGCATGAACCCAGGTAACTTGATGGGGTGCGCTTTAGAAACTCAATGTCCAGTGTGGTTTTGAGCTTTTCATCAAGCAGGTATATATGCCTGTCCATGAGGCCTGCCACCCCGTGGAGCATACCGTAGACCTTACCGGCGCCTCGCTGTTTGCAGCTCTCATAAACACCCGCCAGGCTGGCGTTTATAACTGCGGTGGGGCCGCCGGACTGTCCAACAATAGCGTTATTTCCCATTTTATCCTCCATATCAATTTTCCGACATATAACAGAAATTATCGATAATATTATATCAGTTTGACGTGTTAAAGCACACAGGGATAATAGACAAAAAGAGTACAAATTTTTATACGTATTAACCAAAAAATGTATCCATGTACTCTAAAAGAGATGTTGGAGGAATTTAATCCTCCAACATCTCTTTTAGATGACTCATCGCCTTTTTTTCAAGCCTTGAGACCTGGACCTGGGAAACGTCCAGAACACGAGCGGCCGATGACTGGGTCATACCGTGGAAGTATCTGAGCATCACCACCAGACGCTCCCGTTCGGGAAGCCGGCGTATAGCCTCACGGAGGGCCACCTGCTCCACCATTTTCTCCTCCTGATCGTAGTCGCCAAGCACCTGTTCAAGGGTGAAACCATCTTCGCCGCTCTCCCGCTGCAGGGATTCGGAGGGGGACACGGCGATCTCACAGGCGGCTATATCCTCAGATTCTATGCCTGTGTCACGCGATAGTTCCCCTATGGTGGGTTCCCTGCCCAGCTCCTGCTCAAGCCGCACTCTAGCGGCCCGCACTGTGGCAGCCCGTTCTTTGATGCCGCGGCTTACCTTGACAGCGCCGTCGTCCCGGAGAAACCGGCGTATCTCACCGGATATTTTAGGTACCGCGTAAGTGGAAAACTGGGTACCAAATGAATCGTCAAAATTACGCACGGCCTTCAGAAAGCCAATACACCCCAGCTGGTATAGGTCATCCGGATCCACCCCGCGGCCAAAGAAGTGGTGGGCGACGCTCCAAATAAGGCCGGAGTTCTCCTGTATCATTTTCTCAGCGGCTTCTTTGTCCCCATCCCTGGCGGCCTCCAGGACGTCCTTTGGAGTCCTGGTCATTTTCCACCGACTCTCCTGTCAACGCGCTTGCGCATTGTGACTGATGTTCCGGCGCCTGGCCTTGAGCGAACCTTCAGCGTGTCCATAAAGCTCTCCATTATGGTGAAACCCATGCCGCTTCTGTCCTCTCCACCGGTGGTGAAGAGGGGCTCCCGGGCCTTGCCGACATCTTCTATGCCCCGGCCCCTGTCCCGCACGGTTATTTCCACGACGCCGTCCTCGAAAAGCTTAGCCTTTAAGAACACTGGCCCTATTGATTCGGGGTAGGCGTGTACTATGCAGTTGGTGACAGCCTCTGATACGGCAGTCTTTATATCCCCAAGCTCAGTCAGCGTCATATCCAGCTGGGAGACAAAACAGGCCACCGCGCCTCTGGCAAAGGCCTCGTTTGCCGATTTTGAGGGGAACTGGAGGCTCATGCTGTTTAATTCTTTCATATGTAATACCCCCTTTATTTAGTGAGCGAGCTTATGCTTATAAGCCTGTCTATGCCGGCGGCGTCCATCACGCGTAAGGGCTGGCTTGGGACGTTTTCCACCCAGAGCCTGCCGCCAAGCTCACGCATGCGCTTGTTTATCCTCAGAATGACGGCGATGCCGGAGGAG
>CALXAF010000025.1 GCA_944386185.1 uncultured Oscillospiraceae bacterium
GCTGGGAATATACCAGCCCGTCACGCTCCAGCTCCGAGAGAGCCCTCTGCATGGTGTTGGGATTGACCCCCGCCTCCACGGCCAGGTCACGTACCGACTGTAGCCTCTCGCCGGGGGCGAGGACGCCAGACGCTATATTCAGCCGCATCTGCCGGACTATCTGGGAGTATATGGGTGCGTTATCTACAAAATGCCACTCCATAAGGCACCTCCTTACGTATTATTGTATTAGGCAATTAATACAATAATACACTTACGGCAGAATGTCAAGAAGGAAATGAAAAATTTTTTGAGGAAAGTTTTGATATGCCAGATCAGCATTATGTGTAATATGGAGGAAAATACGCGTTCAGAGCAAAAATAAAAAGCGGGCCGCATGGTCCGCCTTTTCTTCGCCCATATTCAGTTTGACTCGCTGCCTACCTTCTCCGCTTTTTCCACAGACTCCGCGATATAGCCGCACACATCCTCCTTCGGTATGCCAAGGGCCACCGCCAGCTCCCCGTAGAGCATGTCCTCCGCGCGCTTCATGAACCGCTCGTCTATCTGGCCCAACTTCTTGCCGCGCCTGATTGCAGACTCACGTTTTACATACACGTCCTTTATGAGCTTCACCAGGTCGTAGCACTTGTGGGTTTGCAGGCACTCCTGGTAGTGTTCTGTAAGGAACCTGAGGTTCCTGTTCTCATAGGCCTCGCCCTCTATCGATGGGATCTGCCGTATAAGTTCCAGAGCCTCCTCCTTTGATATTACTGGCCGCATGAAAACCCCTGAATCCACCGGTGTGAACACGTAACCGGTCCTGTATAGTGGTGAGAGCGTATAATATAGACGCTCCTTGTCCGCCCCGGAGACTGGGGAGGCACCTACTGACTCGACACGGCACACCCCCTCGCTCCCATAAATTATCAAATCGCCGATCTCATACATAATAACACCTGCCGTCAATATTCGTTACATACATTCCTTTTATAGTATATTATACCAAAGATTTTAACCAAAAGAAAGTGCGAACAGTCCAAATATCCAAAAATTTATCTAATATATATGTAAAAATAAAGAAAATCCCAATGATTTTGCTAATATCGTCCGGCTTCTGTATTGCTTTTTTGCATAATAGAAATTATAATATTTTTGCTGTATATGGCAAAAAGACAACGGTTTATATTAATATTTTTGCCGGGAGGATATCTATGGAGAAAACATATGACCTGACAGCTATTGGGGAGTCTCTTATAGACGTTATAGCCAGGTATGACAGGGAGCGTGGCGGCGTATCGATGGAGGGAAACCCGGGCGGAGCGCCGCTGAATGTTTTGGCTGCCGCCGGAAAACTGGGGATGAGTACGGCCTTTATAGGGAAGCTCTCCAGCGACGCCTTTGGCAGGTGCCTTATGGACACTATTGACGCATGCGGTATATCACGGGAGGGCATAGTTTTAACTGACAGTGAGCTCACCACCCTCGCCATGGTGACGCTGGACAAGGACGGGGACAGGAGCTTCAGCTTCTATAGGAACGGAACTGCCGATGTTATGCTGGAGAGCAGCGAGATAGACAGGAGTGTGATTGACAGAAGCCGGATACTGCACTTCGGCTCGGTGTCGATGACCACAGAGCCGGCCAGGAGCGCTACGCTGGATGCCGCCAGATACGCCAGGGAGCGGGGAATAACGGTGTCGTACGACCCGAACCTCAGGGAGCGGCTGTGGGGCAGCCTTGAGGAGGCAAAGAGCGTCATCCTTCGGGGAATGGAGCTTGCCGATATAGTTAAGGTCTCTGAGGAGGAGTTATATTTCCTGACAGGAGCCGATGATATAAGGACAGGCGGTGAGATACTCTTAAGCTCATATGGCATAAAGATCCTCGCAGTTACACTCGGCAGCCATGGGGCAGCCTTTTTTGGGGCAGGCGGCTTTGCACAAAAGCCAACCTACGACAAGGTAAAGACCATAGACACCACAGGGGCAGGGGATGCCTTCTGGGGCGCGTTCCTCTACTGTATCCTAAAGAGCTGCAAGAGGCCGGAAGAGCTGGATATGGGAGAGTTGGAGGACTTCTTGGACTTCTCAAACGCCGCGGGATCACTGTCAACTACAATCAAGGGGGCAATACCCTCACTGCCGGATGTGGATGCAATTGAAAAGCTGAGGGCTTGAGAATTTCCTGATAATTTGATTTGTGAGAGAGGGGCGTCAAAATTTGAAGCGCAGCCAGATAAACAGGCTCATTATGGAAGCTGAACAGTTTATTGACTCCTTTTCATTTAAGCTCCCGCCATTTGCGTCCTGGACGCCGGAAGAGTGGCTGGGGCGCGGCGAAGAGTGCGACGAGATAAGGGACAATAAGCTGGGCTGGGATGTGACAGACTATGGCCTGGGCAAGTTCGACAAAGTGGGGCTTGTGCTCTTCACAATAAGAAATGGTAACCAGAAGCTCCCAAAGTACAGTAAGCCCTACGCAGAGAAGCTGCTGATAAGCCAGGAAGAGCAGGTGTGTCCCATGCACTTCCATTGGAGCAAGATGGAGGACATCATAAACAGGGGCGGCGGTATTCTAGCGATGCAGCTATATAACTCCACGCCACAGGGGGAGCTTGATAGAGAGAACCACGTGTGTGTGGTGTCGGACGGAGTGGTGCTCCGGCTGAAGGCTGGGGAGGTACTGGATCTTTACCCGGGCCAGAGTGTGACACTGACACAGGGAATGTACCACGCCTTCTGGGCGAAAGGCGGTTCGGGCGCCGTGCTTATAGGAGAGGTGAGCCAGTGCAACGATGATGACACCGACAACAGATTTCTGGAACAGATGGGGCGTTTTCCAACCATAGAGGAGGACGAGGCACCGTACAGGCTGTTGTGCACGGAATATCCCAGAGTTGGTTTTTGAGGTTTATAAAAAGTAAAAATGTGAAGGAGTGGAGAGATGAAAAAACTTGGTTTTGGACTTATGAGGCTGCCGGTCACAGATCCGGGTGATCAGGGCAGTATTGACATCCCAATGCTGGAACAGATGGTGGACACCTTTTTAGACAGGGGCTTTACCTATTTTGACACAGCCTATATGTACCACAGCGGCAAGAGCGAAACTGCTATCAGGGAGGCGCTGGTGAAGCGCCACCCCAGGGATAGCTACACACTGACCACCAAGCTCCCCACCATGTACCTGAAAGAGGAGGGGGATAACGAGAGGTTTTTCAATGAGCAGCTTGAAAAGTGCGGCGTGGAGTATTTTGACTACTACCTGCTGCACAACTTAGGTGAGGAGAACTACAAGCTTGCTCAGCGCTTTAACAGCTTCCAGTTCGTACAGGAGCAGAAGGAGGCGGGGCGCGTGAAGAACTTTGGATTCTCATTCCACGGCAGCGCCAAGCTCCTTGACGAGATACTGACGGCCCACCCCGAGGTGGATCTCGTACAGCTACAGATAAACTATCTGGACTGGGACAGCGATAATATCCAGTCCGGGCTATGCCATCAGGTGGCCGTAAAGCATGGGAAGAAGATAATCGTCATGGAGCCTGTTAAGGGTGGTGTGCTGGCCTCCATACCTGAGAGCGCCGAGAGGCTCCTTAGGGAGGCGGATCCCGGCATGTCGCCGGCCTCGTGGGCCGTCAGGTTCGCGGCAAGCTGCGAAAACGTGGTGATGGTCCTCTCCGGGATGAGCAGTATGGAGCAGCTTTTGGACAACACCGGTTACATGGGGGACTTCAAGCCGCTGACAGACGGCGAGCGGGACGTGCTCTCAAAGGCCCTTGACGCTATAAACGCCGCGGTGGCAGTCCCATGCACATCCTGCAGGTACTGTGTTGACGGTTGCCCAATGAGCATACCCATACCGGAGTATTTCTCGCTCTACAATATAGACAAGAGGGTGGTGGATGCCGGCGGCGCCGTTACCCAGCGGATGGGGTACAACAATGCAGCCCAGGGGCACGGCAAGGCCTCTGAGTGTATAGAGTGCGGCCAATGTGAGGGCGCCTGCCCTCAACATCTGGGGATAATAGGCTATCTGAAAGACGTGGCTGCCCTCTACGAGAAAGCCTGATTGAAAAAGATATTAAAATAAGGAGGCGCTCACGGCGCCTCCTTATTTTAATATAAACTGTGGCATTAGAAGCTTGAATAGCCGCTGTCAACAGAGTAGAAATTCATGAGTATACTATAGAGCTCATCCTCTGTGAGGTTGAATATGTTTATCTTTTCACCGACATCCGGGAAAGTATCTATATCCTGTCCGGAGATGGAGAACGATATACCGCCGTCACCTCCGTCAAGTGTGACGTCCGTTATATCCAGGCTGAATCCCTCACCGTCAGCGGCTGTGAGCGTACCGGAGAAGCCAACTGAGGATACGGTGCCGGCGTCAACAGTTTCGATGTTCATTACAATATCGCCTGACACACTGTCCCATCCAGCGGCCATGTTCACAGCGGAATTCACCGCAGGATCTGCGGAGGAGTTCATGGTTATGGTGTGGTAATACCCGTCGGAGGTGTCCACCTGGCTTGTAAAAAGGCCCACGCCGCCGGAGGAGACGGATACGGTATTCCCGTCTTCACCGTAATAGTCTACTGTGATGTCTGAGTAACCGGTGCTGTTGCCATCAGCTTCTATATCAGCGGAGATGACCTTTCCATCGCAGATCTCATAACTTATAGCGACCTGGCTCTGGTCGGCTTTGAGCTCCTCTATAACAGCGTCCACCTGGGCGTCAAAGTCCGCCTCGGTGGTTCCGCTGCCACTCTGATCGGCCATGTCGAATATGACTGTGAAGAGCGAGCTCTGCTTCATGATGCTGAATATGGATTCCATGAGGGAGGCTATATCCTCGCCTGTGTACTCCGTACTCAATATGTAGCCGTCCTTCTCCTCACCGGCAACAGTGACCTTCTGCTGCTCCACCGTGTACTCAAGTGAGGCGTTAAACTCGTCGCCGGCTGCCGTTATCTCGTCGACAATATTTTGTATAGACAGGCCATCGGAGTTTCTAAATGAGTCGAGCATATCGTCCAGGGCCTGCAGCTGGGAAATGTCCATACCAAGCTCACTGCCGGTGGAGGCGTCGAATATGGACCCCTGTGCCTGCTCAACAAGATTGTATGGCCGGAAACCGTACAGCTCATTGCCACCAAGCAAAACAGGTATCGACACGCCCACAAACTCAGGATCATAGTAAAGCCTGGCATCTATGCTGACGCCGCCGGCGCCTATAGCACCGTCCAGTAGCATCTTCTGTGCATCGCTGTCAACATACACGGTGCCGCCCAGGGAGAAATCCCCGTTAACACTGTTCTCCTCGGTGTGTTCAAACTCAATTGCACTCAATGAGCTGGACATGGAGCCGGATATGGCCGCCAAGGGCGACATAGTGTACCTCGTCTTTATATCGGCCATAGTGCTGTCAAGAGCATCCTGAAGATATCCCGCAGGATCGGCCTCTATGTCGCTGGTGTCGTCGCCGCAGGATACTAAAGCC
>CALXAF010000026.1 GCA_944386185.1 uncultured Oscillospiraceae bacterium
TGACCTTAGACGCCGCGCAATAGAAAAGCGGATCGAATTGGCACAAAAGTTTAGGGAGACTTTTGAAAAGGATTTCCTGGAGGATGTGGAGGAGTGTTTGGAGGATGGGTTGTCTGAGGAGGGACAGAAGCTCTATGACAGCATGATGGATAATGAGGTAAGCTGTAAAGACGAACAAAGCAACGCAAAGCTCATTGATGTGGCCTATAGCCTTGAACCGCTTCTAAAACATTATGTGGACTTATCCGCAGAGGATCAGGAGAAATTTAAGTATAATTTGGATGAACTGTTGGATACCTTGAAAAATCCGTGATGTGACGTCGGCGACGCCAGCCGTCAAAGATTTTCAAATGAACTAGGTAGGAGCAAACCTGTTGGGGAAGCAGGGCTCACGCTTCACTAGCTCATCTGGCGCTATACACACGGAGGCGTCAGCCGGCGGAATACTTTAGTATCCGACGATGGACTAAGAGTGATTTCTGTCCTTTGACATCACGGCAGAAGCGCTGTATAATAGTTGCGTACGCAACAGTTGCGGCTGCAACTAAATGCTCTGGATACGGGGAGTGATCAGTTTGGATACTTTGATGAAGTACGTCGAGAGGATACACCGGTATGGTATCATATACATGGGAAATGAATTGGAGGCGGACGGACTGGGGCCGGTACAGTATAAATATATCGTGAGGATATGCGCCTCACCTGGAAAGTCCCAGGACGAGCTTGCGAAGGAGCTCTACGTAAATAAGAGCAACGTGGCGAGACAGCTCACGCTGCTGGAACAAAACGGCTATGTCCGGCGCCAGCCATGTCAGGAGGACAGGCGTCAGACTCTGGTGCACCCCACGGACAAGGCGATAGATGTGCTGCCAAGGATCCAGCAGGTGCGACGGGTGTGGAATGAGCGGCTTCTGGAAGGGATCCCGGAGGAGACACGGCGGGAGATAATATCTGCTATGGAAGGTATAGCTGCAAGGGCGCAGGAACTTGCGGACGGATCTGTGGAACGGGATAGGGACATATGAGACACGTATTTGGATACTTGAAACCATACACGCTGAAAATGGCACTTGGTATGGCGGTGAAATTTGTAGGGACGATAATGGACCTGTTTCTGCCATGGATATTGTCACACATAGTTGACGATGTGGTGCCAACAGGCGACATGGAGGACATATTCCTGTTCGGCGGCCTGATGCTGGTGTGCTCTATACTCGCCTGGCTTGGAAACGTGATAGCAAACCGCATAGCTTCGGCTGTGGCCAGGGACACCACAAGGAGGCTGCGCCACGACCTTTTTACACGGGTGTCGTACCTATCCTGCGGTCAGGTGGACGGGTTTACTGTTGCTTCGCTGGAGTCGCGGCTCACCACGGACACATACAACATCCACCAGATGATCGGTATGATGCAGCGGCTGGGTATACGTGCGCCCATACTCCTGTTGGGCGGCGTTGCCATGACGATGTTTATGGAGCCGGTACTGACGCTGGTACTGCTGGCGGTGCTGCCATTTGTGGCGGTGACGGTGGTGTATATCTCAAAACGGGGCGTGCCGCTCTATGTGAAGCTGCAGCAGTCGGTGGACAGGATGGTAAGGGTCGTCCGTGAGGACGCCGCCGGAATACGCGTTATAAAGGCGCTTTCAAAGGGCGGGTACGAGCGCGACAGGTTCGATCAGGTGAACCAGGACGTGGTGGCAAAGGAGACTCACGCCTCTGTCACAATGGCCGCCAGCTCACCGCTGATGAACCTTTTCCTGAACGCTGGACTCACGCTGGTGGTTGTGGCCGGGGCTTTCAGGGTGAACAGCGGGGCGGCAAAGCCTGGGACCATACTTGCTTTCCTCACTTACTTCACGATTATCCTGAACGCCCTGCTCTCAATAAACAGGATGTTTGTAATGTACTCCAAGGGTTCGGCCTCAGCACGGCGCATAGAGGAGGTGCTCACAGCGCCGGAAGATTTGAAGGTTACGGACGGACAGGAGAAAAGCGGCAGCTTCATAGAGTTTGACAACGTGGGCTTTGCCTATGCCAAAGGCCGTGACAGAGCGGTCAGCGGCATATCCTTCACTCTTGATCGGGGGCAGACGCTGGGGATAATCGGTGCCACAGGCTCAGGCAAGACCACAATAATAAACCTGCTGATGCGTTTTTATGACCCGGATGAAGGCACCATATATATTGAGGGTCGGGATGTGCGCAGCATACCGGCGGATGAGCTTTATAACAAATTCGGCGTCGTGTTCCAAAACGACGTGCTATTTGCCGAGAGTATAGGAGAGAATATACGCTTCGGACGGGAACTGACAGATGAGGAGATAGAGCTGGCCGCCCAGGACGCCCAGGCCGGGGAGTTTATCTGCGGGCTGAAAGAAAGGTTTGACCACTGGGTGGCCATACGCGGCTCCAACCTGTCCGGCGGGCAGAAACAGCGGCTGCTTATAGCCCGGGCACTGGCCGCCTCGCCGGAGATACTCGTTCTTGATGACGCATCAAGCGCACTGGACTACCAGACTGACGCCAGGCTCAGGCAGGCGCTGAGGCATAGGTACACAGACACTACCACCATAATAGTGGCCCAGAGGGTCAGCTCCATAAAGGGGGCGGATAGGATACTCGTGATGGACAAAGGGCGCGTAATAGGCAGCGGGACGCACCAGGAGCTTATGGAATCCTGTCCCCAATACAGGCACATCGCCGTGTCACAGATGGGCGGTGGTGAAAATGGCTGAGAACAAGGAAAGTGGAAACTACCAGGTACGGCAGCCCGCAGCTCCCGGTTCCAGAAGAGGCATGAGCGGCGGCCAGGAACGGGCACGGGACACCGGCTATGTAATGCGTCGGCTATGGAAGTATCTGTCTAAGTACAAGTGGCTGCTGGTGATGTCGCTCGTATTGACTGTAGTGAGCAACCTGCTGGGGCTTGTGGGTCCAATGCTCTCCGGCCTCGCCATTGACGCCATCCATGGCCCCGGGGATGTGGACTTTAATACGGTGTTCATGTACGCCGGACTTATGATAGCCTTTTATATCATATCCTCGCTTCTCACATATGTGCTCAGCCGGCTGATGATAAGGCTCAGCCAGCGGGTCATCTACAATATGCGCCGGGACATGTTCCACAAGCTGTCCATGCTGCCGGTGGGCTTTTTTGACCACACTCCGGCAGGCGACATAATAAGCCGCATGTCCTATGATGTGGATACGGTGAATGCCTCCCTGTCCACAGATCTTCTGCAGATATGTACAAGTATTATTACGGTGGCAGGGTCACTTATAATGATGGTGCTCATATCTCCTGCGCTGGTGCTGGTGTTTGCCGTCACCGTCCCCGCCTCCATACTGCTCACCAGATACATGTCAAAGCGCGTGAGGCCGCTCTTCAGCCGCCGCTCCGCGAAGCTGGGTGAACTCAACGGATATGTGGAGGAGGTAATAAGCGGGCAGAAGACCACAAAGGCCTACCACCAGGAGAAAACGATGATCAGCCGGTTCGACGCCCGGAATGATGAGGCGGTGGAGGCGTATTTTAAGGCCGACTACTACGGCAGCGCCATAGGCCCGTCGGTGAACTTTATAAATAACCTGTCGCTTACCATGGTCAGCGTGCTGGGGGCGATACTCTTTCTGGGCGGCAGCATTTCCCTGGGTGACCTGTCATCCTTTGTACTGTATTCCAGGAAGTTCTCAGGCCCCATAAACGAGGCCGCAAACATATGGAGCGAACTCCAGTCGGCCTTCGCGGCTGCGGAGAGGGTATTCCGCCTGATAGACGAGCCTGAGGAGCGGCCGGACGCGCAGGACGCAATTGAGCTTACTGAGGTCAGGGGGGATGTGCGCCTTGAGCACGTGCGCTTCGGCTATGATCCGGAGCGGGTGGTGATCCACGACCTGAGCTTTCACGCCGAGCCTGGCAGCCTGACGGCAATAGTCGGCCCCACCGGCGCCGGAAAGACTACTATAATAAATCTGCTGATGCGCTTTTATGACCCACAGGCCGGGGCGATATACTTAGACGGCCGCGAGATATCCGGCCTGACCCGCGACAGCCTGCGCCGGGCTTACACAATGGTGCTGCAGGATACATGGCTCTTCACAGGCACAGTCCATGAGAACATAGCCTACGGGAAGGAGGGGGCCACAAGGGAGGATGTTATCCGAGCCTGCAGGGCGGCCCACGTCCATGACTCCATAATGCAGATGCCCCACGGATACGACACCGTCCTCACAGGGGAGGGCTCGGGCCTCTCCAAAGGACAGAAGCAGATGCTGACTATAGCCCGGGCGATGCTTTTAGACTCACCAATGCTGATACTTGATGAGGCCACATCAAATGTGGATACACAGACAGAGCAGAGCATCCAGCAGGCTATGCGGGAGCTGATGCATGGCAGGACCAGCTTCGTCATTGCCCACCGTCTGTCCACAATACAGAACGCCGATCACATACTTGTTGTGGACGGCGGGGATATTGTGGAACAGGGCGACCATCAGACGCTCTTAAAGCGCGGCGGCCTGTACGCAAAGCTCTACTACTCACAGTTCCAGTGAGCAGACTGACTGGGAAATGAAATTTTATAAATCTCACAGCGTCATAAATTTGGTGACTGAGCCAAAAGAAATGATTATAAAATAATGATGAATTTTTTGTGAATTACCTGGAGCACTTGGTACAAAGGCAACAAAAATTATTTTAAAGGCAAAGTTTGTGTTGACAGCCGGCGCTCCCTGTGCTAGATTTTTTGCATCAAGGACGATGACGTTCCTTCAAGGAAGAACGTCACCGTCCTTATTTTTGTTTTTGGAGGCGATAGAATGGACAGCGTAATGATCATCGACACATTGTGGGTATTGCTTGCGGCCATACTGGTGTTCTTCATGAACCTGGGGTTCGCGGCGGTGGAGGCCGGTTTTGCCAGGGCCAAGAACACCGTCAATATCCTGTCGAAAAACTTCATCGTGTTCGCCGTCTCCTCTCTTGGATTTATGCTGCTGGGTTGGGGACTGATGTTCGGCGGCGACAATCCGTTTGTGGGAACAGAGAACCTGTTCATCCTGGGGGGAGCGGATATCTCGGCTTATGAGGATACACTTACCTCAAATGTACCTTTCTGGGGCAAGTTTTTCTTCCAACTGGTGTTTTGCGGTACGGCGGCAACCATAGTGTCCGGTGCGGTGGCAGAGAGGATAAAGTATGTGTCTTTCATAATTTTCTCATTCGTCCTGACACTGGTTATCTACCCGATAGTCGGCCACTGGATATGGGGCGGCGGCTGGCTCGCGGACATTGGCTTTTTGGACTTCGCTGGTGATTCCGCTGTCCACTCGGTGGGCGGATGGGCCGCGCTGGCCGGAGCCATCATCCTGGGGCCGCGTATCGGGAAATACGGTAAGGACGGAAAACCCAGGGCCATACCGGGTCACAACATGTCACTTGCTGTCATAGGGCTCTTCGTCCTGTGGCTGGGCTGGTTCGGATTCAACCCCGGCTCCACAATGAGTTTCCAGAACCCATCTGATGTAATGCACATACTCGTGACTACGAATACCTCGGCTATCGCTGCGGTACTCACCTCAACAGTGGCCTCCTGGCTCATCATCGGCAAGCCGGATCTGGGTATGACGATAAACGGCTGCCTTGCTGGGCTGGTGGCGGTGACAGGCAGCTGTGCCTACGTGACCATCGAGGTCTCGCTGCTCATAGGCGCCATAGCCGGAGTGATCGTGGTGCTTGCCGTCAGCTTTTTTGACAAAATAAAGGTGGATGATCCGGTCGGCGCCACGTCGGTGCACCTGTGCTGCGGTATATTCGGCACCATCTGCGTGGGACTCTTCTCAAAGGCAGGTGTCACATCACTGTCTCAGGCAAACGGGCTCTTTTACGGCGGCGGATTCCATCTGCTGGGAGTCCAGCTAATTGGCATTTTGGCTGTGGGGGCTTTTACATTCGTGTCCTCGGCCATCGTATGGCTCGTACTCAAAAAGACCATCGGCATACGTGTCTCCAGGGAAGAGGAAATCGCCGGCCTCGATATAGGTGAGCACGGGAACATGGCATATCCGGACTTTGCGCCTGCCGCCTCCAGCGGAGACCTGTCTTCGGACGACGCGATAAGCGCGGATAATTTCGTTGAAGTGCCGGAGGAGAATAAGGTGCCGGCAAGCCAGGCGGTACCCGTGGTACACAGGGAGACGCCGGGCGTGAAGATGACAAAAGTCACAATAATCACAAACCAGTCCCGGTTTGCCCAGCTCCAGGATGCCCTTGAGAAACTTGGGGTCACGGGCATAACGATAACCAACGTATTTGGCCACGGCATGCAGAAGGGCCACCAGACCTACTTTAGAGGCGCGCCTGTGGAGACAAGGTTGTTGCCAAAGGTTCAGATAGACGTGGTCATCTGTAAGATACCCACAAAGACGCTGGTGGATACTGTTCAGAAGGTTCTCTATACAGGGCATGTGGGCGACGGCAAGATATTTATCTACGACGTTGAGGATGTTGTGAAGATACGTACAGGCGAGCGGGGCTACGATGCGCTCCAGGACGACGAGTAGGATTACAAGTTCTCCTTTTTAAATTCCCTAAATAAATCTGAGACGCGGCGCATTATGCGCCGCGTCTCAGATTTATATGTAAACAGTTTAGGCATCAGGGCTGTGTGCCCGAAAAAGTGAGGATTGGAGAGAAATAATGATGGCAGATGCTTATATTACGCAGCCCTGGTACCTATGCTGATCAACCGGCTTTGCACAGCGCCCATATGTTTCTGATCTGTCCCTCCAACTCGTCATAACTCCAGGTCCTTTCGGAATTTTTGTAGCTGTTGGAGTCGTTCACCACATATTCGCCATCCTGAATACCGGTGAGAAGTATGTAATGGCCTGCGTCCGTAAAGTCACCTGGACCCATGACGCATGCTACAAGGCAGCCGCTCTCCAGGGCATTATCTATGTCGCCTTTGTTTAGGGGCAGCTCGTCACAGGATATGCCAAGTTTTGGCGCGCCTTCTGAGAAAAGTGTCCAGGATGTGCCGTATCCGTCTGTAGCATAGCCGTTCTCCGTAGCGAAATCAGCTATGGTACGTGGGTCAAGGGTTGGATCCTGCAGAAGATATATGGCGGCCATTGAGAGGCATGTAGGGCCACAGCCTGAGAGGCCCATAAGGTTTCCGGAATATGTAGTGTATCCCCAGCGTTCATCCCACTGCATGAGAAGTGGTACTGCCCCGCTTTTTATCTCGCCGCTCAAGTCTATCTCCGGATCAAGGGAGCGCTTTTCAAAGTAGTCAAGTACAAATTGCCTGGCGTCCGGGTTTTTCTCATATAATTCCTGAAGTGCCTGAGGATAACTGGAGAGGTCAAGCTGCTGGCCATCAGACTGATCGGAAGTGCCTGAACCGGATGAGCCGTCACCAGACGGGATGGCCCCGGAGGAGATAGCGTCGTCACGCGTGGCGGGCGGATCCTCCGAAGGCGCTGCCCCTTCGGCTATGGTATCCGACCACAAAAGCACAACTGTAACGGCGATACAGGTCAAAAGTATCAAAAATATCAGTATATTATATAACTTATTTGACCTTCTATACTTTGTATACTGGCTCATAGAACACCTCTATCGGAAAGTACTGAGAGAATATCACTCAATGGCAAAGCTTTTGCAAACAAATTGTATCGAAATTGTAAATTTTGGGGTTGTGTATCAATTCAAAATAATCGCGGAACCTACAAACCGTATACGCAGCTCATATGAGTACACACCGTCTGTGACCGTTATAATTCCGGAATTCTCATCTGCAAAAAAGACGTCGAAATAACCCAGATCCTGGTTCATGTAATATACATCGGCGAGGGAGTATACAAACTCGGTTATATCCATTGAGTAGAGATCATAGCCCCACTCTTCCAATTCTTTCATATTGTCAAACACACAGCGCCCACCCAGCAGAAGACCCGTCTCGTCATCCAGATCCACTTCGACTGTACCCCCGTCAAATGTGTAATCAAGGGTCCACACGACCATAGAACTGCCGTTGGAATCTATATTCAGCGCGACACTGGATGATTCTAAGGTGAGCAGCCCGTTTGGATCTTCCACCTCTATATCCCATAATTCGGTATAATAACCCATTCCGGATATGATGTATCTAAAGCAGAGATCGGCATCATCACTGTCCATATACCGCCCTGTCTCCAGCTCGATTGTGGATGCGGAATATTCTCCGGCAAAACGCAGCTTATCCAGCTTTGAGAGATTGGACACAAGGCTCAGCCCGATCTCTTCCACCTCCACCATCTGGGCTCCGCCAAAGAGCTGATTATCCTGCATAGATAGAATGAGCTGAGGGAGGAAAAAACTGGCCGCCGCTATGGCAAGTGTTGATATTATAAGTATAAACCCTTTCAGTTTGTTTGCTCTGATCATATTCTTCCTCCCCTGAGTTCGACCAGGACGTTTGTACCGCGGCCCAATATGCTTTTTATACGTATGTCGCCATTGTGCAGCAGGGCTATCTCCCGGCAGAGGGCCAGCCCCAGGCCGGCGCCGCCCTGTGCCCGGGAACGGGACTTGTCAACCCTGTAAAAGGCCTCGGTTATTTTGCCGAGTTCCTCTTCAGGTATGCCGCGTCCGTTGTCAATCACCTGTATATCACAGCCATCATCCGTCATGTCTGACAATATATAAATTATGCCCGGCCCATCCATACCCTTTCGGGAATTATCTATAAGGTTTATAAGAAGGGATCGCACAAGGTCCGTCTCCATAAGGCAGGTGCCGCTCTCACACTTGTACCTTATAACTATGTCCTGCCTTGCCAGCACCGGCTTCATAGTCTTCACTATGCCGGAGATGATGGCTGATGGGGAGGCCTCGCCAAGCTCCATATCGTGTTTTTTCAGCACCAGCAGATCGAGAAGCTTAATTGACAAACTCTCAAGCCGCCGGCTCTCTGAGAAGATGTAATTCGCCGCCTCCTGGCGTTCCTCCTCGTCTAGGGAGCGGCTGCGCAGAAGATCTGCGTACCCGATGATTGAGGTCATAGGTGTCTTCAGCTCATGGGCGAAGCTGCCCATAAATTCCTCCTGACGTCGCATGGAGTCCTGCAGCTCTACAATATTTTTCTGCAGCCTGCCGGCCATGGAGTTAAAATCTTCTGCCAATTCTTCCAGTTCGTCCCCGGAGGATACCTGGGCCCTGGCGGTCAGGTCGCCACCGGCTATAGCGCGGGAGGCCCTGGACAGACGGGTGAGAGGCCGCGTCAGAAGAGTGGCAATAACCCATGAACCTGCTGCACCAAGAATGAGAACTGCTACGAGCAGCCAGTGATATATTCCTAACTGGGTACGGCGCATTGAATAGGCAGCTGTTACGTCGCTGGTTATGTCAAGCCGCAGATTTTCTTCATTTACCCGTATGAGGCCGGAGACAAGGATATATTTTCCTGACGAAGTTGAGAACATGCTGACGCTGCAGTAGCCGTTCTCTGGCGTACTGCCAAGACCTCTAGGCATGACGCCGCTGGAAAAGAGACGCCTGCCATCATAAGATAGGCGTGCCCCGGACCAGAGGGACTGGTTCTGGCCGTCGAGCTGTGAAAGGGTATCCACTATATCGTCGTAATCCGACTGCTGGCTTATGCTGTTAGCCAGAAGCAGGGCGTTCTGAGTCGCCATATAAGACCGCAGAGCGGTCTGCCGTTCATTTTCCAGCGTGGAGGAGAACGATACAGAGATAAGCAGGCTGCCTCCAAGGCCGAAGGACAGTGAGAGCAACACAACGATGGCGAGGGCCAGTTTGACCCGCAGCTTCATATCACACCTCCAGCCTGTAGCCCACCTTGTGGACTGCTACCAGCTTGTCCTCCCAGCCAACTTTTTTCCGCATACGCTGGACATGAAGATCCACTGTCCGGCTGCCGCAGGTGTATTCACCGCCCCAGACCCGCTGGTATATAGTCTCCCTGTAGAGGGCGGCCCCTGGGTTTTGGGCGAACAGAAGCAGAAGCTCATACTCCTTGTTTGTGAGAGGTATCTCCACGCCGTCCCGGCGCACCACCATGGAGCGGGTATCTATTGTGAGCCCGCCTATTTCTATTACCGTTGCCAGCTTGTTGTAACGGCGGAGCACCACCTCCACTCGGGCCAAGAGTTCTACCACCTCAAAAGGCTTTACGATGTAGTCCTCAGCTCCCATTTTAAGGCCCTTTACCCGGTCGTCCACGGAGTTCTTAGCTGTCAGGAATATGACGGGTATTTGGAGGGGGCGTATGTAGTCCATTAGTTCAAACCCATCGGCGCCTGGAAGCATCACGTCAAGCAGTATCAGATCAAACTTTTCTTTCTCCAGCGTATCGGCGGCGGCAATACCGTCATAGACGCAGGTACATATATAGCCCGCCTTGCTGAGGCTCATTTTTATAAGGCTAGAAATTGGCTTTTCATCTTCAACAATAAGGATGCGCACCATCCACTTCATCCCCCGAACATATAATCAAATTAATTATATAATACATCAAAACTGCATCAAAACGGCATATAATTTTTTCCCATTGCTATCTTTTGACTAATGCCGCACTGGAACAGAAGAGACAGCTGCGGCATATCATGGAGTGACGTGGAACGTGTGCGTTCCCGGCGGGACGAAATAATGAGTTTTGCCCCGCAGTATGAGCAGAAGGAGCTTGGTATTTTATATGAACATTTACCGGCCAAACGACAGACAGAGGGGCTGCTGCCAGCCCCCAAGCGCGCCGGGGCCATCCTGCCCCTGCCCGCCGACTTGCGTGCAGTACTGCACCATGCCGGGACCTCCGGGCCCTGTCGGCCCTACAGGACCACAGGGGCCAGTGGGGCCACAGGGACCTATCGGCTCTGTTGGACTCACCGGCGCTACCGGCCCGACCGGACCCACCGGTCCGACTGGACCTCAGGGCCCTCAAGGCATACAGGGACTTGTGGGAGCCACTGGTCCTGCAGGAATTCAGGGCGCCACAGGTCCGACCGGCCCCGCGGGTGCAACAGGGCCGACAGGGCCGACAGGCCCAGCCGGCGCACCGGGTCCGGGACTCACAGAGGCTTCTGAGTTTAACCCGGCGGTCACATATGCCCAGGGAGATCTTGTGCTGTATAACGGAGCGCTCTACAGAGCTGCAGTGAACGCGCCAACCGGCGTACCGGGCTCGTCGGCTGATTATACCCTTATAACAGCTACTACTACCGGCCCAACTGGTCCTCAGGGAGCTACGGGCGCGACGGGTCCCACAGGACCAACCGGCGCCACAGGCCCGACTGGTCCAACCGGTCCTCAGGGAACCGCGGGAGCCACCGGCCCGACCGGTGCAGCGGGAGCCGTGGGAGCCACAGGTCCAACAGGCGCTGCCGGCCCGACCGGCCCAACAGGCCCTGCCGGTGCTGCCGGCGCTGAAGGCCCAACAGGCCCGACCGGTGCCGCTGGTGCTCAGGGCGTGGAGGGGCCAACCGGCCCAACTGGCGCTACAGGTCCAACAGGACCCACTGGTGCGGCGCCTGATCTCAACGCACTGTATGCCACAAATGTTGGATCACAGACAGTGTCCAGCAGCGGCGACCCGGTGACATTTGATACAAACCAGGTGGAAGAGGGCACGGCTGTGACCCACTCTGCCAGTTCAGGGGATTTCCAGATTACAGAGAATGGTATCTACAGGGTGACTTACTCAGTGGTTGCGACTAACACAACCAGCAGCGGTACCGTAGGCGTACAGCTTGAAAACGGCGGCACGCCAATACCCGGCAGCGCCAAGTCGGCGTCCATAGCCAACACATCTGACACCGCCACCCTGGCGGCTTCTGTGCTGGTGAATGTGACTGGCGGCAATGCCACAATAACTCTGGATACCACAGAAGCAAATGTTACAATCACTAACGCCGGACTTATTATTCAGAAGCTGGACTGACAATTACAGTATAACACAGGATGTGAGACGGGCGGTATATTTACCGCCCGTCTGAAATGCTGCCATCCAGACAGTTTGAAAGGATGTGGAGAATGAAGGTAGCTGTCTACGCCATATGCAAGGACGAGGAAAAGTTTGTGGACAGGTGGATGGACTCCATGGGTGAGGCGGACGTGATAGTGGTACTTGACACCGGATCGTCAGACGGGACGGTGGAGCGCCTTCGCAGCCGCGGCGCATTTGTGACAGTGGAGAATATCGTGCCCTGGAGGTTCGATGTGGCCAGAAATAGGTCTATGGAGCTTGTACCTGAGGATGTGGACATCTGCGTGTGCACCGATCTTGACGAGGTGTTCCATCCCGGCTGGCGTGAGGCGCTGGAGAACGCCTGGGTACCGGGAGCGGGCCAGGCGGTGTACAGGTACACCTGGTCGTTCAACCCTGACGGATCCGAGGGAGTGGTGTTCTGGTACGAGAAGGCCCACGCCCGCCACGGTTATATGTGGACCCACCCTGTACACGAGGTGCTAAAGTGGGTGGGCGAGGGGCAGCCTGGACCGAAAGTACGGGTGCCTGGGATGCAGCTTGACCATCTGGCTGATCCAACAAAGTCAAGGGCCCAGTACCTGCCGCTGTTGGAACTGTCTGTCAGGGAGGATCCGGAGGACGACAGGAATATGCACTATCTTGGGCGGGAGTACATGTACCACGGCCGATGGGACGACTGCATCGCCACCTTGAAACGCCATCTGCGGCTGCCACGGGCTGTGTGGAGGGATGAGAGAGCGGCCTCCATGCGCTTTATAGCCAGATCATACGCCATGAAGGGGGAGAGGCGGCAGGCCCGGGACTGGTATCTTCGGGCGATAGCCGAGGCGCCGCACCTGAGAGAGCCGTATATGGATCTGGCGATGCTCCTGTATGAGGATGAGAACTGGGACGGGGTCCTTTACTTTACCGGCTGCGCCCTTGAGATACTAGAGCGTCCCGACACATACATATGCGAAGCCGCAAGCTGGGGCAGCCTTCCCTATGACCTGAGGGCTGTGGCGCTGTTCAATACAGGGCGTACAGAGGAGGCGCTCCGGTATGCCAGGGCGGCGCTGGATATAGAGCCCTCAAATCCACGCCTCCAGGGCAACGTGCGGGTATTGGAACGGCTGCAAAAATCTGACGCCAATCTTGAAGGGCAGGGAACGGTATAGTATAATATTCTAAAGTTATATAATACCTACCCTTGTACTTCGAGAGGTGAGGCCTGTGGCTGAGAGCAAAAAAGCGACCCTGGCACTTATGTACGATTTCGATAGGACTCTGTGCACAAAGGATATGCAAGAGTACAGCTTCATACCGAATGTGAATATGACCCCCGAGGAGTTCTGGAGGGAGGCAAACGGCCTGGCGGCCGAGCATAAGATGGACCGGGTGCTCTCCTACATGTACCTGATGCTCTCCAGAGCCCGTGCCGCAAGAAAGAGCGTGCGACGGGAGAGCTTTGTGGCATTGGGGCGTGATCTGGAATTCTACCCCGGGGTTGACAGCTGGTTCGACAGGATAAATGAGTTTGGGGAGACGCTGGGTGTGGAGATAGAGCACTATATAATCTCCTCCGGGCTTCGGGAGATAATAGAGGGCTCCAGCATATTCAAAAACTTCAGGGAGGTTTTCGCCTGCGAGTTTTTGTACGACGTGGATGATGTGGCCCAGTGGCCCAAGAACGTGGTCAACTACACCACAAAGACCCAGTTCCTGTTCCGTATAAACAAGGGGGCGCTTGATCTCTCCGACGATCTGGCGGTAAACGAGTACGTGCCGGAGGACAGGCGGCCTGTGCCATTTAGGAATATGCTTTATATAGGCGACGGCATGACAGATGTGCCCTGTATGAAGCTTGTGCGTGTAAACGGCGGCTTTTCCATAGCCGTGTACCCGCCCGGCAGGGAGGATACGGCGGAGAACCTCTTGCGGGATGGAAGGGCGGACTTTATCTTCCCGGCCGACTACTCTGCCGGAAGCGAGCTTGAGAAGACGGTGCTGGACATAGTGAGGAAGATGGCCGTCACCGATTCCCTGAAGCGCCGCGGTGCAAGCCAGATGGAGATGGTATCACAGTGAAGATAGATATGCTATTTGAGGGTGCCCGTAAGGCCGTACTCGACGGGGGCGAGCTCCTGCTGGATAGGTCAATGGCCAGACAGGTGAACATGAAGGGTGCCCACGATTTTGTAACAGCTGTGGATACCGCTGTCCAGGAGCTGATGGCCTGTCGGCTCTCACAGATGTCTCCGGAGATCGGATTTGTAGGTGAGGAGGGCGATGGCGCAAAGGGACTTACATCGGGCTGTGCCTGGATACTGGACCCGGTGGACGGTACTTCAAACCTGATACACGGATATAACCACAGTTCGGTATCCCTGGCTCTGGTAAGGGAAGGCACGGTGGAGATCGGTATAATCTATGACCCCTTTGCCGGGGAGCTGTTCTCGGCGGTGCGCGGAGAGGGGGCGCGGCTAAACGGCGGTGAGATACGCGTACCGCAGGGCAGGAGGCTTGAAATGTCCAACATATCCTTCGGTGCCGCGCCTGGAGACAGGGGAAATGCCGGGCGGGTGTTTGCTGTGGCCCGGGAGGTGTACAGCCGCTGCCACGACCTGCG
This sequence comes from uncultured Oscillospiraceae bacterium, assembly GCA_944386185.1. Classification (GTDB taxonomy): domain Bacteria; phylum Bacillota; class Clostridia; order Oscillospirales; family Oscillospiraceae; genus RUG626. Next base: position 14,598 of record CALXAF010000026.1, read on the forward strand.
CCGGATGGGATCCGCGGCCCTGGAGCTGTGCTATGTGGCTGCTGGGCGCCAGGAGGGATACTACGAGTTTAAAATGAAGCCATGGGATATTGCAGCGGGGATACTCATTGTCAAGGAGGCCGGCGGCATCGCCCTGAAGCCGGATGGCGCAGAGGTGTCATTTGGAGGCGTCTCGGATATTGTGGCGGCCTGCCCCGGAGTGTGGGGGGAACTTGCGGCAATAATCCGGGAGAATATGGAGTAACAGCAGTAAAGGCATGGCTTTCGCGCCATGCCTTTACTATATAGATCTTTAATGTTGGTTATGCTGGCTCAGATGAGCTGGCACACGGCCTCTGTATATCCGGCCATGTCCTCCACCGGGATGCCCGCCAGGAGCTTCGCCTGGTCGCAGAGTACCCGGGCTATCTTGCCGGCCCGCTCCTTATCGCCCTCGAAGGCAGCCTCCAGCGCCTTGAACACCGGGTGGGAGGCGTTGAGTTCCAGTACCCTCTTGGCCTTTATCTGCTGGCCCGCCTCGCCTGGTATGGAGGCAAAGTAACGCTCCATCTCCAGTGAGATGTCCCCTTCGTAGGACATGCACACAGGGCTCTGCACCAGGGCGGAGGAGAGCTTCACATCGGATACTTCGTCTTTCAAGGTCTCCCGGATAAAGTCAATAAGCGGCTTTGTCTTCTCAGCCTCGGCCTCCTGTTCCCGCTTTTCCTCGTCGCTCTCAAGCCCCAGGTCGGCACCGGTGACGCTGCGGAACTCCTTTTCCTCATAGGTGTGGAGTATCTGGGCCACAAACTCGTCCACGTCGTCGATGAAGTAAAGAAGCTCATAGCCCTTTGCCTTCACCTGCTCATTTTGCGGGAGCCCCTGGGCGGTTTTGAGGCTGTCGCCTGAGGCGTAGTAGATGTATTTCTGGGCTTCGGGCATACGGGACACATAGTCCTTTAGAGATGTGAGCTTGTCGCTTCCGGAGGAGTGGAACTTGAGCAGGTCTTTGAGAAGGTCTTTCTTGATGCCGTACTCATTGACCACGCCGTACTTTATCTGGCGGCCGAAGCTGTCCCAGAACTTGTCGTACTTCTCCGGGTCCTTCTCCATAAGGGAGGAGAGCTCAGACTTTATCTTCTTCTCCAGGTTGTTGGATATGACCTTGAGCTGCCTGTCGTGCTGGAGCATCTCTCGGGAAATGTTCAGAGAGAGGTCGGGGCTGTCCACAATGCCGCGCACAAAGCGGAAACAGTCCGGAATAAGGTCGGCGCAGTTTTCCATTATCATGACGCCGGAGCTGTAGAGAGTGAGTCCCGGCTTGTAGTCCCGGCTGTAGAAGTCGTAGGGCGCCTTTGACGGTATGAAGAGCAGCGCCTTATAGGAGGTGAGGCCCTCGGCGTTAACACGTATGACTGCCACAGGATCGTCTATATCGTGGAACTGCTCCTTATAAAAGGCGATGCAGTCCTCGTCGGACACCTCGCTACGGCTGCGTTGCCAGATGGGGACCATGCTGTTTATAGTCTCCTCCTGGGTGGTGGTGACAGGCTCCCGTTTCGGGTTGCCCTGGTCGTCCTTCTCACCGGTCTCTTTATATTCAGTGTGCTGTACGTCCATCCTGATGGGCCAGCGCACATAGTCGGAGTAACGCTTAATAAGCTCCCGCAGCTTCCAGCTCTCAAGGTATACGCTGTAGTTTTCATCGTCGGTGTCCGGCTTTATATGCATGATTATATCAGTGCCAGCCGCGGGTTTCTCGCACTCTGTTATGGTATAGCCGTCGGCACCGGTGCTCTCCCACTTATGGGCCGTGTCGGAGCCGTAGGCGCGGGATATGACGGTGACCTTGTCGCTCACCATGAAGGCACTATAGAAGCCAACACCGAACTGGCCTATTATGTCCACATCCTCCTTTGCCTCATCGGACATCTGGCTCTTGAACTGGAGGCTGCCGCTGTGGGCGATGACGCCCAGGTTTGCCTCCATGTCCTCCTGGCTCATGCCAACTCCATTGTCGCTGACGGTTATTGTGCGGGCTTCCTTGTCCACGCCTATGCGAATGGCGAAATCCTCCCGGTTAAGGCCTACCTTGTCGTCGGTAAGGGAGATGTAGCACAGCTTGTCTATGGCGTCGCTGGCGTTGGAGATTATCTCTCTAAGGAATATCTCCTTGTGGGTGTATATTGAGTTGATCATCAGGTCCAGAAGCCTCTTTGACTCGGCCTTGAACTGACGCTTTGACATCGTATGTCCCTCCTTAGAAACAACAGATCTAAATGTTTATGTATATATTAGCACTCTCGACCCGAGAGTGCAAGTTTTTTAAAAACCTTTTGTGAAATACCCATATGCAAGTGGAGGAGGATGGCATAAAAAAACGCGTCCGTGGTTTTATCCACGGACGCACGGACATCTTCAGCCTTTGATCTCCCTGATAGGGTGGCGTATAACAGTTTTCCATTTCTCCGGAGGCACGCGCCTCGCGTCGGACAGATATATCTCGTGGTGGAGACGCTTTTTTGAAAGGTCTGTAGTGTAACCCCTCTCTTCTATATACTCATCCATCAGAGATATGGACTCGGGCTCGTTATCGAAGGGGCCCAGATGCATTATCTGGACACACTGTCCCTCCTGGACGGTGAGGAATTCTGCCGGGGAGCAGTCCAGCTTTTTCTTCTCAGAAGCTGTATCGACGGCCCACTTAAGGTGGTCAGGCGTCACAAAATCTGGAAGGCGTATCACGGATATCCAGTTGAAGGAGTCCTTGCTGCCATAGTTGATACCGCCGCCATCCTGCCACCAGAAGCCCTCCAGCGGCGGGACCACGTAGTCAAAAAATCCATCGATGAGATGTCCGGCACGGGGGCTCATTTTCAAGGTATAGGCCACCGAATAGAGGATGCCGATAGCCCGCTGGTACTCTCCGTCTGGGATGTTGGGGTCGCCGTGGCCTCGCACGGCTATGTAGTTCATTGCCGGAACGTCAATTATCTCCGGCTTGTTTTTCGGCATGTAAAATTCCCTGTACTCGCGTTTAAAATCAAAAGCCATCATCGTACCCCCTAAAAACATATGCGTTTATATAAATATTATAATGATGGCCCCATGGTATGGCAAGGGCAAATAACCTCTTCCGTGCGGGCACAAACCGCGAGTGAGAAACAGGCTCAAAAGATTCTTTTTTCCTATTGACATTTGTTCTGAAAACCATTAAAATAGCGTCTGTTTGCGTCAAGGACAGAGACATTGATGAACTGTTGAAGAGGCTGCGGACATAAAACTGAATAGCTCTCTCGGAGGATCGTGTATCGCAATACACAACGGGGCACAGGGCCCCAGCTCGGCTAAGGAGTCGGGTGCGCCCGGTTATTTTAAAAGATAACCGGGCGCATTTTTTGTTTATATATCACCTAAAGGAAAGGAGACAGGAGAAAAATGAACTCGACAGCTTTATTTTCAAAAACAGCGCCGCTGAAATTGTTTTTCACGGCGGCGATACCAGGCATGATAAGCATGCTGGCGTCGTCTCTTTACCAGACCATAGAGGGCGTATTTGTGGGCAGGTATCTGGGGGCCACGGCCTTTGCGGCGATGAACCTTGCGATGCCGTTTGTGATCATAAATTTCGCGCTGGCGGATCTGGTGGGCGTTGGTTCGTCGGTGCCGATATCTGTATCTCTGGGGCGAAACCAGAGACGTGAGGCGAACAACATCTTCACTTGCTCATGTATCATCATCATAGGCGTTGGAGTCATCATAGGCGGAGTGATGTACGCGGTGGCCCCGGTCCTGATACGCCTGATGGGCGCCGAGGGCGAGTTCGCGAGCCTGGCAGTGCAGTATCTGCGGGTCTATGCCCTCACTTCACCTCTCACGACCATAATGTTTGCCGTAGATAACTATCTGAGGATATGCGGCTTCATACGCGGGAGCATGGTTATGAATATAATCATGTCGGTGCTGTGCGGCGTATTTGCATTTTTGTTTCTGGGCATGTTCAAGTGGGGAATATGGGCCTCGGCCCTGGCCTCATCTTTGGGAATGTTCCTGTGCGCGTTTGGGGCCTTTGTACCATTTTTCAGGGGAAAGACCCTGCTGCGTTTCTGCAGGCCGCGATTCAGCATGAAGATGATAGGCCAGATAGCTGCCTGTGGAAGCCCTAGCTTCCTTAACAACATCGCCGGCAGGATAACCTCGGTGCTGATGAATATGATACTCGTGCGTCTGGGCGGTGAGACGGCTGTATCAGTATACGGAGTGCTTATGTATGTGGACGGCATAGTCCAGCCTCTCCTCTACGGCATGTGCGACTCCCTGCAGCCGGCCGTTGGCTACAACTGGGGAGCGGGCAGCTTCTCAAGAGTGCGGGCAATTGAAAAATGTTGTTATATTGCCAGCGCGGTGGTCTCAATACTGTCGGTGTTCGTAGTCCTTCTGCTGCCGGAACAGCTGACGCGGCTCTTTATTTCGGAGCCAACTGACGAGATACTGAGGATGTCTGTCAGCGCCCTGCAGATATTCAGCCTCACATACTCTGTAAGGTGGGTGGCTTTCGCCACACAGAGTTATATGCTGGCCATAGAAAAGGCATTGCCGGCCTCGATACTCTCAGTGTCCACAGCCCTTGTTTTTCCAGTGGTTCTTATCGGTGTACTGTGGCCTCTGGGACTCACCGGCATCTGGCTCAACCTGGCTGGAACTTCACTGCTCTCGGCAATACTGTCCATAATAATCATGAGAAAACTGCGGCCGCAGCTGCAGCAGCCGGATACAGATAACAGGCAGAAAGAGATAGGAGGCACAGAGTGAAAGTAATCACCATCAGCCGGGAATTCGGCAGCGGAGGCAGGGAATTGGGCAAACGTCTGGCGGACCTGCTTGGATACGCCTATTATGACAAAGAGATCGAGACAGAGATAGCCAGACGGATGGACATGGATCCCGGATATATCGCAAGGCATATAGATCAGGGCGCTATAGTAAATGTCCGCCTCCACTTTGGAAGGACTATCGCCGCCGACGACCTTCTGAAGCAGCAGATAGATATCCTGGTAGAGAAGCAGCGTCTGCTTCGGGAACTTGCGTCTGCATCAAATTGTGTAATAGTGGGACGGGCGGCGGACTCGATCCTTGAGGAGTACAGGCCCTTCAACCTGTTTGTCTACGCTGACATGGAGCACAGGGTCAAACGCTGCCAGAAATACGGAAAAGAGGGAGAGGACCTTAGCGAATCGGGGCTTGAAAAGGCCATAAAGAAGATAGATTCCAAAAGGTCTGAGTACCGCAAAATGTTCACAGGCAAAGGGTGGGGAAACATGGAGGATTACCACCTCTGCGTCAACACCACAGGATTGGAGATAAAGGAGATAGTACCTCACATTGCCGGATATGCGGAGAATTGGCTCAAGTGAGCGTAAAAAGAGTTAAAAGCCGCGGCACAGTATAATTCTGTGCCGCGGCTTTGCTTTTTTAATATTGCTATAACTATTTGAGCTTTGCGTACTCCTGGTCCGAGACGGCCTCACACCATTCATTTGATGTGTTCTCGCCCGGCACCTCAACGGCAAGGTGGGCAAACCAGCTGTCTGCGGCGGCACCGTGCCAGTGTTTCACACCGGCCGGTATCACCACCACGTCGCCCGGGTGGAGCTCACGCGGCTCCTTACCCCACTCCTGATACCAGCCGCGTCCCGCAGTACACAGCAGTATCTGGCCTCCGCCTGAGGCGGCGTGGTGTATGTGCCAGTTGTTGCGGCAGCCCGGCTCAAAGGTCACGTTGCCTATGGAGACACCGGTTGTGGTCAGCATATTGAGGTAGCTCTGGCCTACAAAATATTTTGCGAAGGCTTCATTCTTCTCGCCGACAGGGAAAATACTGACTTCTTCAGGTTTCATTTTAATTACCTCCAGATTAATTGATCCGCATGTGCTTTCCTACAGAGCGCTTACCCATCTCTTGATGGCGTTTTTGGAACTTTCAACGCTGCCGCCCCTAATGGCAAGGCCGCTTCCAACCTTGGCCCCAGGACAGATGCGCCCTATGTCGCTCTCACTTCTGCC
>CALXAF010000027.1 GCA_944386185.1 uncultured Oscillospiraceae bacterium
AAGCTATGGAAGGACAAATTGCGATTCCTTTGCGCTCTCAGGCAGAGAAGCAAATGTGGATGTATCAGTGAAGCTGGATGTGGAGAAGTTTTGGGATATAGTTGAGAGTTGTATCCAAAACTATAAATAGATTTAGGGGAAAATGAAATCATAAAGGAGAATTGAAATGAAAAAATTTCTAGCACTTTTATTGGCGCTGATGATGATTATTGGTATGGTAGGCTGTGCCTCCGGCACGACAGATAACAACGGCGGAAATGAAAATCAGGGAGATAGCGATAACAGCGGGGATGATAATCAGGGTGATACAACTGATAATGGTGAAATAAAGGTAGCTTTATTTGTTTCCGCAACTGGTGAGCTTGATGACAATGCATTCCATTCTGCTGCATATGCAGGTATTCGTAACTACTGTGACGCACATGACATACCATATACTTATTATAAACCATCAGAGAACACTGTTGAGATGCAGATGGCTGTTTGTGACACTGCAGTTGAAGCGGGAGCAGAGTTTATTGTAGTTTGTTCAGACCAATATAAGGTTGCACTACTTGAGATGAGCGAAACCTATCCTGATGTTATGTTTCTTGGATTTGAGGCCAACCCTCAGAATACTGATGGCGAGATAACAGTCCATGACAATGTTAAAGTTGTCAACTTTGCTGCCGAACAGTCTGGATTTATGGCGGGATATGCCAGTGTAGTAGAAGGGTATAAGAACCTTGGAATCATGGGCGGAAAGATGGTACCTGGAGTCCTACAGTATTGCTACGGTTTTGTGGCAGGCGCCGACTATGCAGCAAGCGAGTTGGGATATGACGATGTAACAGTACGATATACACACTGGGGCGAGAACTCAGCTACACCGGAGCATCAGGCACAGGCTGCCTCCTGGTATCAGACTGGAACTGAAGTTATATTTTCTGTTGCTGGACCTGGCAACTCCTCAGTGTTTGCAGCTGCTGAGCAGAACGATGGAGTAGCCATTGGTTGCGATAGTGACCAGTCTGTACTTTCAGATACGGTTATTACTTCTGCACTGAAAGATTTGACGTCTGTCTGTGAAGATACCCTTGAAGATTGGGACAATGGCAAGTTTACCGGTGGAGAGACTTATAGACTCGGGGCAGAATCAAATGCTACCGGACTTGCTATGGAATCTTCAAAATTTGAGAGATTCACGCAGGAGGATTACGACACACTTTATGAGAAGATAGCAACTAACGAAGACGGAATTGCCGATAGTATTCCAAATGATACAAACTGTAGTTCTGCTACTGACATAGAGGTAAACGCAATTAACTATGAGTATATAGCGTAAGACTATTTAATACCCATAAGGGACGGACAGTTCCGTCCCTTATGGCGGCTTTGGGCGGGAGCGAGGGTATACCGGCTGCCGAATTCAGAAAGCATAAGTTCAAAGGAGAACACTTTATGGGAGAATATGCAATTGAAATGCGCAATATCACGAAGGTGTTCCCTGGCATTGTGGCTAATGATGATGTGACGCTTCAGCTTCGTGAGGGGGAGGTACACGCTCTCCTGGGGGAGAATGGAGCGGGAAAATCCACCTTGATGAGTATACTGTTCGGCCTATATGAGCCAACATCAGGTGAGATCTATGTGCGGGGAGAGAAGGCAAAAATTTCAAACCCCAATGATGCCAACCGCCTGGGGATAGGAATGGTTCATCAGCATTTTAAGCTGGTTGACACATTTACCACGCTTGAGAATATTGTGCTGGGGATGGAGACAGTGAAACACGGCATACTCCAGATGGGAGAGGCGCGTAAAAAGGTGCTGGAACTGAGTGAACAGTACGGCCTGCAGATTGACCCGGACGCCAAAATATCAGACGTAACAGTCGGTATGCAACAGAGGGTAGAGATACTTAAGATGCTCTACAGGGAGAACGATATACTTATTTTTGACGAACCCACGGCTGTTCTCACTCCCCAGGAGATAGATGATCTTATGGATATCATAAAAGAGCTTGTCAATAAGGGAAAGTCGATAATATTCATCTCCCATAAGCTCAATGAGATAAAAAAAGTTGCCGACAGATGTACTGTACTGCGTCGAGGAAAATGTATTGGAACTGTCAATGTGGCTGACACCTCAGTTGAGGAGATGTCAGAGATGATGGTGGGCAGAAAGGTTACGCTCAAAATCGATAAGAAGCCGGCCTCGCCGGGAAAACCGGTGCTGGAGGTAAAGGATCTCTCGGTGCAGTTGAAAGGCACGAAGAAGAACAAAGTCAACCATGTCTCCTTTGAGGCCAGGGCTGGAGAGATTACCTGCATTGCAGGTGTAGACAACAACGGCCAGACTGAACTTGTACTGGCTATTGCGGGCATGATGCCGTCCACCGGAAGTGTACTTATAGACGGAAAAGACATTTCAAAACAGACAATACGTTACAGGAATACCAATGGTCTTGCACACATACCGGAGGACAGGCATAAACATGGACTTGTGCTTGATTTTAATATGGGGGAGAATCTTATTCTCCAGTCGTATTTTACTCCCGAGTTCAGCAGGAAGGGGTTTTTGAGATTTGGAAAAATACGCGAATACGCAGAAAAACTCATAGATGAATTCGATATCCGCAGCGCCAATGGACCAGAGACGATAGTGCGGAGTATGTCTGGAGGAAACCAGCAAAAGATAATACTGGCCAGGGAGATATACCGCTCCCACCAGCTTCTCATTGCAGTCCAGCCGACCCGAGGTCTCGATGTGGGCGCAGAGGAATTCATCCATAAGCAGCTTATAAAAGAGAGAGATGAAGGCAGGGCGGTGCTGCTGGTGTCATTGGAACTTGAGGAAGTTATGAATGTTGCCGACAGAATACTGGTTATGCATGATGGAGAACTGGTGGCGGATGTAGACCCAAAGGATATAACTGTGCAGGAGCTTGGCCTATACATGTCCGGATCCAAGAGGAGCGTGAACCATGAAGAATAAAAATGTGAGACTTGGGAACATGGTGGATGGCGTCGGATCGTCGCTCTTGGCAATTATATGCGCCCTTATATTTGGTTTCATTGTGATGCTGGCATTTAACCCATCCCAAGCTTGGCCTGCATTTTTGAGCCTACTCAGCGGTGGTGCTGCCACAGGCAGTAAAGGGATCGGGCAGGTTTTGTATTACATGGCGCCATATATTATGTTGGGACTCTCTGTGGCGTTCTCTTTCCAAACGGGCATATTCAACATGGGAGCGACAGGTCAGTTCACAGTGGGCGCACTGGCGGCAATATTGGTGGGGGGCCTCTGTGGAGATATTCCTGCGTCCGTACGCTGGATAGTGGCTCTTTTGGCTGCCGGAGCAGCGGGTATGCTTTGGGCGGTCGTACCTGGAGTGCTGAAAGCTTACTGCGGGGCCAATGAGGTCATTGCCTGTATTATGATGAACTACATTGCCATGTATGTATCAAACGAGGTAATCTATAATTTCTATTATGATCAGACATTGGTGAGCACAAAATATGTGCTGTCAGATTCTATTCTGCCTAAGGCCGGCATGGACAAGCTTTTCCCGGATTCAAGCGCCGGGAGCGGGATATTGATAGCTCTTCTCTTTGTGATTATAGTCTATGTTATACTGTATAAGACATCGTTCGGTTTCGGCCTGCGTGCCAGTGGCAAGAACCTGGAGGCAGCAAGATATGCAGGCGTCTCAGAGAAGAAGAACATCGCCACTGTTATGCTGATTGGTGGACTTATAGCTGGAATAGGCGGTGGAATACTGCACTTGTCATCGATAACAAAGACGCTTAACCTAGCTGAGGTATTTATTCCTGAGTCGTCCTATGCTCTACCAATAGCATTACTGGCATGCAATCACCCGATCGGAGTTGTGTTTTCAGCGTTCTTTATGGCCTGGCTCACTGTTGGTAGTACTTTAATTCAAAGCAACGGATTCCCAACGGAGACTGTTACAATGCTTACAGCAATAATTTTCTATTTCAGCGCGCTGGCCTTTGTATTTAAAAAGGGTATAGAGAAATTTAAGATGAAAAGGGAACTCGAGAACGCGAAAGGAGGGGGAAAATAATGGATATGATATACTTCCTTTGTAGGCAAACGTTGAATTTTGCAATCCCTCTAATGCTGGTAGCTCTCGGTGGAGTGTTCTCAGTTCAGAGCGGTGTCACCAATATTGGACTCGAGGGTATGATGGCCTTTGGGGCGTTCTGCGGCATACTGTTCCTGAATCTGACAGAAGGGCTTATGGTGGGGCAGATACACCTTATAATAGCAATCTTAGTGGCGATTGCAGCTGGTATTCTTATATCATCTGTTCACGCTGTCGCTGCCGTGTCACTCAGGGCTAATCAGCTTATCTCGGGTGCGGCTATCAGTAACTTTGCACCTGCTTTTACGGTGTTTACGGCGAGAATTATCCTTGGCGCTTCTATAATTTCCTTTAAGAATACTTTTATGATAAATGAGGTTCCAATCCTCTCAAAGATACCCATAATTGGAGATATCTTTTTTCAAAAGGCATACATTACTACGTTTCTCGGACTAGCGGTGCTAGGGATATCAGCCTTTGTTCTATATAAGACTAGGTTTGGACTGAGGCTTAGAGCCTGTGGAGAGTTTCCACAAGCGCCAGATTCTGTAGGAATAAATGTTATAAAAATGCGTTATATAGGAGTGTTGATATCGGGAGCTCTCTGTGGAATAGGCGGACTTGTATATGTTATTCCAAACGCAACCACATTCAATGGCAGTGTATATGGTTATGGATTCCTGGCGCTGGCAGTCATGATGCTGGGGCAGTGGACGCCGATAAAGGTACTGTGGGTATCACTGTTTTTCGGTGTGACTATGACCATTTCGGCGGCGTATTCAGCCATACCGTTCCTGAATTCTTTGGGGCTCTCAGCAAACTACTTCAAAGCATTGCCATACGTATTGACGTTGATAATACTGGCATTCACCAGAAATTCCAGTAAACAGCCAAAAGCGGCCGGGCAGCCATTTGAGAAAGGCATGCGATAGGCGGCTAACAGATAGGCAGCCCCTGTCCGGCGCTTATTCCGCCGGACAGGGGCACAATTTTGTGCAGAAAACGGAGCGATTGAAATTAGAATATGATATACCTGATATTATCTCTTATACTTGCATGCCTAACGTATGTCATCTTTAAGGTGACGGCGGTGAAGAAGTATAATACTGACAGGGTGACCGTATATAACTACACCGTGGTAATGGTGCTGGCAGTTATTACTGCTGCGACTAACGGGCAGCACCGAATATTAGCCCGCCTTGGGGAGGGGAGCCTCTCACAGATAATGGACTATGTAAGCCCTGGTAATACAGCTCTCATACTGGCTGTGTTTGGGGTCCTGCTGGGGATCCTATTTGCGGTGAATTTTATCCAGACAAAGGAGAGCATAGCTGATAATGGGGCTGGCATAACCTCTTTTTTCAAACAGACAGGATTTATTGGCGGACTCTTTATCGCAATCATCTTCCTTGGTGAACGGCCGACGGCGATACAGTGGGTAGGGATTGTTATGATTCTTGCGGCTTTGGCTATAATGATAAGTGATCTTAAGACACTGAGAATTAAGACGCCTTCTGTACTTCTTCTGCTGTTGCTTAGTGGAGCATTGGTGGAGGCGGACAATAAGTTCTTTGCTAAATACGCGGTCAATGGGTACCAAATGTTGTTCTTGGCGGTGGGATTTGCTGCAGCCGGGATATATTCGGTTATATACTTCGCGATCAAATGGAGAAGAAATGGGATTGGGCCAAAATTTTCCCGGTGGGAGATACTCTGGGGAGTTCTGCTGGGAACCTGTAATCTTTTCAACAATTATTTCAAACTGAAAAGCCTGGAAGTCCTGCCAGCCTCAATAGTGATACCTACAATATCTGCTGGAACGTTAGTGTTGACGATGTTGCTGGGGATCTTTGTGTATAAAGAGAAGACAAACAAGCAGTCGGTAATCGCTATGCTGGTGGCTGTTGTAAGTATTACGCTGCTTAATATTTGACAAATTCTTTGGTGACCCGTCCCAAATCTTTGGGACGGGTCGTAGTTTCACGATATAGGCAACCGGCGGTTGTCAAATAGAAAAGCGCCGTTGGTTGTTATATTCCCGCCGGTTTGGTAGAATATATTTGAGAAAAGCCATAGGGGGGTGCATGGAATGGAGCTGGGCGGCAGGATACTGGAGCTGCGAAAGAAGGCCGGGATGAGCCAAGAGGAACTGGCGGACAGGCTGGGGGTTTCGCGACAGGCCGTGGGAAAGTGGGAGAACGGCGCGGCGATGCCGGATATCACGAATCTTGTGGAACTGAGCCGGGTGTTCGGCGTGAAGCTTGGAGAGCTGCTGGGGCTGGAGGAGGCATATACAGCCGGCAGCGAAGCCGACGAGGAAATTCAAAAACTGCTTGAGCAGTACCTTCAGGACCAGCGGGACAAGGAGGAGGACCGTCAGAAGAAGGAAGAGACGCGATTGGAGGAAGAAAGGGAACGCCAGGGGACTCACAGGAAAATACTTCTCGCGGCGGGCGCTGTGGTGTTGTGCCTGGGAATTTTAGCTGGTGTGAAGATAGCCAACCTTGAGCAAAGGATGGAGGATATGAACGCCCGTACCAGCGCCTACTTCTCAAGTCTGGAGTCCCGTCTGGAACAGACTAGTCACGATATTTATCGGGTTGAAGAATCACTCACTGAGAGGTTGAACGAGCAGAACAGCATATTCATTGATAAGGGCATCGTGCCACTGTCCTACGATGGCGCCACGGGAGACACCGAGTTTCAGATTTGGGCGTCACCCAGGAGCTTGGAAGCTGACATGACGTTGACATGACGTTGACATTCAGTTTTACCGACACCGCCACTGGCAGGGCTATCCAGGTGGAGACAACCCGGGAGGAAGGAAAATTTACCGGAAATGTTGAGCTGCCGGGAGGTGAATATCTGCTGGAGGCAGTGTTGGAAACAGGAGACAGAGAAGAACGTGAGGTTCTATCAGAGACATTTTCAATATCGCCGGTTGATATCGCCGCGGATATTCAGCAAAATAGTAGATCAATTGGGTGGTATAATGATTCTCAGGGTCACCAGATATTAGAAGAGAATCTTTTCGTATTTTGTAACCCCGGTAAGTGGCCAGCCAGGAAGCTTACAAGCCTGGAGATGGTGGTATATGTAAACGGGGAGAAGATGGATTCAATAAGCTTTGATGTGGAGGATCCGGAGAATTGGCCTAACTCCTACACGACAGAAAGGGTTATGGATGATCCCAACTGGCAGCCCGAGGTAATGACCCCGATGGAAGGCGGCTATATGTTCGTCTCCAGATACAGGCTGGATTTGACTCAACTGGGCTGGGAGCGCCAGAACGACACCCTATCCATAGACTTGCTGGCCGAGGACACCATGGGGATACGCTATATTTTAAAAGGATATAGAGGGGAGAGCCCCACAACAAGTTCCACTAGCGCCGGGGCGCTGGAGGTGGACAGGGAATTTTACGGGCTTGAACCTGACGAGTGATTCGGCATCGGCAATGTATTTAAAAATTATTTCTTAAAAAGATGTAAATATTGTTCAGTTTGCCGGAAATGTGTGATATAATGTAGTCACGGCAGGCGATGGCCCGCCGCATACAGAAAGGAGCTGAACACAATGAGGTTTACCTTCACAGAAAAGCGTATCCAGGTCTCGGAGGATATCCGCCAGTATGCTGAGAAAAAGGTGGGAAAGCTGGACCGGTTCTTCAAGACCGAGTCAGACGCGGCAATAACATTTTCCACAGAGCGGGGCCGGTTCATCGCTGAGGTGACGCTTCGCAACAACGGGATGTTCTACCGTGTCAGCGAGGTTACTGGAGATATGTACGCCTCAATTGACTCCGCCGCCGCTTCCATCGAGCGGCAGATCAGGAAGAACAAGACACGCCTGGAGAAGAAGCTCAGGGAGGGCGCCTTCGAGCGTGAGATAAAAGCGCCTGTGGTTGTCCCGGAAGAGGACGAATCAGAGCAGTCATTTGATATAGTGCGTACAAAGAGATTTTCCATAAAGCCAATGACGCCTGAGGAGGCGATTCTGCAGATGAACCTGCTGGATCACGAGTTCTTCGTGTTCCGCAATCAGGAGGAGGACGACGCTTTCTCAGTTGTATATAAGCGCAAGAGCGGAGGCTATGGCCTTATATCCTCCACAGACTGATGGCAAAAAGAAAAAGGCTGGAGCAAAAGCTCCAGCCTTTTTTCATGCTTATTCACTCCACGGTTGGGATCACGGCGCGGTCGATCACGGCGGCGCCTATGGGGTGGGGCCCTATATGGGCGCCGATGAGACATCCTATCTTATACATTGGCACCGCGGCCCTGTGGCCTATCCTGGCAAGGCCCTGGCAGATCTTCTCATGGAAGGCCCTACCCTCATCCTGGTCGTAGCCATACCCGACCACGGCGCTGTATTCCCAGGGCTCCACGTAGTTTCCGCCCACGTGCTCAAGAAACTGCCTGGCCGCCTTGTCCTTGGACCTGGTGCGGCCCTTAGTCATTCCGGCGCTGAAGAGCTCCCCCTCCCGAAGGGCCACCACCGGGCGTATGCCCAGGATGGAGCCGGCCATACCGGCAAGCTTGCCGATGCGACCGCCGTGGCGGAGATACTCCAGGTTTTTGATGGTGAAGAAGATGCGACCAGTACCCTTTATACGCTCCAGCTCGCTGACGGCGTCGCCTATCGGCACGCTGGCATCCCGCAGGCGGCAGGCCTCCAGCACAAAGAGCCCCTGCATCACCGTGGCCAGCATGGAGTCGATGACGTATATCTCCATCTCTGGAAACTGCTCAAGGGCCACGCTTCTGGCTGTCAGGGCCGTCTGGTACGTGCTGGTGAGCTTTTTTGAGAGGCATATGCATATCACATCCTCACCGTCGCGCCCGGCGGCGGTAAAGAGATCCAGCAGATCCATCACCGTGGGCATGGACGTCTTTGGGAAACTGCCGGGGTTGTCCACCATCCACTGATAAAACTGATCCCGGCCCATCTCCACCTGGTCTTTAAGGTACTTTACGCCGTCCATGGAAAGATAATAGGGGAGGACTGTTATCTTGTGCTCCTGGACAAGTTCCGGAGGCAGATCACAGGCGCTGTCAGAAATAATGCGGTAACCTCTCATCTCTTCACATCTCCCAAATAAGAGCTTTGCGCGATAACAAATAGAAGTATACGCCTTTTAATTGGGGAAAGTGTAAAGAAAGTGTTAATATAAAACTTGAAAAACAGAACGTTCGGATATGAAAAGGGGGACGGTGAACCGCCCCCCTCATTCAGCTTTTTGAAAGCCCGGATTACTTCAGCTCCACCTTGGCGCCGGCATCCTCCAGTTTCTTCTTGATCTCCTCGGCCTCGTCCTTGGAGACGCCTTCCTTGATCTTGGCAGGCACGCCCTCGACGGTGGCCTTAGCCTCGGCAAGGCCCTGTCCGGTGATCTCACGGACGACCTTGATAACCTTGATCTTCTCAGCGCCAAACTCAGTCATGACAACGTCAAACTCAGTCTTCTCCTCGGCGGCGGGGGCGGCAGCAGCTCCGCCAGCGGCGGGAGCGGCCATAGCAGCGGCGGAAACGCCGAACTCCTCTTCAAGAGCCTTAACGAGCTCAGAGAGCTCAAGAACGGTAAGGGCCTTTATCTCCTCGATAAGGGCTGCGGTCTTTTCACTGGCCATTTTTATATCCTCCTGTAAGCAGTTTTTAAAGATAAAATAGTTTATTCCGCGGGAGCGGCCTCAGGGGCGGCTTCCTCAGCGGGGGCGCCGTTTTTCTCGGCGATGGCCTTGAGCACGATGGCCAGGCTCGTTATAGGAGCCAGCATGGTGCCAAGGGCCTGGGCCTGCAGTATGGGCAGCGGCGGGATCTTAGCCAGGGCGTTAATCTCGTCTATGGAGATAACGTGGCCGTCCATAAAGCCGCCCTTGATCTCAAAGCAGTTCTGAAGCTTCGCGGCGTACTCGCTGATGATCCTGGCCGGGGCGATAGGGTCATCGTTGCTCAGGGCGATGGATGTGGTACCGTTGAGCAGCGGGTCCAGCTCGGAGAGTCCGGCGTTGTTGGCGGCGAAACGGAGAAGGGTGTTCTTGACTACGGAGTAATCCACGTTCTCCTCACGCATCTTCTTACGAAGGGCGGTGTCGTCAGCCACGGAGATACCGGAGTAGTCCACCAGTACGCCAGCGGCAGCGGCGCTCAGCTTATCGGAGAGAGCGGCCACGATAGCCTGCTTTTCGCTTAGGACTTTTGCGTTGGGCATGTTTTTTCACCTCCGAAATTTTAGTAGCGCCCAATAAAAAAGCCTCCGCACAAAGACGGAGACGAACACTGCAAACACTATATGCAGGCCTTCTATCCTGGGCCTGCAGGCTTGCTGTCCTCGGCAGGGTTTACGGCCGGAGCTACCTGCTGTCTTTGGAGCGCCTAAATATATTATCAGAGAAGCGGATGGTTGTCAATAAGCGGCGTGCAATTTTTTGCTTTATTTAATCAAAAATGAGACTCTTGACAAAAAAACGGGTGGCTGTTATACTAACTGGCAGAATCACAGTGTAAACCGTTGATGAGGAAGATACGCGGAGGGACGGCCTTCAGCGAGTCCGGGGTGGTGAGAGCCGGACGGCGCAGCAGCCGCGAGTGGGCCTCAGAGGGCGAGGTGAAAGGCGGAGGTCCGCCGTGAGCCGAGACGGGTGGCCGCCGTTAAAAGGCACAGGATGTGATAGCATCCCCAGAGGTGGGCGTTTAGGCGCCAAGCAAGGTGGTACCGCAGGTTTTATTGCCTGTCCTTGAAGAATTTCTTCAGGGACAGGTTTTTTTGTTCCCAAAGTGGGACCGCAGGGAGCAATGGGGCAGAGTTATCCTGATAGCTGTGATCGCGCCCCGGGAGAGGACCGGAAAAAATATCAAACGGAGGTAACTCAAATGGAAACAATAAGCCTGATCGGCATCCTTGTGGCGATCGCAGTAATGATCATAGGGTGCATAAAGTCGGTGAACCTGGTGATACTGACGCCGATATGCGCCCTGATCGTGGCACTCAGCGGGGGGCTCTCGCTGGTGGATGGGTACGGTACCACGTACATGAGCGGCATGGGCAGCTTTGTCACGTCCCAGTTCCCGGTATTCCTCACCGGGGCCATGTTCAGCAAGTTCCTGGAGAACTCGGGCCTGAGCCGCTCGATAGCCCTGCACCTGTTCAAACGGCTGGGGACAAACAACATAGTCATCGCCATGATAATCTGCAACGTGGTGTTGGCGGCGGCGGGCGTGAACACATTCGTGATAATATTCACCATATTCCCAATAGCGGTGGCGCTCTTTAAAATAGCCGACCTGCCAAGGAAGCTTATACCGGCCTGTATCCTGGGACCCACAGTGGCGGCCTGCATGATTCCGGGCCTGCCCACGCTTAATAACACCATACCCAGCAGCGCCTTTGAGGTGGGTGCCTCTGCCGCTCCGGTGATAGGTATAATCGGATTTGTGCTTATGGCGGTGCTGGATATAGTGTACCTCAACTGGGAGGCGGGACGGAGCCGCCGGAGGGGCGAGCACTTTGAGGTCAGGTCAGGGGATGAGAAGTACCTGGAGCAGTCCATGGACACCTCGGACCTTCCAAACCCGCTGCTGGTGCTTATACCGCTGGCTTTCGTCATAGTCTCATTGAACTTTTTCTCATTTCCGGCCTACGCCTCCCTTTTCTGCGGGTGCGTTATAGTCGGCTTCATGTTCCTGCCGGCAATAAAGGGGAACCTTAATAAGATGCTGGGGGAGGCTGTGCAGAACTCCCAGGTGATAATCACTACCGCTGCCCTCTCAGGCTTCGGCTCCGTGGTGACGGCGGTGCCGGGGTACTCACTGGTGTCAGAGAGCCTTACAAAGGTGAGCTTTGGAAACCCGTACCTCTATACCATAATCACAGTGGCTGTGATTGCCGGCATCTCCGGCTCCGCCTACGGCAGCATGCGCATAGCGGCCACGGCCATAGGCGAGAAGGTGCTGTCTATGGGCGGCAACCCGCAGGTTATATCAAGGCTCATGACATTCTCATCGCTGAGCTTTGATTCTCTGCCCCACAACAGCGCCATAGTGCTTGTATTAAACTACTGCGGCGTGTCGCACAAGGAGGGGTATAAGTACCTGGGCGTGACCACAGTGGTGTTCCCCCTGGTGGTTTCAATAGTGGGCGTGGTACTGGGAAGCCTGGGCGTGGTATGAGTTTACGGAGGCATACATTATGATAATAGACATGCACGGCCATATATTCTGCTCCAATTTGGAACAGGACAAGCGGGAGGTGCTGGAGACCATAGAGCGGTACGGCATAGACTGGGTGTACCTCTCGGCAATAGAGCTTGAAAACCAGGTGCCGAATGAGGCGGAGATAGAGGAACTCAACTCGGCACAATACCAGTTCGAGCGTGAACACCCGGACTGTATACGCAGCTACTGCAGAGTGAACTTCCTGAACAAAAACGCGGTGGACGTTGCCCGCCGGGG
>CALXAF010000028.1 GCA_944386185.1 uncultured Oscillospiraceae bacterium
AAACCGGCGGCGGGTTATCTGCAAAGACCATCGTGGAACATCATAGGGTTATCAGTACCATACTGGCCCAGGCGGTGAAAGAGCAGCTGATCCCATTCAATACAGCCGAGCGGGCCACGCCGCCCAAACTGCCAAAGCATGAAATGGACGCTTTTGAAGTAGAGGAAGTACAGGACATTCTAAAGGCATTAGAAACGGAACCGCTGAAATGGCAAGTCTGTGTGCAGCTTTTGATTGCCACAGGTGCCCGCCGTGGCGAGATCATGGGCTTGCGCTGGGAGCATGTGGACTGGACAGAAAACAAGCTGTATCTCTGTGAAAATCGCGTTTACACGCCGGAGAGCGGTGCAATCAGTACCACGTTAAAGACCGGAGAAAACCGCTATGTGTCTGTCTCTCCGTCCGTTATGGCCCTTCTGAAACGCTGGAGAGCGGAGCAGGCGACCACATTCTTAAAGCTGGGTATCAGCCCCTCCGGCTACGTCCTGACGGCGGAGAACGGCGGGCCGATGCACCCGGACAGCCCCACAGACTGGCTTGCTAAGTTCTCCAAGCGCCACGACTTGCCGCCGCTCCACCCGCACAAATTTCGCCACACACAGGCCAGCTTGCTCATTGCTCAGGGCGTGGATATTCTCACCGTGTCAAAGCGGCTGGGCCACGCCAAAGTTTCAACCACGTTAGATATTTACAGCCATATGCTTGCCAAGAGCGACGAAAAGGCAAGTGACACCCTGGACAATCTTCTTTACAGAAAGCAGGCGTAGTGATACCATAGAGGCAAGGGGGCGGGCTTTATGATTATCTTCTTTATTCTGGCGCTGCCTGTCATGATTATTCTGGCATGCGCCGGAAAGTACAAGTAAACCTATCGCAAGGAGCGGCCTGGGCTTATACCTGGGCCGTTCTTTTATGCCCACAGAACAGCAAATCAGAGGCACAGTCCCGCTAAAGTCCCGCTTTTGCCCTATCAACGCAAAAAGAAAGCCCAGTGACCGAGGCCGCAAAGCCTTGCAATCACTGGGTTTTTCTATGGTTGCGGCGGCAGGACTTGAACCTGCGACCTCCGGGTTATGAGGGCGATTTCTAAAAATTGTGCTTCCTAAAGTGACCAAATTTCGCTGTTTTAGATCATTTAATATTATTTTTTTAACTTAATTTTTCTGAGCAATCCTAGTTCACCACGCCCTTGGGCGTTTAGGGTCAATCGTTTTCGGGATGTTTGTTAGAAACAGTGTTAGAAAGAATCGGTTTTGAATATAGCAAAATATCCCATTCGGTATCCAGTATGCCATACTGTCTAACAAATGGTGGACCGTTCACTTTCGCTCCGCTTGGCTCTCAGGTAAATGGCAAACAGAATCCTCACTAAAATTGTCGTATTAGAAGTAGAGAAGGTTTGTACATGTTGGAGATATGAAAATATAAAAGGAGATTGTCAATGAAAAGCGTAAGAATTTAAGTTCTAGTTTTCTTAATATGACGCTTGCGATAATCCAGAGGAGAGCAATTCATTGTCTTCTTGAATCTTGAAGAGTAGTAGCTGCCACTGTTGAAACCCACTTGGTGTGAAATCTCTGTCATACTCATATCAGTTTTAGTAAGAAGTGTGGTGCTCTTAACTATTCGAAGATTATTCAGATAAGTAAAGGGTGAGATGCCTAAGTTTCGCCGAAAAATGCGGCAGCATTCGCTCTCACTCACTGCCAGTTCCCGCGCAAAGTCCTTTAAGGTCAAATCTTCCATGTAGTGTTCTTGAATAAATGTCAATACTCGATCCATGCGAGCTTGCTCTGCGGGGTTTACTGAGATAGTTGAATCAAATCGTCCCTTTTCATTCTCTAGAAGTATGGTCCATACTTGAATAAAAAGCCCTAATATCTGTAGTTCATAAGCATAGTTTTTGCTTTCAAAAGTGGTCACAAGCTGTTTTAGCAGTTGTTTTACTTGGTCATGCCACGGGGCAGAACCATCAATTAGAAGAGCAGAAAAATCCTTGGAAGCAAGAACAGGAGCAACATAGATTCGATCAATCAGGCTGTTGCTATAGCCAGATAGAAATCGCGGATGAATGTCAATGCATATATAACTTCCACTGGTAGCTGATATTGGTTTAGCCATGTGTAAGCACCGACTATTAATGAAGAGAATATCGCCGGGTGATAAATAATATGCCTGTTCTGAAACCGTATAAAGGATATCTCCCTGTTGACAGAGTACAAACTGTACCTCTTCATGCCAGTGGAGGATCAGGAACCCCTCCTTATTTTTGTCTAACTGCTGGAGGTATACTGCCACAGGGAGATCTGTGTCGCCGTGGTGCGTGGTCTCTCGCAGGCAGGAATCTACGTCAAAAAAAGCAAATTTCATAGAGAGCTCCTGTGTTGATCAAAATCGTGATAAAACAGGTCAAAATTTATAATATATATTGCCTGCCAAAGAGAGTATACCGCAAATTTGATAAAATTGCAATAAAATTGAGCAAAATTGAGATAGATTTTCTACATTGAACACAATACACTATCTTTGTACGATGAAACCGAATATACATCATGATATGGCAGATGCAATGAATGGAAGTGGGAAGGC
This sequence comes from uncultured Oscillospiraceae bacterium, assembly GCA_944386185.1. GTDB lineage: Bacteria > Bacillota > Clostridia > Oscillospirales > Oscillospiraceae > RUG626. The sequence continues at coordinate 2,590 of CALXAF010000028.1, forward strand.
CCACGGGGAAAGGTGGTCTGTGTGGATAGAAAAATTCCGAAGATACCTTGTGTAATTTGTGACGCAGTGGAACAAGAGAAAGAGTCAATCATTAGCTTTGCCCAAGAATTAGTTCGTATTCAGAGCGTCACTGGGGCAGAGGGGGAGGTGGCGAAATCTGTTGCTAGGAAGATGCGAGAGCTGAACTACGATAAAGTGATCGAAGATTCTGCAGGCAATGTGCTGGGAATTGTCGGAAGTGGAGAAACAAAGATTTTATTTGATTCCCATATGGACACGGTGGAAGTGACTGACGCCAGTGCATGGACATATCCCCCTTTTGGCGGTGAGATCCATGAAGGCAGGCTTTATGGGCGAGGAGCGGTCGATATGAAGGGCTCACTGGCGGTAACGGTCTATGTAGGTGCCGTAGCCAAGCGCCTGGGACTGTTGGATGGGAAGACGCTCTATATCTCCGCCTCAACCTTGGAAGAGGACTATGATGGGGAGATGGTGGCACGTGTGCTCCGAGAGTGGGAAATACGACCAGACCACGTGATTATCGGTGAGGCCACGGATCTCAACATCGGTTACGGTCACCGTGGTCGTGCTTTAATAAAGATTACCGTCAACGGACGAGCGACTCACGGCAGCAAACCGGAGTTAGGAATTAATCCGGTTTATACCCTGCAGCATGTGATTGGACGAATTGAGATCTTAGCAAACTTTCTTGATAGCCAGACGAAGGAAAAAGGTTCGGTGGCGATTACCAGAATCGGGTGTGTTACTGCCTCAGATAATTCTGTACCTGATAGCGCTTACATCATACTTGATCGGCGGCTAAGTATCCAAGAAAACATGGATACGATTCGAGCGGAAATGGAGGAAGTTTGTCGGGGTGTAGATGGAGCGTGGGAAATCTGTGATGTTCCAGGAGTGAGCTGGACCGGTGTGCCTGTAACACTTCACTCCTATCTTCCGGCTTGGGAAATTTCTATGGAGGAAAAGCTGGTAAAGAAAGCCCGGGAGGCGTGTCGGACGGTCTTAGGCCGAGAAGTAATATGCTTCAAGCCAGGTTATTCTACAAATGCTGCAGTTACAGCAGGGATATTCCATATCCCCACCATTATCCTGGGCCCAGGAGATATGTCTGTTGCTCATAGAACAGATGAGTATTGTGAAGTAAAAGCATTGCTGCAAGCATGTGAAATCTACTTGCATCTTTGCGAAAAACTTTAAAAAAGCAGAAAGAAGGTGACACCAAACATACAGGCATAGAAAAATTGGTAAATTAGATTCATTGAAAGGAGAAGTGCATTATGGGAAAAGAAAGAAGACTTGGTCAGAAAAAACTTGGATACTCGTCACAAATGACTTTCGTCATCTCATTGATTGCCGGATCTGTGGGAACCGGCAATATCTGGCGATTCCCACGGGTAGCCGCGCAAAACGGTGGTGCATTTATCTTAGTGTATGTTGTAATAATGTTTCTGGTTATCATTCCAGTGATGATGGGCGAACACGTTATCGGGCGGTATACTCGCCACGGGGCTCCTGGTGCGTTTCGAGATTTTGTAGGGAGAAACGCTACTTGGCTCGGCATTATCGTGGTACTTATCATGGCTATGACTGCCTCATACTATTCGGCTGTACTATCATGGATCGTTTATTATCTAGGCCTCTCTGTAACGAAGGGTTACTATGGAGTAGATAAAACAGAGATGTTCAATGCCGTGACTAACGGGAATCTTATCACAGTTTTACTTTTTGTCCTCATCCTTGCTATTTCCGCCTTTATTGCCTATAAAGGTGTGTCAGGACTAGAAAAGGCAAATAAAATATTTATCCCTACTCTGTTTGTATGTCTTGTTATCGCTGCTATACGCGCATTGACCCTTCCTGGCGCAGTGGACGGCCTAAACTACTACTTTGACTTTGAGTTTTCAGACCTGCTCAACTATCGAGTCTGGTTGGAGGCGTTAACTCAGGCGGTTTGGTCTGCTGGTCCTGGATGGGGACTGTGTCTCACGCTGGCGGTTTTTTCTAAAGCGAAGTCCGATGTATCTCTCACTTCAGCAGTCAACGGCTTGGGTGATATGTTTGCTGCTGTTCTAGCAGGCCTTGCGGTGATTCCTGCCATTTTTGCCTCTGCTGGTAGCGCCGAGGAGGCTTTAGCCATGTGCGCTTCCGGAAACAACGGCCTTACGTTTATTTCTATGACAGGCTTAGTTGAGAGCATGCCTGGCGGTTATATCATGGGTATCGTCTTTTTCCTAAGCCTCCTTATGGCAGGGCTTTCTTCTAACTGTGTGCACTTTTTGATTGTGGCATTACCTTTTGCGGATGCCGGTAAAGATCGAAAGAAATCCATATTAGGAATCTTTGCGCTCCTCTTAATTTGGGGCCTTCCCTCTGCGTGGAACGCCACATTCCTCTCTAATCAAGACTGGGTCGCCGGACAGATGATGATTGTGGGGGTCATGATTTCCTGCTATGCAATGATTAAATTCGGTGTAAAGAAGTTGCGTACCATTTATCTTAATAACCCCTACTGTGGGTTAAAAATTGGAAAATGGTGGGAGTATTCAATTAAGTTCCTGGTACCAACATTTATAATAGCGATATTCCTATGGTTGTCTATCCAAAGCATTGACGGGGAAACAAACTGGTGGAATCCATTTGGAATCAGTAATCTTGGTACATTTATCTTCCAAGGGGGACTTATGGCCATCATTGCATTCGCTCTCAACAATAAGGTCGCGGACGGCGTAAAGGAAAGATATGCTAAGGATGATGGTACGTTCCCCGATGTTCCAGACAATGGTTTCAGCGCTTGATGGTAACTGTCCAGACTTCATGGCAAAGAAAGGTGTGTAAAATATATGACAATAGTCGCTATCATAAATATGGTTTTCTGCCTTAGTCTCGTTTTTGGAGGCTTTCTTGCCGCGATTTTCCGCCTGATGATGATTAGCAAAAAAACGGACTCGCAGGAGGACTAATCTATGAATATTGTTAGGTTTGATGAGCAAGAATTTTTGCACCGCATATCTGTCTGCCAGACACGCCTCGGTGAGCAGAATTTCAGTGGCATGATGGTGTCAGCCGAAGCTAACATTAACTATTACTCCGGTTACCGTACCCATGCGCCTTGGACTACGTTCACTCGCCCCATGTTCCTGTTTATCCCAGCCTCAGGACGCCCTCTGCTTTATACCCAGACTTTCGTTACCCCTGAGGCTCGTTTGCGTTCCCATGGCTGCGACCATCGCAACTTTAGTAGCCTCCTTGGCCCCACTGCCCAGGATTTGGCCTTGATTATGGAAGAACTCGGGATGTATAAAGGCAAGATAGGATTGGAATTGGGTTTTGAACAGCGCATTAATTATCAGCCTGACACCCTTATATCGCTTAAGGAGAAACTGCCTGATGCTATATTCGCCGATGCTTCGGACATAATCTGGTCTCAACGTCTCATCAAATCTTCCACTGAAATTGAGTGTCACAGACGGGCTTGTACGGCTACTGGCTATGCCCACGATAAGATTTTTGAGAATATTGAAGCTGGTATGAGTGAAAGAGAGATTTCCATGTTGGCTCAACAGTATATGCTAGAGGGTGGCGCCGAATATCCCGGTTTTGTAATTATTACTTCCGGTGCGGGGAATTATGAGCGGATTAGTGCTATCAGTTCTGAGCGTAGGCTCATGCGAGGCGATATGCTGTGGTTGGATTTGGGGGCTATCTATAATGGCTACTGGTCAGATTTTTGCCGGGCAGGAATCGTTGGGCCGATAAGCGATGAGAGGCGACGAATGCAAGATGATATCTATGATGTCACAGAGGAGGCCGCTTCTATTATGGGGCCTGGTGTTCTCATTGCGGATGTAGCCATGGCGTGCGGTAAAGCACTAGAAAAACGTGGCTATAGCGCCACATATGACTGCGGCCGTATGGGGCACGGCATGGGGCTGATGAGTACAGAGCCGCCTTCTGTCACGATACATGATACAGGTGTATTGAAGGAAGGGATGATTATCAATCTTGAGCCTGGCATTTTAGTTGACTCAGGTGTATTCTGTATTGAAGAGAACTATGTTATTACAAAAGACGGCTTTGAACGCTTGTCCTGCGGCAGCCGAAAGCTGCACAGCATCAAAGGATAAACGATTTTTAGCCTCGAGGAGGCTATACCTTGGATATCAGGACCTGCTTTAATTCACTGGAGGACGATCTGCTGACTTTTGCCCAAAATCTTGTGCACATACGAAGTTATTCCGGTGACGAGAGAAATCTTGCGTTGTACATTAGAGAAGAGATGGAAAAACTTGGATACCTAGTTTCTATTGACGCAATGGGAAACGTGATTGGGCAACTAGGAGAAAAAGGGAAGTCAATCTTACTCGATGCACATATGGATACAGTGGCAGTTCACGATGCTGCAGAGTGGCAGCATGATCCTTTCTCGGGAGAGATAATTGATGGATATCTGTATGGATGTGGCTCAGTCGATATGAAAGCGGCCCTGGCTTCAGCTGTCTATGGAGGCGCGCTGGCTTATAGACTGGGCTGGATTCAGGATAAAACAGTTTATGTGACCTGCACTGTAGACGAAGAGTATTGCGATGGGGAAAACTTAAAATACATTTTCCAAGATCGTGCTCTGCGACCTGATTTTGCCGTAATCTGTGAACCCTCCAGCAACAAGATTGCCATCGGGCATAAGGGAAAAGGACAGTTTATCATCCGAACAAAAGGTGTCTCAGCCCACGGTTCCGCACCGGAAGAAGGAATCAATGCGGTGTATGAGATGGCAGAAATTATTACGAGAGTTGACGCGCTTAACCACCGCCTTTCCGCGATTGGTAACGAGCACGGTACAATAGTACTCTCAAACATCTCCTGCACCACTGCTTCACTTAATGCGGTACCTAGTGAATGCAAAATATATCTTGACAGGCGTATCGCGCCATGGGAGGACATGGATGAAATTCAGAAAGAGCTGGACAGTCTGATAGAGGGGAAAAATGCCTCTTGGGAAGTAGGAGAGTTGCGTAGGAGTAGCTGGACGGGATATAATATCCACTATATCCCGTTCCATGCTGGCTGGAAGATAGATCAAAGTCATCCATTTGTGAAAACGGCGGCTGAAGCATACGAGACTACCTTTTCTATCCGACCGTCAAGCTATCTTTTCTGGAATTTTGGAACCAACGGAACCACACCAGCAATTATGGGGATTCCTACTATCGGTTTTGGCCCGGGTGATCCAATGCAGGCTCACATGGTTGACGAAAAGTGCGATTTAGGGCAAATTAAAGATGCGTGTCGCTTTTATGCAGAACTGATTCGCTACGTGTAATATTCAGACCTAGAAGATTTACTGCTTTTAGAAATTGAACCATGGGCTAAGCGATAAAAGGAGACATAATATGGGCAAGATTGATCTGACGATCCACAAGGAGGCCCTGGCGCACAACATCCAGAAGGCCAAGGAGAACAACATCATCATCCCCACCATCGCCCAGATGCAGAACCCCGAGACCATCCCCGAGAAGATCCAGGTCAAGCTCA
>CALXAF010000029.1 GCA_944386185.1 uncultured Oscillospiraceae bacterium
ATAGACCAGGCAAAGTTCATATCAGAGCATTTTTCGGAATTCGAGGGCCTGTCTGAGAATCTTCAGCGGATGGACTATACCTCTTTCGGCCTCGACCTGGGCGCGATGCCCAGCTGGCAGATCTGGAACTTTGACTGGAGCGACGTCTCAAAGTGGCTGCCGGCCCTTGGTCTCTTCATGATACCTGTGGTGGCCGCCCTGCTCACCTGGCTCTCATCCAAGGTGGCGCAGAAGATGAATCCGCCGGCTGACCCGGCGGCTGCCGGCACCACCTCCAGCATGTTGGTGGTAATGCCTATCATGACCCTGGTATTTGCTTTCATGATGCCCGCCGCCCTTGGCGTTTACTGGGCAGCAAACTCCGTATTCGGCATTGCCAGGGACGTGTGGCTCACCAAGCGCTACACCAAGATAATCAACGCGGAAAAGGCCGTCCGTGACGCTGAGAGAATCAAAAAAGAGGCTGAACTGGAAGCCAAACGCCAGGAGACTGAGCGGTTACGCGCCATGAACGCCACTGTTCAGAGTGAGAACACCTCAAAGCGCCGGCGTCAGGCTCAGAAGAAGCAGGCCCAGGCGGACCGGGCCTTGGAGTGGCAGCGGTCCAAGTCTGGCACGCCCAAGAAACCTAATCCATCCCGGGTCGGAGACCGTAAGTATGCCCGCGGCAGGAGCTACGATCCAAACCGCTTTGCCGCAAACGGTGTGGTCGGTGCTACATCCCACACATCTATATACGATAAGGACCTGAAGAGCCACATGGAGAATCAGGACAGTATTGCGGAGAGTTCTCCTTCGGTTGATTCCGGGCCGCAGGAGACTCCTGCCCCGGCTGTCTGGGATTCCGCCGCGGATACTCCCGCAGTTCAGGACGCCACTCCCGCAGAGGAGTCAGTTGTCCATGAGCTTCCAGAGGACAGCAGTTCAGAGTCCTCCGCTTATAACGACGATACCGCCCCAGTGGAGCAGGAATCTCCGGAGGCGGACTTGAGTGAAGGGGATAAAAAATGATAAAATCTATTGAAGCAACAGGGCGCACTGAGGAAGACGCCATCGCCTCCGCTCTACGTGAGCTTGGCAAGTCTCGTGACGAGGTGACCGTGGAAGTCCTTGAGAGGGCTCGATCCGGTTTCCTTGGCATCGGCGGTTCCCCCGCTCGTGTGCGTGTGAGTTATGAGGAAGTTGAATCCAAGGTAGAGCAGCTCGAGACTTTCCTTCACGGCCTCTTCCAGCGCATGGATGTGGAGGCTCAGATATCCTCTGAGTATAACGAGCAGGATAAGATCATAAGCGTGGAGCTCTCCGGCCCCAAGGTTGGCGCCATCATCGGACGCCGCGGTGAAACTTTGGATGCTGTGCAGCACCTCTCCAACTATGTTATAAACAACGGTAGCAGCGACAGGATTCGCGTAAACATAGACGCTGAGAACTACCGTGCCAAGAGAGCTGATTCACTTACACGTCTGGCCAAAAAGGTGGCCATGAAAGTGGTAAAATACCGTAGAAACGTGACGTTGGAGCCTATGAACGCCTATGAGCGCCATGTTATCCACACGGCCCTTCAGGATTTCCCTGGAGTGACTACTTACTCAACAGGTACAGAACCCAGCAGGCGTGTAGTTGTAGCGTATGAGCGAGTTCCAGCTTCTGGTGGTGAGGCAGGAGGGGACACCTCATACCAGCGCCGTACAAGAGAGGCAAGGGAGCCTGTCTCGCCGTCCCCGCAGCCTGAAAAACCTGCTGTTGACACCAGGACCCGTGAATGGCATTGAAAGGAGATTTTAAAATGTTTGAGAAAATACGCGATATACTCGCATCCCAACTCGATGTCGACAAGGAGACTATAACTCCAGATACCGATATAGCTGAAGACCTGTCCGCAGATTCGCTTGACATAGTCGAATTCATCACCTCCCTTGAGAGTGAATTTGGGATAATGATCCCCCAGGACTCTGTACAGGATGTCCGGACCGTAGGCCAGGTGGTCGAGGTCGTGGAGAAGATGGTAAAGTAACCTTCCAGGATTATAAACGTTGGAGCGGGCCTTTATGGGCCCGCTCTTATACTCTTCCCATTACGGAGATTTTAAAATGCGTGGTAAAAGGATAGATAACTTCAAAAGGGGAATTCGTGTCGGCATACCCATAGGCCTCGGCTATTTTGCCGTCTCTATAGCCCTGGGCATCGCCGCCAGGAATGCGGGATTCACTCCACTCCAGGCAACGGTTACCAGCCTCCTTATAAACGCCTCCGCCGGCGAGTATGCTGGTTTTTCCCTTGTGGCCTCGGGAGCCGGCGTTTTGGAGGTCGCCATTATGGAGCTTATCGCCAACGCCCGCTATCTTCTCATGAGCTGCTCCCTGAGCCAGAAGCTGTCCCAGTCCACTCCCCTTAAACACCGTATAGGCGTGGGTTTTTATATAACTGACGAGATATTTGGTGTCTCAATGGCATACCCGGGTGAGCTTGACCCCTTCTTCACCTACGGCGCCGCCGCTGTGGCCTCACCCTGCTGGGGCCTTGGCACCCTATGCGGCGCTCTCCTTGGCAGCGTGCTTCCCCTTCGGGTGGTCAGCGCTTTGAGTGTAGGCCTATATGGTATGTTCCTGGCAATTATAATACCCCCCGCCAGGCGTGACCGGGTCATCGCCGGACTGGTGGCCGTCTCCTTTGCCGCCAGCTTCGCCGCGAACTCCCTCCCACTGCTCCAGCACCTCTCTTCAGGTATCAAAACCATTGTCCTTACAGTGACGATCTCCCTGGCGGCGGCTATGCTCTTTCCTGTGAAGGAGGCAGAGGAGGATGAATAAGTATGTCTATATCAGTGCCATGGCCCTTGTCACTTTTCTGATCCGCGTTCTGCCGTTGACCCTCATAAGGCGAAAGATCAGCAACCGTACTCTCCGCTCCTTCCTCTATTATGTGCCATACGTGACACTTGCCGTCATGACCTTCCCCGCCATAATGGAGGCCACCCAGGTCCCATGGTCCGGCCTTATATCGCTCATATGCGGCATCGCCCTGGCCTGGTCAGGCGCCGGCCTTTTCCCAGTGTCAGTCGCCTGCTGCGCCATAGTGTTTGTGATAGAGCTCTTACTTGTTTGACCCAAGCTCCGATCCGTAGCTTTCTCCATATTCCGGCATTTCAGCGGCTATTTTCGCCTTATCTCAGCACATGATACAAATCCTCCCGCCGCCGGAGAGGGATTTTTGTCGCCGAGGCCCGGCACTTTTCTTGACTAACGTGCTAATACGGGATTATAATATTTGTAATAAGCAGAATGACTACCACATTATCTAAGCGGTGAAAAATATGGAATACAATGTTAAGCTCCAGAGTGCCGGCGAACGCGCCATGTTCAGCCTGCGTACGCTTTTTGAGTCCCACGGATACCGGCGATACAGAATGAGCAAATTTGAAGAGTACGATTTCTATGCACAGAACCGCAGTTTTATAACCGGCAGCAGCATCCTGACATTCACCGATACGAATGGCCGCCTTATGGCCCTGAAGCCCGATGTGACGCTGTCGATAATAAAGAGTGCCCGGTGCACCCCCGCTCTGGAGAAGGTTTACTATAACGAGAGCGTCTACAGAGCCCAGGACAGCCTGGCGGGTTTCAGGGAGATACAGCAAACCGGCCTTGAGTGCATCGGAGATCTTGACCTTTACACCATCTGCGAGGTGGTGTCACTGGCCGCTGAGAGCCTTACTATGATAAGTAGCGAGAGTATCCTCGACATATCACACATGGGCCTGCTCTCCGGCTTTTTTGAGGCTTCCGGTACACCTGCGGAACTTAGGCCTACGCTTCTGCGTCTGATAGAGGCGAAAAACGCTCACGAGGCGGCGCAGCTGTGCAGTGGAGCCGGTATGTCTGATGAGAATATAGCCACGCTGACGGCTCTTATAGAGCTGCGTGGCAATATGGCGACGGCCCTGAGCCGGCTCGAGAGCCTGAACCTTGGTGCCGCGGCAATGGGCGCGGTGATGGAACTTGAAAATATTGCCCGTGTCCTGGACAGCACCGGCAGCAGGGAGAACATCTTTATCGACCTCTCGCTTCAGAGCGACCCCGGTTACTATAACGGCGTGGTATTCAAAGGATATGTAGGTGGCATACCTTCCGCAATACTCTCCGGCGGCAGATATGACGGCCTTCTCAGAAAGATGGGCCGCACAGCCGGCGCTATAGGTTTTGCCATATATCTGGACCTGTTGGAACATTTCGGCGAAAATGAGAGTCAATATGATGTGGATGTGCTCATATTGGACGATGGTTCCCAAGATCCTGTGGAGATCATGCGGATGGCCGGGGAACTTCTCGCCGGCGGTGAGAGTGTCAGGGTAGATAGGCATGTACCCGCCGGTCTCAAGTACCGCCGTCTCATACGGACAGAAGGGAGACAGTGAGATGACTAGCCAGGTTGGTATAGCGCTGCCCAAAGGACGCCTGGGTGACAAAGTCTACGATATGTTTGAAAAGGCCGGTTACGGCTGTCCGGAGGTAAAAGAGCCGGGCCGCAAGCTGATTTTTGAGAGTCTGGATGGTGACGTGAGCTTCTTCTTTGTAAAGCCCTCGGACGTGGCGATATATGTGGAGCGGGGCGCTGCCGACATAGGCGTTG
>CALXAF010000030.1 GCA_944386185.1 uncultured Oscillospiraceae bacterium
TGCGAGCCCGCTGGATCTGTCCAGCGCCGATACACTGGCCCACCATCGCCGTGACCGCCTGCCCGATAGCCCAGCAGGGCATACCGGCAAAGGTGTTGATTTGCAGGCCCACGTTGGAGGCGGCAGACACAGAGGTGCCGAATGGATTGAGCATCCCGGCTACCAGCAGATAGGCGGTGTTTACCACCACCATCTGAATCGCCGTAGGCAGGCCAACCTTTAGAATGGCCGCCAGCTTATCCCACTGGAGTGTAGGCCGCTTGCACCCAGCAGCGGAGAAAAGCACCTTATGCCGCTTGAGATAGAAAAGCGAGATCACAAAGGATACCCCTTGGGCTGTGATCGTCGCATAGGCAGCTCCCGCTATTCCCATTCCAAAAGGGCCTACCAATATGATGTCTAAAACCACATTGATGACGGTGGCGATCCCCACAAAGCAGAGGGGGGATTTAGAATCGCCCAGCCCCTTGAGCACGGAACAGACGGCGTTGTACCCAAAGACAAACACTGTCCCACAGCAGATAATTTTCATGTAATCACAGGCATCTTGGTAGGCGTCAGCCGGAACATGCAGCACCCGGAAAAGCGGTTGATAGGTCAAAAGGCTCACCGCTGTTACCATCAGAGATGCTGCCAGCGAGAGCAGCGACAGCATTTGAAAGGTTTCCGCCTGTCCCTTTTGATCGTCGGCTCCTTTGTATTGGGCGATCAGCACAGCTCCGCCCATTGTCATGCCAATGCAGATCGAGTTGATCATGTAGCACAGCTTGGAGGCGTTGCCGATGGCCGCAAGGCCCGTATCGCCTACGATCTGTCCTACCACCAACATGTCTACCACATTGTAGAAGGATTGCAGGATATTTGCTAAGAGCAGCGGGAGGGAAAAAGCGATCAGCTTTTTTAGCACGCTCCCATGAAGCAAGTTTTGTTTTTCTGTCATATTGATTTTCCCTTCAAAAAGAAAGGGCGCACTGCCTTGTGCGCCCTCTGCATCGTTGCCCTAAACGGGCATAACAAAAGGCCACAAACAAAACATTGTCTGTGGCCTAAACAGTCAATTTTCTATTGTTGATTGGATAAATGGGCATCAAAACCAAAGACAGGGGTTCTGTCTTGGCCTTTCCGATTTATCAATCAACTTTCCGAAAAGGCTCCGCACAATGTTTCATTGTATAAACTTGTGTGGAGCCGAAGTCAATACAGAACTTCCCAGAAATCATCGTGCTCACCTCTTTTCAATGGTTATGTTCATTGTAAGTATTTTATCCGACGTTGTCAAGCCGGATATACGCCACACTCTAACCTTAAAGATTAAAATTTGTTTTTGTTGATTTATCCTGTGAAAAACTTATAATTAAATTTACTGGCTTCCTAATGATATTCCCTCGCCAAAAATAACTTGATCGGAGAACCAAAATGTACCTATATCTTATGCGTCACGGGGAAACTGACTGGAATCTCACCAGAAAGATCCAGGGGATTACTGATAATCCACTAAACGCCAACGGGCAGAACCAGGCTTTGATAGGCGGCGAAATCCTCTCCAAGATACATTTTGATAAATGTTTTTGCAGTCCGCTTATCAGAGCTAGGCAGACCGCCGCGGCGGTCATGGCTCATCAACGCTGTGAGTTTGAGATCGATGATGACCTTCGAGAGATCTCCTACGGGGTACTGGAGGGAACGCCGCTGGAGTACATATACAGTGATGAGAACTGCCCGCTGCACAATTATTTTCTCGCTACTGAGCGCTACGAGCCGCCCGAGGGCGGTGAGTCCATCGACGCCCTCTTCAAAAGATCCGGCAGGTTCCTCTCTAAAATCTCAGAACTCAAAGGCATGGAAAACATATTGGCTGTCTGCCATGGCTCACTGATAAGAGGGCTGGTATCTGTGTCCGAAGGGCTGCCCAGCTCCGTGTTTTGGAATTGCCGTAACCAGAAGAACTGTTCGATAACCTTGCTGCAATATAATGAAAGCAGGTGGCATATAGTCAAGGAGTCGATAGATATTTTATCTGGAGAGGCACTGGACATATAATCCAGCTTATTGTTGCGGCTCAGCCGGAAGAAGATCCCTCATGCTCTCAAGTCCAATTGCCAAGGTGGACATGTTGTGAAAGAGAGCGGATGTTGTAGGCTGGATTACACCAGTGACCCCCAGCAGTATAAGCCCTCCATTTACACCCATTATCAGCTTGTAATTCCTGTCAATTCTTTTAATCATGGCCTCACTGAGCTTTTTTAGTTTCACCAGTTCACGCAGGTCGTCTGAGGCCACCGTCACATCGGCTATTTCGCGTGCTATAGCGGCACCGTCGCTTATAGCAACCCCCACATTTGCGGCAGAAAGCGCAGGTGAATCGTTGATCCCATCGCCAACCATCATAACGACGTGCCCTGCTTCCCTCTCTGACCCCACAAACCGCGCCTTATCCTCAGGCAGAACTTCCGAGTAGTATTCGTCTACACCGACCTCTCTGGCAATCGCCGCGGCAGTCCGTTCACTGTCGCCTGTCATCATAACGATTTTGTCAAAACCTACGTTTTTCAGCTCCTGGACAGTCTCCCGTGCTTCTGGGCGAAGCGGATCTGATATACATATTACAGCAGCTACCATGTTGTCAATTGCCAAATAGAGATGTGAACAGTCGTTTGGAATATTTTTTAATCTATTCTCGTATTCACTGTCTACACGGCACTTTTCATCCTCAAGCACAAAGTGGGAGCTTCCGATTATCACTCTCTTCTCACCTATACTGCTTACTATACCGTGGGCTAGGATATACTCCACCTTTGAGTGCATCTCCTCGTGCTCAAGTCCTTTTTCCTTGGCGGCACGCGTCACGGCTTTTGCCATCGAGTGGGGGAAATGCTCCTCAAGGCAAGCAGCTATGCGAAGAAGGTCATCTGGGTCTTCCTTACAAAGCGGGATGACTTCCCGAAATACGGGCCGTGCCTTTGTAAGAGTGCCTGTTTTGTCGAACACAATTGTTGTCGCTGAAGCTATCGCCTCTAGATATTTCCCGCCCTTTACAGTTATGCCATGCCCTCCAGATTCCCGCATTGCTGACAGTACAGTAACCGGCATAGCGAGCTTTAAAGCGCAGGAGAAATCCACCATTAACACAGACATGGCTTTTGAAATATTCCGTGTGAGAAGCCAGGCACCTATAGTCCCAAGGAAAGTATATGGAACCAATTTGTCCGCCAGATGTTCGGCTCTGCTCTCTACAGCTGATTTTAGTTTTTCTGAATCCTCGATCATTTTGATTATCTTTTCAAATCTTGTAGAGCCTGACACCTCCTTAACACATATGGATATCTCCCCTTCCTCTACTACCGTACCAGCGTAAACGTATCCGTCAACGCTCTTCCTGACAGGCATGCTCTCACCCGTCAGCGAGGCCTGGTTTATCATGGCCTCGCCCTCCACAACAGTACCGTCAAACGGTACGATATTGCTCATCCGGACAACCACAACATCGCCTGGAACTACTGACGACGGATCAGCACGAACCTCGCGGTTGTCCTTTCTCAGCCAAACCTTGCCTGTGTTGAATGACATGCTTCTGGCAAGATCCTCAACTGATTTTTTGTGAGTCCATTCCTCAAGATACTCCCCAATGTCCAGAAGATACATTATAGAGCCTGCGGTATTGAAATCACCACGCATCGCTGACATTCCTATGGCAACTGCGTCAAGTACAGGCACCTCCAGCTTGCCGCGCATAAGACACCTGATCCCTCTGCGGAAATATTTACACATTTTTACTCCGGTGTAAAACATCCGCGCAGGCAAAGGTAAAAAGCTCTTTATGGCAAATCTAAAGACAGTCTTGCCAATTATTTTCTCTTTGTAGTACGAGTTTAGTTTTCTCCCTGAATTCTCTAAAATGTGCTTTGGCACATCAACACCGCTTAGGTCAAGGCCCTTTAGCTCGTCAATGATGAACTCTCGACCACTGTTATATATCACCACCGCGTCGCCTGTGCGTTCGTATACTTTTGCCTTCTCAACGCCGTCAATACTCTCTAGGGCATACTGCAGCTTGTCCGCTTCCTCAAAAGTGAAAGCTCCACTGCTGGCATTAAAACGCATACGCCCGTCTATTTCATGCTTAATTGTGAATTTCAAACCCGATCCTCCGATCAAAAAATAAAAAGGCCGCATCTTACGACCGGCCTTAATATATTATTCAGCGGTGGTCTCTTCGTCTATTACCTGCGCTTCTTCAGCAGCAGCCCGCTCCTCATTGATCTTCTTAGCTTCCGCCAAAACATCCTCCGCGTTCTCCTCTATATTGGTAACTGTCTTCATGACACTATCTTTCGCCCTGAGTGCGGCAGCAGTACATTTTGTATAAACCTTCTTGGCATCCTTACTAGATAGTATCTTAACACCGGCTGTGCCAAATGCAACGCCGCCAAGGAAAAGCGCAAGTTTCTTAGTATCAACAAAATTCAACATTATTTTTATCTCCTTTATCTATGTTTATAGCCAGTGTAAAAAACCATAATAAAGCACACCACAGCGGCCCATGCCCAAAAGCGATGCTGTTTCATAACGCACCTCCAGCCTGGATAAAAAATATTAGTTGTGGCTAACACTTTTCTTTAAATAAAAGTTATCACTTGTCAAATAGTTTGTCAACACAAACTAGGCGTGAAAAATGACGAAAGTTTTGCCTTATTTTTGCAAAATATAAAGGCGGGCAGCTATACTGCCCGCCTTTATATTTTGTTTCAAATTGCCGCACGAAAGCTTTTTGCTAGTGTGTTTATTTCGTCAATCCCATCGCGCCCATATTTTCCTAACAGCGCGTCAAAAGCCGATCCTATCACAACTCCGTCGGCGACAGACGCCGCTTTGGAAGCTTCCTGTGGTGTTGAAATATCAAGATCAACGGCACAAAATAATTCCTTGTCTACATGATTTTTCATTTCATTTACCATCACGTCTATCTGGTTCACTTTGGAGTCAAAATCACCATCTCCGCCAAGGAGTGTGCAGTATAAAAATCCCTCTGCTCCCGCGGCTATAATGTCACAGCGATCCAGACTGTATGGAACAACTGAAGAGATATAGCTTATTCCGTATCTATCACATACGGCGTTAAATTCATCTTTTTCCTCAAAAGGCACATCAGATAATATTAGGCCTGATACGCCTATATCCGCCGCTCTAGACACAAATCGCTCTGTTCCATATGAAAACACAACGTTTGCGTATGTCCTCAGCATGATCGGTACACAACGAATGTTATTGAGCCGCGTTATCATCTCAAAAACCGTGTCGGTGGTGGTGCCAGACGCAAGAGCCCTGTTGTTGGACTCCTGGACTACTTCTCCCTCAGCCGTTGTATCAGAGAACGGTATGCCAAGCTCAATTAAATCCGCACCATTCTCCGCAAGAAGCCCAACAAGTTTTTCAGTAGTTTCTATATCCGGGTCCCCGCACGTAATAAAAGGTATAAATGCTCTTCTTCCGGAAAAAGCCTGTACGATACTGTTCACTCCGATATATCCTCCCCTCTATACCTGGCTATTGCGACGCAGTCTTTATCACCGCGTCCTGAGATATTTATCACAATTATTTTATCTTTATCCATAGCAGGGGCGAGCTTCATAGCGTAGGCCACGGCGTGTGCCGACTCAATAGCCGGTATTATTCCTTCAACCCGACTCAAATATTCAAATGCCTCAACAGCCTCTTCGTCAGTTACAGGGACGTATTCAGCTCTCCCGGTCTCGTGCAGCCACGCATGCTCCGGGCCGATACCAGGATAGTCAAGTCCCGCGGAGATAGAGTAGACAGGGGCTATCTGACCGTACTCATCCTGGCAGAAATATGATTTCATACCGTGGAATATCCCCAGCTTACCAACCGTTATTGTGGCGGCTGTCTCATATGTGTCAGCTCCCCTTCCAGCGGCCTCACACCCAATTAGCCGTACAGATGTATCACCTATAAAGTTATAAAAAGCGCCTATTGCATTTGAACCTCCGCCTACACAAGCTATCACCACGTCTGGAAGGCGTCCCTCCTTTTCAAGCATCTGCCATTTGATCTCCTTGGAAATTACGGCCTGAAAATCACGGACAATCGTCGGGAACGGGTGCGGTCCCATACATGAACCAAGGCAGTAATGTGTGTCGCTGAGACGTTTCGCCCATTCGCGCATTGTCTCATTCACCGCATCCTTTAATGTGGCCGTGCCAGAAGTGACGGGATGCACTCTGGCGCCTAAAAGGCGCATTTTATATACATTCAGAGCTTGGCGTTGCGTGTCCTCCTTGCCCATATAAACGTCACACTCCATGCCCATCAGGGCCGCGACCGTAGCTGTGGCCACGCCGTGCTGTCCAGCGCCTGTCTCTGCAATAAGCCTTGTCTTACCCATTCTTTTGGCAAGCAGGGCCTGTCCTAATACATTGTTTATTTTGTGGGCTCCAGTGTGGTTCAAGTCCTCACGCTTCAGATATATCCTGGCGCCGCCCAGATCCTTCGTCATGTGGCCTGCGAAATACAGCCTCGAAGGGCGGCCGGCATATTCGCTTAGCAGGTCATTCAGTTCACTGTTGAAATCCGGATCATCTTTATATTTCCCGTACGCCTCCTCCAGCTCATTCAAGGCGTACATTAAACTTTCAGGCACATACTGCCCGCCATATATGCCAAAACGCCCTTTTGACATGTGTCATTCCTCTCCCTTTCTATAAGAAAATTAGAATCTAAAAATTGACAAAATAAAACCCCGTCCCTGAATCATCAAGGACGGGAAGACCCCGCGGTACCACCTTGCTTCACGTTAAACGTGCACTCTGTGGGACACTGACATATCCCCGGCATCTGACGTGTGCCACACGTCGCGTAATACTCGGAATAACCTTTCCACGCGCCCTCCGCGGCCCATTTGCCTGCCTGCGTCCTACCCGGATCACAGCCACCCGGGCTCTCTTTAAGAGCACAACAGGCTTTATTCCCGCATCAACAGTTTATATAATAATATATCATCTTATCCAAGCTGTCAAGTTCCCGGATAATACGACTAAATACGCAGGCCATAGGCTGTAAACTTATGACCTGCGTATTTAGGCCTCAGTCTCTGTAATCTCTAAAAAGCCTAGCACTCCTATAAAGGTAGACCAATTTCATTATGGATACAGAAATCGTTCCAATTAACGCCGCTAGAGCCACCAGAAGCCCTAGGACCTGGTTCATGAGTACAATCACTATACTGCACAGCAAACACACAAATGTTCTGAAGTACCACTTCCATAGCCCAATCCACTTATCAGAGAGTTCAGGGTCCGTGTCTCCGACAACATCCGAGTGGGCGTAGTACTCGCTGTATTCGCCAGCCATGGAGGC
Source organism: uncultured Oscillospiraceae bacterium (assembly GCA_944386185.1). Taxonomy (GTDB): domain Bacteria; phylum Bacillota; class Clostridia; order Oscillospirales; family Oscillospiraceae; genus RUG626. Next base: position 7,375 of record CALXAF010000030.1, read on the forward strand.
AACAACGGCCAGTAAAGAGATAGATACCAGCCATGTGGCCTCGCCATAGCGCATGGATACTACTGTCATGATTAAGTTTATCCCTGCATTTACAAAACGGCATATGCCAGCCGTACGGTATCTTGAATCCTCACTGGAGATTTTGATGAGGATTAATCCATAGGCCGAATGTGTTACTATATCGAGTATCAGCCCTGGAAAATAGAGCCACGGCGCAAGATTCACCACATTTTCGTCCATCATAATGCCAGCGATCACGCCCGGTATTACGAGCCAAAACAAGAGCCACAGCCATTGTCCAAGTACCCCGGACTTCTCGGACATCCTCTCCCGTTTCTCCTTTTCAAGCTCCCGATCCCTTATCCGTCTCTCAGGCATGTTGTCACTCATCTGCAGTTTACTACAGGAGGATTTATAGCTGCAAGTAGTACAGTTTCTATGCCCTTTATCTATGCAGCATTTGGCAAGCTCACATTCAGGATCCCAATGGTTTCCAGGTCCATCAGTGCACCCAGGGCATTGTAGTTCAACCCTGTACGAACATTCCTCACATAATTTTCCGCAGTATGTATCCCCCATAATACCTCTCCTCTTCTCAAAGCTCCACTAACAAAATCACCTTTCTCCCTCAAGTATATGTGAAATCCCATGTACTATCCTAGACATACAGAAAACATCACATATGCTGGTTTGATTATATCACAAGCATATTGTTTCGTCAAAAATTAATTCTTATGTGGTATGTTGGAAGCTTTTTTGTGCTATTTGACGAACATTGAATATACAGACCAGCCGACTATGCACACAGCTGCAATTGCGTATATCACATTCACCACGGCGCACAGGCGCATTGCGGTGTTTTTGACTTTCCCCTTTGAGTAGCATATGGTTGTGAATATACCTGAGATCACCATAAATGCGGCGTATGAAAATATGATTATCTCCCCTGTCGGAGATTCCAGTGCCCAGGCGTGCTGCCTGAGAATGAGTATTGTCCAGGGGATTATTGCCATCAGGATGCAGACTGCTGTGACAATTCTATCTCTAATTTTCATAATTATTATCTCTCCTCTTTTCCAAACGATATTGCGGCTATTAAAATGCATACCACTGTCACTGCAGCCGCCACAGGCAGGAACGGTAATGACTTGAATTTAAATGTATCAAAATTTTTTGCCATTTCCCCTTGAAGCACAGTCACTATATAGAACGGGTAACACATTGGATATATGAACCAGAGCTTAGTGTTCATAATGAGCACTGATGGGACTATCGAAGCAAGGCCGGCGCCCACCGAAAAGGATGGCGTTTTTATAAGCACCGCGATCAGCCAAAATACTGAAGTCATAGGGATAGATGAAACGTATAGGATAACGGCTTCTTTTATGACCGTGAGCGGATCCAGCAGGAGATCGTACCCGCACATCTGTGAAGCTATAGTTCCTGACAGGAAGTACATCGCAATCAGGAACAACACCTGTATACCAGTCAGGAGCAGCAGGATTGAAAATTTGCTCAGACAGAGAGCCGCTGGCCTTACCGGCAGTGACAGCATTTTTCGTATCCCACCGCCTGCCCTCTCTGTCTGGACAAGCAGTACAGTCCCGACCACAACAGACGCCGGCATCATAAACCAGGCAAATCCCATGAATCCCTGTATAAAAAAGTTGTCCTCAGGGGATATCCCCTCCGCCGCCATATCAAAGTTCATATGTGAATTTATAATAGAGGGTATCCACAATATAACAACCGGTACAATAAGTATCCATATTATGTGGGATCTCTTGAGCTTGGTAAGCTCAATTTTAATATATTTTGCAAAACTCATTCGCTTTTCACCTTCAATTTCCATATGATGCCTGCCGCAATAGATATAATGACAGTTTCAAGAAGAGACGCCGTGCCATATGAAGGCCATGTCTCCCCGGCCTCAGCAAACGTAATCATCGGAAGTGAAAACGGGAATATTTTTACGGCGAATGAATCAAATCCGCCCATGATTGTCATTGCAAATACACATATCACACCAATGCCAAGGGATATCCACATATTGCGGCACACTGAGGCTATGGCCGTCATCACACCACAAACGGGAAGCAGCATTAATATTGAGAATATAAAATTCTTTGTAGCGTCAAATATGAAATTTGACTCAGGAGCAAACCATAGATAGCCGCATAAAACTATTGATAAATGCTCCAGAATAACAGGGACTAAGGCCATGGTTAAGAGCAGTATGCCCTTGAGCCCTACTATCGAGCTCATTTTCAACGGCAGCGTCCTCATCTTTTCGATCGCTCTCTCACCGTACTCCACATTCCACATTACGCATGCGCCCAGGATAACTGCGAAAACATTCAACATGGACACCATAGACCAGTTGGCGTTTAGAATTACCGCCAGAGTTGAGCCATCCCTGTTAACAAAGTTCTCCGGGCGTGCCCCTATATTTATCAATGGTACCGCCGCAGCGATGATCCCTCCAAGAATTATCGCCGGATAGAATCCAGTGCGTGTTACTTTTTTTGCCTCTATAGAGAAGCTCATCTGTCTATCTCTCCCCTGCTTTTATTGTCCTCCTGTATGATGGACAGGAAGATATCTTCCAGATCTTTTGATGGCAGGCCCCTATCTGCGGCAAAGTCGCGAAGCCCTGAAAACGTCCCCTCATATAGGAGCTTCCCGTGGTTCAGAATCCCCACATCATCCGCCATCAGCTCTATCTCTGACAGGAGATGGGATGATACCATCACAGTACAATCATATCGTTTTGGCAATGAACGGATAAGCTCACGGATCTCATGTATGCCGGATGGGTCGAGCCCATTTGTCGGCTCATCAAGGATAAGAATCGGAGGGTGTCCAATTATTGCTCCAGCAAGGCCCAGCCGCTGTTTCATGCCAAGGGAATATTTCCTTGACGGACGCTTCCTTGCCTCGTAAAGCCCAACTGTTTTTAACGCCGCTGCCACGGCGGCCCTTGGTAGCCCGAGTATCTTCCTTATAATTTCCAAATTCTCTTCACCTGTCAGGTTCCCATAGAAAGCAGGACCTTCAATGAAAGACCCGACATTTCGAAGTATCGATGTTCTGTCCTCGGGATACCTTCTGCCATCTATTGAGAAATAACCGCCGGTCGGTTTTGTGAGTCCTAGGAGCATCTTCATGGTTGTTGATTTTCCGGCCCCGTTTGGTCCCAGGAAACCATAAATAGTACCCTTGCGTATGTGCATATCTATTCCGGACACAGCGGAAAAATCTCCATATTTCTTTGTCAAGTCACTGGTTTCAATAATATTCATGTTATCGCCCCCTTGTGTGGTGACTCTATAATATATCTTGTACCTTACTTCTGCTTTTCCGTTTCCTTAAATCTACCTTATATTTACGGAGCTGCAGACAATTCCCTTTAAAAATATGGTATACTCAGCAAAAGGGTGGTGATCGCATGGACGATAAGTATTTAAAATCGAAAAAGATTCTGCTCGTGGATGATGAGCCTGAGCTTCTTAAGATGGTGGAAAATATCTTATCTGAAGATGGATACGTAAATATCAAAACGGCATGCACTGTAAGCGAGGCTCTGTACAGGTTCCACCAGAGCCAACCAGATCTCGCCGTGCTTGATGTAATGCTTCCTGATGGAGATGGATTCGGCCTGTTGCGGGAGATACGCGATTTTTCAGATATTCCGGTTCTCTTCCTGACTGCACGCGGCGAGAATGAGGATAAGATAAAGGGGCTAACGTCCGGGGCGGACGACTACATGGTAAAGCCATTCATGCCTAAGGAACTGGTCCTGCGAATAGGCATAATATTAAAACGCTTCTACAGGAACGAAAGCCCCACTATAAAACTAGCCGCGTGCTTTATCGATTTTGAACGCGGAGAAGTTATCCGTCAGGGGCAAAGAATACAATTGACGGCCAAGGAATACGAGATATTAAAAGCTTTGAGCAGGAACGCCGGGAAGATAGTCACCATAGATACACTCTGCGAGGCGGCCTGGGGCGATAACCCATATGGATATGAGAACTCCCTGATGGCACATATAAGGCACATCAGGGAGAAAATCGAGGCTGATCCATCAAAACCAGTATCGCTTATTACTGTCAAGGGCCTTGGATACAGGCTAATGGTGGAGGATTGTGAATGAAGAGTACAGTCAAGCTTGTCAGGCGGTTTTTCATAATCCTTGTAGTGTCATTTACTATACTCATCATAGTGAACATAGCGCTCTTTATCCTGCTCACTTACAATGAGATGAACAGCGGAAGCCCGTGGACAGCCGCTGAGAAAGTGTCGCAAAGCCTCATATCTTCTGAAAACGGATTTATACTAGAGGCAGGCGGAGTGGAAGCTCTTGAAACGAGCGGCGCATGGGCGATTCTCATCGAGAATTCCAGCGGGCATGTCATATGGTCTAGCGATAAAGTACCTGGCAATATACCAGAAAGTTTCACAATAGCAGAATTATCTGCAGCGCTGCGTGGTTACATTGCGGACTATCCCACCACATCCTGCGGCCATGGGGATGATTTAGTTATCTTGGGATTCCCAAAGACATCTCTCTGGAAGCTCATGTGGAATACTTTTGATTACGATCTAATATCTAATGCCCCAAAATTTGTATTGACATTTTTCGCTTTCAATATAATCGTCATACTCCTTATATATGCTGTGGCGGTGACAGGAGTCCTCAAGTCAGTGACGCCAATAATCAGAGGCATCGAGTCGCTGCCGGACAGAGGCGATGTATACGTGAGGGAGTCCGGTCTTTTTTCACAGGTCGCCGCATCTATAAACAGGGCCTCTGAAAAACTCAGAGTACAGGAATACGAACTCAAAAAGAAGGATATGGCCAGGACAGATTGGATAGCCGGGGTATCACATGATATACGCACTCCACTCACCATGGTGATGGGAAACGCGGGACAGTTAGCTGATGACGGTTCTCTTCAACCCCATCAGTATGCGAAAGTCCAAGTTATACTCAGCCAAAGTCAGCGGATACGCGATCTTATCAGTGACCTGAATCTTGTATCCAAATTAGAGTATGATATGCAGCCACTGAATGTAAAAAAAATAGATGCTGTCAGCCTTTTAAGAGGTATTGCAGCAGAACAGATAAACTCCAGTCTTGATCCAAAGTATTCAATAATCTGGAATACTCCTGACGGTCTCTCCAGATGTTCAATAGAAGCGGACGAACCTCTATTGAAAAGGGCGATAATTAACCTTATATCCAACTCCCAGATACACAACCCACAGGGGTGCAGTATAAGTGTCAGTGTCAATGTTGAAGATATGTGCGTGATTTCTGTCAGAGACGACGGCATTGGCGTAGATCCGGAAAAGCTCAAGAGCCTCAACCGTGCGCCTCAACCATTTACCAGTGTCACTGGCCATGGACTGGGGCTGGAACTCACTAAGAAGATAGCCGCAGCCCACAAGGGGCGCTGCGTATTCTCTGTACCTGAGGATGGCGGCTTCTGTACACGGATATATATTCCCTTGGCGTGTACATGATCTCGAAGCGCCTATTACACAAATTTTTCCTAAGTTTTACGCTGGTTTCGTGGACATATTATGTCTCTAAGTTTACAATAGATTTAGTCTATCAAAACATGGAAAGGGATCCACATGTTCAGAAGATGTCCCAATCCGTATCTGACTCGTTATCAGATATGCCGTCTTAAAATAAGGTTTATCATTTACAGAGCTGGATCGACAAGGCAGAGGGCTTAATCCGCCTGCTGTCCTGTGTCCAGCTCTTATTGTTTAAGGTGGTGCCATATATGAAGAAAACATATGTTCTTGATACCAGTGTTTTGATCCAATCCCCCTATGCGCTTCAGTCGTTTGAAGACAATATTCTTGTACTTCCGATCACCGTCCTTGAGGAGTTGGATTCAATGAAATCCTCAGAGGGAGAAATTGGAGTCAACGCGCGGCTATCCATAAGGTTTTTGGAGTCACTTCGTGTTAAGGGGAATCTGATTGATGGAGTCTGCCTGCCAAGCGGCGGCACACTCAGGATAGAAGTAAATTGTACTGATATACCGCTGCCAAAACACTTCCATGAACACAATAATGACAACCGTATGCTTAAAGTCTGTCTGGGCCTTACAAAAAACGGCGGCAGTAAAGCCGTACTTGTTACAAAGAACATCCTTCTGAGAATTAAGGCTCAAATGATAGGGATCGAGGCCGAGGATTTCACCACAGAACAGGTCCCTGTGAGTGGTGAGCAGTACACCGGCAGATGTGAGGCCTATGTCCCCGAGGAGCTGTTCGCCGATTTTAAGAAGAGTGGAATTTCCCCTTGGGATGTCTATGAATTCGACAGGGAAAAAGGGAGGATACCCGTATCTCTTGTACAGAACCAGTTTGTTATTCTGAGGGCTGATCAATCAAGTAAAAAAACACAGCTTGGACGATTTGATGGGAAAAAGATAGTTCCACTGGAATATAAAAAGGCACGCCCCTATGGTATAACTCCAAGGAATGTAGGCCAATATTTTCTTCAGGAGGCACTGATGACCAGCGCTGATAAAGCGCCTCTGGTCATAGTCAAAGGTCCGGCAGGTACTGCAAAAACATTTTACAGTTTAGCTGTCGGCCTCAGTGCCATACTGGAGAGTGATTATCCGGAGTTCCGCAGGATCCTCATCAGCCGCCCTAACGTACATTTTGATGATGACATAGGCTTCCTGCCGGGGGATGAATCCGAAAAGATTGCGCCGCTTCTTCGGCCGGCTATAGATAACCTGGAATTACTTGTTGACCAAAATGAAGATGAACGGTATTCCAGCGAGAGGTCTCTGGCTGATAAAATACAGGAACTGTTTGACCGTGGGATCATCAGCGCCCAGGCGCTCAACTTTATTCGAGGCCGCTCTGTTGCAAAGACTTACCTTATTATAGACGAAGCGCAGAACCTTACTCCAAAACAGGCAAAGGGGATCATAACACGTGCCGGGATCGGAACAAAGATAATCCTTTTGGGTGACCCCCATCAGATAGACGACCCACTGCTGGATGAGCGGACAAACGGGCTCAGTTATGCTGCCGAAAAAATGAAAGGGAGCCCACTGTGTTACCAACTCACGTTAACGTCGGACGAGTGTGAGCGTTCGCCATTGGCAATGGATGCTGGGCTGCGCATGTAATTCGTGTAAAATAAAAAACGCTCAAGCACTAACGCTTGAGCGTTTTCCTGTCAATGAATAAACATGGCGTCTCCGAAGCTGAAAAACCTGTACCTCTCTTTGACCGCCTCATTATAGGCATTCAATATATGTTCCCTTCCAGCCAGGGCAGAAACAAGCATTAATAATGTGCTCTCCGGCAGGTGGAAATTAGTTATAAGGGCATTCATACACTTGAACTTATAGCCAGGGTATATGAAGATGTCAGTCCAGCCGGAACAAGGAGTCAGGCGGCCAGTATCGTCTGCAAACGATTCAATAGTCCTGCACGAGGTGGTCCCTACGGACACCACACGGCCTCCCCTGTCTTTTGTGCTATTCACAATATCGGCAGCCTCCTGGGAGATCATACAGAACTCGGAGTGCATGTCGTGGTCCTCTATATTCTCCTCCTTGACTGGCCTGAAGGTTCCAAGCCCTACATGGAGAGTTATGTAGGCAAGTCCCACGTCTTTAGCCTTGATGCGTTCCAGCAGCTCCGGCGTAAAATGAAGCCCAGCTGTCGGCGCCGCCGCTGAGCCAAGCTCCCTCGAGTATACCGTCTGATATCTCTCCGAGTCCTGCAGTTCCTCATGGATATACGGTGGAAGAGGCATCCTGCCAAGCCGTTCCAGGATCTCAATAAATATCCCATCGTAGTTAAACTTAATTAATCTGTTACCGTCGGAGACCTCAGCAATTACCTCAGCGGTCAGCTCCCCGTCACCAAAGGAGAGCTTAGTGCCGGGCCGTGTCTTGCGGCCTGGACGTGTGAGGCACTCCCACACGCCATCCCCTTTATCAGCGAGCAGCAACACCTCTACAGCGCCCCCGGTAGGGCGCTTGCCAAACAGCCTTGCCGGCAGCACCCGAGAGTCATTTAAGACAAGGCAGTCACCGGGCTCCAGTAGATCCGGAATATCATAAAAATGCCGGTGATCTATCTGGCCGGTCTCCTTATCAAGGAGCATCAATCTGGAACCATCACGGCGCTCTATTGGCGTTTGCGCGATAAGCTCTTTTGGAAGGTCATAATAAAAATCAGATGTTTTCATCGGAAAAGCCTCTAGTGAACGAAATTCTGGCCGTCAGTTTGAAGTAACGACCTCCGCACCAGTATAGTAAAATGTGAGGATGTCTACACATGTCTTATCGTGATATTTTGCCATGGAGTAGGCTCCCCACTGGCTCATACCTACGTTGTGTCCCCATCCGCTGCCTGTGAATACAAAATTGTCTGTTGATCCTGAGCTGCCGGAGCCGCCTGTGGATACATCTATCTTTTCAACATCCCCGCTGCCTGATATGGCATATACATCTCCTCCGCCAAGCTGGGATACTCCATCGGAACCTATAGCGTATAATCCATTCAGATCAGTACCCAGCTCTCCGGATGAGGAATTAACATATATCTTGCCGTCAGATGTCTCCACTTCCGCTCCGTTCACAGTGTATCTCTGGGAACGGAAGCCCAGGAATGTCCTGGCTCTGCTTTTTGAATATGTCACTCTATCCCCATCGGAATCCACAAATGTTATGGATTTTACATTACCAACATCAGTGAAGACAAGTTCCACGTCAACTACCTTTGTGAAATCATATCCGGCACTTCTGAGCTCAGAGGCAAGCTCTTCACCAGTGTACGAGACCTCCCAATAGTAATTGGAAACACTGTCTGCGATATCTGCCTCATATGGATCGACAACTCCGCGAAGGTACGGTATGGCCGTTGTCCATACATTCTCACTGCTCTCCGAGGCGCCTCCATTGCTGGAAGAATAGTAAGTCTCACAGAGCTCACCATTGTACATAAGATACTGACCCGCCGTCTCATCAACAGCTCTGTCAGAAGTGGAGTTTGCCCTCCCCGTACCGCTGTAGACCTGGCAATCAGCAGTATTGCATAGATCAAATCCATCTGACCTGTGCTTTGATTTATTTAAATTTGCCATAGCATACGTCCTTGCAGTAATGGCTCCGGCCTTTTGTGCCTCAATGGGCCATGAGGTGCTCATCTCATATGGGATGACGCCCTTTACATAATCTTCTATGTTAACATAGTTTATCACATAAATACCACTGCTGCTCCGTCTGTAAACAAAATCACCATAATACCTAAGTTGTTTAAACCACGTCTGGGCTTTCCCTTCTGTGGACAGCGGATGGACGGCAAGATACCTGTTGCTACCACAGTCAAACTCAAAAAGTATGTCGTCAGTACCTGTGGCGACGACTACCACTGTGTATGACGATCCGCTGTCAATGGTGTATCCCTGCTGGATATTAAGACCAGCGGCAGCAGCCGAGGCCTCGTCCGCGGACAAGAATTCCCCAACACATACATAGAAGTGACTATTCTCATATCTTACAAAAGCGTCATAGGATGTGAATGTATTTGCTGCGCTTCTGGCGCTGGCATAGTCATTGTAGGCTGTTTCTAATTTTATATGGAAACACCCAACCACAACATCGCCTGTAGTACCAGCGGAATAGCTGTTTGATGATGAGCTGTAGACCATGTTTCTGTCTACAATCATAGTTATCTGAGTTTCACTTATAGTAGCCCCCAGAGAGACAAACTCCCTGTCATCGGTATAATACCCAAGCTCATAGCCGGAACCCACCTTATTTTCAAGGTTAGCGGAGTTAAGCTCCATCAAGCCTATCCTTATAGTATCTACGGGAGCCGTATATGCCGCCTGGGCCGGAACCTCCGATGGAAGCAAAATCACAGATATTATTATGGCCATTATGAATGATATGTACCGCTTGAAGTGTTTTTTCATCTTTTAAGTCCTCTCGTAGGGATATCGTAGTCTAAATAAAACCAGCTTTCATCAATCTTCCGTTGACAGCGAAAAAAGAGTGTGATAGCATACAAAAAGTGCTTAGACAAATATGGGGCAGCCTCTCTCTTAGGCTCATATGGTAACATTATATTACAAAGTTAGAGATTTGGCTACATAATATTTTTTGTTTTGCATATTTTTCGCCGGAAATTTTTTCTTGCGGCAGAATAACATAGTATTGGAGGCAGACCATGAAGAAGTATAAAGTGGGAGTAATTGGAGCCACTGGCATGGTTGGACAGAGGTTCGTTACGCTTATCAATCAGCACCCCTGGTTTGAGCTCACAGAAGTGGCAGCCAGCAGCCGCAGTGCCGGTAGGCCATACAGCGAGGCTGTTTCAGGCCGTTGGCTGATGCAGTCCCCTCTGCCCGACGCTGTCGGCAGACTGATTGTGAAGTGTGCCGAGACAGATATAGACGAGATCGCGTCTAATGTTGATTTTGTATTTTCTGCTGTCGACATGAAAAAGAATGAGATTCAGGCGCTTGAGGAGGCATATGCAAGGCATGAGTGTCCTGTAGTTTCAAATAACAGCGCTCACCGTTGGACTGACGATGTCCCCATGGTCGTGCCGGAAATAAATCCGGAGCATTTGGAGATAATCACAGCTCAGCGTGCCCGTCTTGGTACAAAGCGTGGGTTCATTGCCGTGAAATCCAACTGCTCACTTCAGAGCTATGTGCCGGCCCTGCATCCTCTAAAAGACGAATTTAAGCTTTCAAAGGCTCTCGTCTGCACTTATCAGGCCATCTCGGGGGCTGGAAAGACTTTCGAGACCTTCCCTGACATCGTGGATAATGTGATACCATACATTGGCGGCGAGGAGGAAAAGTCTGAGCAGGAGCCGCTCAAGCTGTGGGGTACGATTGAGGACGGCAAAATAGTAAAGGCGTCCTCCCCTTCAATAACCGCCCAGTGTTTCCGTGTCGCCTGTTCAGACGGGCATATGGCCGCTGTATTCGCGTCCTTTGATAAGAAGCCGTCTAAAGACGAAATATTGGACAGGTGGGCAAATTTCTCAGGCCTTCCTCAGAAGCTTCAGCTTCCCTCCGCTCCCAAGCAGTTCATACATTACTTTGACGAGGCGGACCGTCCGCAGACTAAGCTGGACCGTAATCTTGAAAACGGTATGGCTGTCAGCGTTGGAAGGCTCAGGGAGGATACTCAATATGACTATAAGTTTGTATGCCTCTCCCACAACACTTTAAGGGGTGCCGCTGGTGGCGCTGTACTGTTGGCGGAGCTCCTCTGTGCACAAGGATATATGGACTGATTTCTCCCCTTACGGCTTAGGTCTGCTAACAAATAAGCCGAAAGGAATGTGTTTATTGACATCACCTGTTTTTACCGGAGTCTCAACCGCCCTGATAACGCCTTTCAGAGACGGTAAAATAGATCTTGATTCCACATACAACCTGATATCAATGCAAAAGATCGCCGGTATTGCCGCTCTCACCGTATGCGGCACTACCGGCGAAGCTGCCACTATGACAGACACAGAGCGGAGCACTCTGATACGCTTCACTGTTGATAATTCACAGGGTATGAAGATAATCGCAGGTACTGGAACTAACGATACACGGGCGGCGCTGTACCGCTCACAAGCCGCCGAAGCTAACGGTGCCGACGCGCTACTTATTGTCACACCTTACTATAATAAGCCGACACAGAGTGGACTTATAAAACACTATACATATATTGCCGACCGAGTAGAAATACCTGTGATAATGTATAACGTTCCATCGCGTACAGGCGTCAGCCTGTCACCTGAAACTCTGCAGATTCTCTCTGGACACCCTAACATAAACGGGCTTAAGGAGGCGTCAGGCGATATTACGCGTCTGTCCAGTATTTTTAATCTGTGTGGAGACAGTTTGAATGTGTGGAGCGGAAACGACGATATGACGGTGCCGATGATGTCTCTGGGCGCCAAGGGTGTGATATCAGTTGCAAGCAATATAATACCGGAAGTAATGACGGAGATTGCTGCCCTTTGTCTCAACGGCAGTTTTCATCAAGCATCAGAGCTGCAAACAAAATATATTGATCTTATGAGGATCTTATTTGTTGAAACAAACCCTATTCCGGTTAAAGAAGCTGCCTATCAAATGGGTTTATGCGAAAATGAAATGCGTCTTCCATTATGCGGTATGGGAAAAGATAACCTTGCCAAGCTCAATGAGGCTCTTCGTCGTTTCCGTCTTATATAGCTTATATAATTCCTTAAATGCATTTACAGATAGGCAGGCTGTACAGCCTGCCTATTTACTATTGAGTAATATGATTGACAAATTACCAGTAATTTTGTATTATTTTCTAAATAATATACAGACACGCATGTCTGAGTGCGAGGTGCAGGATATGACTAGGAAGAATATACTCTGGCTTATATTGGATTTAATACTCCTATTAATTTTCAATCTCCTGTTCTTTGTTGTAGGCTCTTCCCCGCGCCCAGCGTCAGTATGGATCTCCTATATATTTATACATCTTGCCTGTATACTGATGATAGCTACGCCTATACTTGTCCGTGGCGGAAAAACCCTCTTTGGCCTTTCTCTGGCATCTATAGCTACAGCTTATTTTCTGGTTGAATTTATCGTGGGTGTCATATTCGTGCTTCTCAGATCTGAGTCATACAAAACGGCCCTTGTATTTCAACTTATACTTACTGGCGTCTATGCGTTGTTGCTTTTGGCCAAGATGATAGCAAATGAAAATAACAGTACAGACACAGGTTCAATGGTCAGCGGTCCCAAGTACGTCAAAGTCTGTTCGGATAAGCTCAGTTCTATAATGGATATGACCCAAAATCGAGGCCTCTCAAAGAGGATAGAACGGGCATATGATATTGTCAGGAAAAGCCCTTCAAAAACTACATCAAGTACAGCTCCTTTAGAGCGCCAGATTGATGGGCTTATTGACGCCCTGACATCGGATCTCCGGTCTGAAAATATCAAGGATGCTGAGAAAAAAGTTGAACGGATAATCAACCTGGCGGAGGAACGTAACCGGCTCTTATAATAATCCTATCAGTAAAAAGCGACCGAGTTGAATCGGCCGCTTTTTCGTTTACTCAGGTATTTCGTATCTAACAGGTTCCTCAAAAGCGCCGTTCTCCAAAGGACCATTTTCTGGCTGCTCATCGCCATAGACATATACTATCTCATAGCCCTGGCAGTTCTCCAGCACATAGTCCACAAACGCCTGTATCTTATCTGTCCCTATAAAGAACGCCTTTCCAGTGTCTAAGATATTCGTCGTAACATATCCTTCCTCTGTAACGGCTAAGCTGATATTTTTATACCCCAGGAGCGGTATATCAACGCTTACGCTCATTACCTCAGCGAATTCCATGGCGTCGTAGTTCTGAACACTTTCAGCGCTAATATCAGAAAGAAGCATATCCCATACTACACTGTCATCCAGATCAACGAACTCAACTGTCGCGTATTCCCCGTTATCTTTC
>CALXAF010000031.1 GCA_944386185.1 uncultured Oscillospiraceae bacterium
AACTTCGAGGCCCGCGACAATATTATGTATTGTGGAGTCTGGGGCAACAATGGTTACATTGTAAAGTGCAATTTTGTCGCGTGGAGCGTACATATGATTGAACAGCCGCTCAACGACAGGTTCCACATCACTCACGGCGAAGGCCTGGCCATAATTACTCCCCACTGGCTGCGCTGGGCAAAGAAGCCTGAAAACCTGTACCGTTATGTGGATATGGGCGTCAATGTATTTGGTATCGACGCCTCCCTCCCTGACGAGGAAATCGCCGACAAGGCCATCGAGGCCCTTGAGCACTATTTCTTTGATGTACTCAAGATGCCAAGACGGCTCCGGGATATCGGTGTCACCGCCGATGCCTTTGACTCCTGCAGCGATATATTCCTGGCCCCACACATGGTGGCCTATCAGGCCGACGCCTTTGTGCCGCTGACCAAAGAGGCAGCTATAGAAATACTTAACGCAGCATATTAAAACCAAAATAAAAGCAAAAGCGCCGGGGTATTTCCCCCGGCGCTTTTCTCTGTGCTATATATCTTTAATTAATCACGAATACAAATAATCCAGCCCGGCGCGATAATCGCGCCGGGCTGGTGGTTTGTGTGCATCAGCTTTACTTTTATTTTATTATTTTGGTTTAGGTCTCTTTACCCGTGTGGGGCAGGTTTTAATAGATGTCTGTACCTGAGTATATGGTGACTGCCTCCACAAATGTTCCGTCGCTCTTGTAGAGGGAGGCTATTACACGCGTCCTGTACTCATAGCCGCCTGTGACCTGGATTCTTCCTGTGACCGCGGACATGAGATTCGCATCTGCATACCAGGACTCCACGGCTATCCAGACCTTGCTGCTGTTCTTGCGCTGGAGTGTGACAGAGAGTTCTATCCTGTCCGTTCTATAGTCTGATCTGGCAGAACCTGAGCACTCCGCCATTCCAGTTGGGGAAATATAAATAGTAGCAGTTATATTTGCAAGGCGTTCGTATCGGGGAGCTATTATCTCCGCATCCTCGTCCACATCCGCGGCAAAGGCTGAGGGAACCAGGGCGCCCACCAGGAGCACCAGGCAGAGCGCCAGGGACAAAGTCCTCTTATATGTTTTTTTCAATGCTGTTCCTCCGATCCTAAGCTGATCCACATTAACCTCTGCCGGAAGTTATCACCCTACGTATCTGACACTCTCCGCCATATTGAGCACTTCATTTTCCTCCAAGCCTACACTAGATAGCTCAAAAAGCACGGTGTTCTCTGTGTCAACCCACACCACATTCATGCGTCCATCATTTACAAGAGTAAAGAGGGCATCATATCCGTTTACTTTTATCTCTTTGGTTGATTCGTCATCTTTGTCATGGCTTGAGAGTGTGCTTTCATTTCCAACTCTAACATCAAAGTAAATTACATCATCTCCATTCATATACTCCATAGTTCCTGCCTTTTCTTCTACTATTTCATACGTCTTCTCAAACCCCTCGGGCAGAGCAGTTATCACGTAGCCCATCAGCACATTGTCCGGGTCGTACTCCACATCGGTGAAGCTGAGCCTGGAGTCTACGTCGGAAGTCTCCACCACAAGCTCCAGGACCCTGTCCCGGACCCGCGGTATGGCGGCGTAGGCCGTGACGGCCACCACCAGCAGCAATGAGACGGCCACCGCGGCTTTCTGGAACACCCTTCCAGCTTTTTTTAGCCGGCTGCGGAGTCCGCCGCGAGACAGCGCCTTTTTCAGAGCCTTCTCGCATTTCCTGTCGGTCTCTCTGGGGACGGTAAAGTATGGGTCATTTTTCAGACGCTCTATCTCCTGCTCGATCTCTTCGCCCTCAGCCTGTGCGGCCTTGGCCATCAGCAGCCGGAACAGGGCCTCCTCGTACTCCTCCCGGAGCTTATCATTTTGATCCATTCCTTATCCCCCCTTTGTCCAGGATATCCCGTGCTTTCTGCCTGGCTCTGGTGAGTTTCATCCGAATACTGCTGGTCTTGCAATTAAACATTTCAGCTAGTTCCTCATCCTCCAAATTCAGAAAATATTTGCCCATCAACAGGTCATAATCCTTTTTCGGCAGCTCCTTGAGACATTCCAGAAGTTCCCTGCCACTGAGGTTGCATATGGCTAGATCCTCAACAAATCTCGGTTCGCTTGAGGTGAATATCTCCAATTCCTCGCCCCATCTCTGGGCCAGGTCGAAGTTCTCACGCTGTTCCTTCCGGAAGAAGTCGGCGGTCGATGACAGGATCACTTTATGTACGTACGAGCGGGTGGCGGATTCGTTGAGTTTCATCAATGTCTCCACATTTTCACATAACCTCTCTATAGCGTTGCTTGCTATATCAGTGGCTATGTCCCAATCGCGAACCATGCTCATCGCCATAAGGGGCATCTCATGTTTGAACATGCGAAAGAATTCCATCATGAAAGCCTGTTCCTCAGCGTCAAGGGTCCTCGCTTTCTTACGTTTCGCCATATCTCATCCCGCCTCTTATGCCTCTACTCTATATTCGTCCGGACCTCTATGTTTTTTAAACGGTTTTTCGCGGAAATCTGCAACATCTTTTTGGCAAATACGTGTCAGATAATATTTGATTTTTTACTATTTCGGAAAAAATTTATACATATGCAATAATTTTTACGCGTATTTTCGACATAATTCCTGTAATAATATAATTAAACGCTTAAAAATTTTTTTTACTGTATAATTTAGCGAAGTAATCAGTTTACCTTAAAAGGAGCAGTATGCCGTTTCTAGGAGAGATCCTGGTTGAACTTCGGGATGAGAAGGGACTCACCCAGATGGAGCTGGCCAGGGAGCTTAATACATCAAACAGTACCATTTCCGCATATGAGTCCGGAAGCCGTATGCCTCCCGCGGATATGCTGATAAAGATGTCCCAGTTTTTCGATGTGACAACCGACTATCTGCTCGGCCTCACAAAGAGCAGGGTTCCCCCATCCCTTATGAACAGGGAGATATATGACGGCGTGACCGTATCCGAGTTCATCAAGGCTGTTTCCGACCTTCTTCCGGATCAGAAAAGAGCCGTTATGGTCACGCTTAAAAGCATGTGTTTCTACTCGGAGATGACCGGGCATTCCGGCAAAAGCTGGACAAAAGAAAAATAAGCATCACGGCGCAGTAATAAAATACCCCCAGACGCCAGATTCCTTTAGAATAGGTATCTGACATCTGGGGGTATTTTTTGATTTTTATCTAATTCCGTTGCGGTTATTTACAAAAAAACGTTTATTAAATTTGGGCCCACCGGCTCTTCTGCCTTCGTTCCTCTCTTGCATCCGCCCTCCTCACCCCAGACCCGTACCGGCAAAACGGTACCGGATACCTCCAAGACACTCTGTATTCTCAACCGGTCCTCTTGTATTATTATGTCGAAAGGGAGAGAATTATGTTGAAAATGCAAGAGAACTTCACAGCCGCCATGAGGCTCCTTAAAATCATAAGCGGGAAAACTCTGTCTGAACTTTCAAAGGAACTTGGGGTATCCCGCTCCACTCTGCAGGACTATATATCCGGCAGGGGCAACCCTAATATGTCCACCGTAGACTACATATCTGCAAACGCCGGCGTGGACCCCTCATTCTTTATAAACAGTTCCTTTACCGAGCATCAGTTACAGGTATTGTTGAAATTATTCGAAATTTTCAACATGCTGCCACACCTGTCTAAGCCCGGCAGGCTTCTGGCGGCCAGTCTCTTCCAGCAGCTTATTGAAGTCTGTTTCGGAGGTGAGTTCGATGAATGACACGTCCCAAATTCTCGACTCCGCACTGTCCTACAGAGTTCCAATGGCTGTCACCAGCATCCGCGGTTTTCGCACGCTTACAGGCGGCCTCTCCACCTATCCCGTCTGTCCCCGGTGCCACACCACTATGGAGCACGAGTACCAGGCGTACTGCGACAGATGCGGACAGGCCCTTGACTGGAAGGACATCAAGCGGGCAAATATAATAATATCCTAAAAGAGCGTATCGTAAAGAGTCTTTTCTAAGGAAAGCCGTTGACGATACGCTCTTTTTTGCTATGCAAAAAAGAGCGTATACCGTCTCTGACAGCATACGGCATGAAGTTTGGCGCGTGGGCCGTCCCCGGCCCACATGAGCGAAACTTCATGCGCTGTTTAATTTTGCCTGTTATCATAGTATGCCCGCGTCGTATGAAGTTTTATATCCAAAAATATTGCGGTGTCCCCCGCTTTCGTATAAAATAACTCTGTTTGAATATTCTCTGCCGGCGGCGCCGGCGTATGGGGGACTCGTTATGGATGAGAAGAATGGCGCGCCGCGCTCCATCAAGGTGCGCGGCGCCCGTGTACACAACCTTAAAAATATAGACGTGGATATACCCTTGGGGAAGATTGTGGGAGTGGCGGGAGTCTCCGGCTCCGGTAAGTCCTCCCTGTCCCTGGGGGTGCTGTATGCCGAGGGTTCCAGGAGGTATCTGGAGTCCCTGTCCACCTACACCAGGAGGCGGATGACCCAGGCCTCCAAGGCCGATGTGGACCAGGTGCTATATGTCCCTGCAGCCCTTGCCCTGCACCAGCGCCCAGGAGTCCCGGGGATACGCAGCACCTTCGGCACCGGTACGGAGCTTTTAAATAGCCTGCGCCTCATGTACTCCCGCCTTGCAAGCCACCGCTGCCCCAACGGCCACTATCTGCCCCCCTCCCTGGCTGTCGCCGCCGGGCAGGAGCTTGTATGCCCTGAGTGCGGCGAACGTTTCTACGCGCCGGGGGCTGAAGAGCTGGCCTTCAACAGCCAGGGTGCCTGCCGCTCCTGCGGCGGCACCGGCATTGTGAGGACCGTGGACCGCTCCACCCTGGTGCCGGACGAATCCCTCACCATAGAGCAGGGCGCCGTGGCCCCCTGGAACAGCCTGATGTGGTCGCTGATGGTGGACGTGTGCCGTGAGATGGGCGTCCGCACCAACGTACCGTTCCGTGAGCTCACAGACAGGGAGCGGGAGATCGTCTACGACGGCCCGGCGGAGAAAAAACACATACTCTACCATCCAAAAAACTCAAACGATTTCGCCGAACTGGACTTCACCTACTTCAGCGCGGTCTACACCGTGGAAAACGCCCTCTCTAAGGTCAAGGACGAGAAAGGCATGAAGCGGGTTGAGAAATTCCTTAAAGAGGAGCCCTGCCCCGACTGCGGCGGCACGCGGCTTTCCGATGCCGCTAGGGCGCCGCGCCTTCGGGGTATCGGCCTCCACGAAGCCTGCGGGATGACCCTGGAGGCTCTTGTGGACTGGGTCGCCGGTGTGCCCGGTACGCTTCCTGAGGATATGCGGCCAATGGCCGGGAGCATCTGCGAGTCCTTCCAGACAGCGGCCAGGCGGCTTATGGAGCTGGGCCTTGGATATCTCACCCTGGACAGGGCCGCCTCCACCCTATCTACCGGGGAGCGCCAGCGTATGCAGCTTGCCCGGGCTGTACGCAACAGGACAACCGGTGTGCTCTACGTTCTGGACGAGCCGTCCATCGGGCTGCACCCGGCCAACCTGGTGGGTCTCACCCGCGTGATGGACGACCTTATTGCCGACGGCAACACGGTACTGCTGGTGGATCACGACACCCAGGTGCTCTCCCATTCCGACTGGCTCATAGAGATGGGCCCCGGTGCCGGAGCTGACGGCGGGCACGTCATAGCCCAGGGCACGGTAGATGACGTGGAGGGCGACAGCGCGTCCATCATCGGCCCATTCCTGTCAGGCGCCACCCAGGTGGATGTGCGCCGCCCGGTCTCCCGTGAGCACATATTCGACCTGGGCCGGATACACCTGTCCACTGGTGCCGTTCACACCGTCAAGCCCCTGCAGGTGGATATACCAAAGGGGCGGCTCACCGTTATAACCGGCGTCTCCGGCTCCGGCAAGACCACCCTCATATTGGAGAGCCTTGTGCCTGGCCTTGAGGCTGTCATATCCGGCGGTAAAGTGCCGGAGCATGTGCTCTCTGTGGAGGCCCAGGGCATAGGCCGCGTTAAGCTCATTGACGCCACGCCTATCGGCATAAACGTCCGCTCCACCGTAGCCACCTACGCCAATGTGCATGACGAGCTGCGGAAGGTGTTCGCCAGGACGCCGGACGCCAAGGCCCGGGGCTATAAGGCCGGTGACTTCTCCTACAACACCGGTTCGCTCCGCTGCCCCGTCTGCGACGGCACCGGCCAGATCTCCCTGGACGTCCAGTTCCTGCCTGATGTGGACATTCCCTGCCCCCAGTGCCATGGCTCCAGGTATTCAAAGGATGCCGGGCTTGTAAGGTATCCCAGCCGCTCCGGCGCCTCCCTCACTCTGCCGGAGATAATGGCCATGGACATAGACTCGGCCATGGATGCCTGCCAGGGGCTGAAACTTATAGAGCAGCGCCTGCGTGTCCTCCACGACCTGGGACTCGGCTACCTTACGCTGGGTGAGGCCACACCGAACCTCTCCGGCGGCGAGGCTCAGCGGCTGAAGCTTGCAAGTGAGATGGGCCGCGGCCAGGACGACACGGTGTTCGTGTTCGACGAGCCCACCATCGGCCTGCACCCCCGGGATGTGGCCACGCTCCTGCAGGTTTTTGAGACGCTTATAAAAAACGGGGCCACCGTCATAGTCATCGAGCACGACCTGGACGTTATACGCTCGGCCGACTATATCATAGATATGGGGCCCGGCGGCGGCGAGTCCGGCGGACGCATAGTCGCCTGCGGCACACCTGCCGATATAGCCGCATGTCCCGAGAGCGCCACAGGAAAGTTTATAAATGTATAAGCTTTGACGCGCCCTCACGCATTGGAGGTGCATATACCCTCCATGGCGAGATAAACTAGTGTTATCTCACCATGGAGGGTTTAATTATGAACGAAAATACCATCATGCCAGACGTTATATCCGCCTTCGCCCTGCACCTTTCTAAGGATGAGCGGAGCCGGGCCACAATAGAGAAGTACGTGAAAGAGGCTCGCGCCTTTATCTGCTTCCTGTCAGGCTCCCCTCTGGACAAGCCTGCCGCCGCCCGCTGGAGAGCACTCCTGATAGAGCGTGGCTTTTCCCCGCAGACTGTCAACTGCAAACTGTCCGCTTTAAACTCCTTTCTCTCCTTCCTCGGCCGCAGCGAGCTTCGGTTGAGGCTCTTGAAGCTTCAGCGCCGGCTCTTTCGGGAGGAACGCCGTGAACTCACAAAGCAGGAATATGACCGGCTTGTGTCAGCCGCCCGCTCCACAGGCCGAAGGCGGCTCGAACTGCTGCTTGAGACAATCTGTTCCACAGGCATACGCGTGTCCGAAGTGCAGTATGTCACCGTGGAGGCTGCCAGGCTTGGCCGGGCACAGGTGTCCATGAAAGGCAAGATCCGCCTCATCCTCCTTCCCAAAAAGCTCTGTAAAAAGCTTCTCAGCTACGCCAGGGAAAAAGAGATCGCCTCCGGCGAGATATTTCTCACCAGAGGCGGTGCCTCCATGTCCCGAAAGCTTATATGGGCACAGATGAAGTCTCTCTGCGCCGGCGCCGGCGTCGAGCCAGCCAAGGTGTTCCCACACAACCTGCGGCACCTGTTTGCCAGATGCTTCTACACCGCCTGCCGCGATGTGGCAAAACTAGCCGACCTGCTGGGCCACAGCTCCATCAACACCACCAGGATATACCTTATCTCCACCGGTGCCGAACACTCAAGAGCCTTGGAGAGCCTCCGCCTCGTGTCGTAGACGTAATTTTGATTCTGTCCAGTTTGGATAACTTGATTTTATTTTCCGCGATCTCTTACATATCCTAAAAACCAAAAACAAGCACAGGAAAACAGGCCTATTAAAAAAATACTAATAGGCCGACGTTTTACGCCCATTTATTGTAAAATTTTCTTGCTATTTGTCCTTCACGGTGTTAATATTACTGTGTATCAATGTTTCCTTAGTAGTCAATCGGCTTTGAATATAGACAGAATCAAAATTATGTCTATATGGAGGCCCAAAGGGCCGTCTGACTTCTGTGGGCGGCAGAATTTTTAAAGGAGGAATTTTTGTGAAGCGAAAACTACTGAGCGTCATTCTGGTAGTCTGTATGCTCTGCACGCTGTTGACCGTCACAGCGCTGGCAGCAGTAAATGAACTGCCAAGCCCCGACGCCAACGGCGTGATAACGCTGGAAGACGATGTGGAGCTGGCAAGCCAGTTTGTGGTTAATGCAGGAGAATCAATCACTATTGACTTGGCCGGGCATACAATAAGCCGATCTTCTTCATTTGAATCGGATGGAACCTTTGGAAATAATTATCTTATTAGGATTTCAGAAAACGGAAGTCTGACTTTGATGGATTCTTCGTTGAATGAAACTGGAAAAATATCAGCACTAGATGATACTGGTCGTGCCATCTTCAATAGTGGAACATTTAATATGAACAGCGGTTCGATTGAAGTTTCTAGCTACGGTATTAGGGCCGGTGTAACTGAAAGTTCTTTTCAATCTGGAACTCCTGTAATTTGTAATATCAGTGGTGGCTCTATTAGTGCAACTAGTGAATATGCCCTCGTCTTTTTTGGTGCCGGAGTTGGCGGTGTATCCAGTGGGATCAACGCCAATGGCGAAGAAGGATCTATATTTAACAACCTTATGATCGTCGACATTTCAGGAGATGCGATTATTTCTGGTGATGAGGCTCTCTCTACTAACGCCAGTAGCGGAAAGTTTGCTGGATTCACTTTGAATATTAGTGATAATGCACAAGTCATAGGAACCGGTAATGATAACTGTGCAATATATCTTCCTGCCATCGGTATAACAAATATTGAAGGCGGTACCATTATTGGGAATCAGGCTATCCGAATTGCCGCTGGAGATTTGAATATCACAGGTGGCTCCATTATTGGAGACGCTCCATACGATAGTACAGAAGATATAACTGAAGCTGCCGGCGGTGGTACTAAAGGGGCTATCGTTGTTGGTAAAGTAAGTACTAGTTATGTTGGCGACATTAATGTTGTTGTATCTGGTACCGCACATATTGAAAACAATGCAAATTTAAGTGATAATGAAACAAAAGCTGCTATTGTTGTCTCTGATAAAAATATGGCAGGCAGCGCATATGCAAGCAATTCTATATCTGTAAATATAGATAGTGCCACCATCAATGGCGATGTAATCAAAGTTTCGACTTTGGCAGGTACACAGGAAAACGACGGCGGCAACACCTCTCTGGTGATTCAAAACGACACCATCGTAAATGGCAATGTGACCAACAGTAGCAAGACCGGCCTCACGGTTAAGGACAGCACCATCACCGGAGACGTCACCAACACCAGCACCGGCAATACCGCCCTGCTGGGTACGACCGTTAATGGGAATGTAAGCGACGGAGCTGGCACTGGCACCATC
>CALXAF010000032.1 GCA_944386185.1 uncultured Oscillospiraceae bacterium
TATTAAAATATATAAAAGAGAGTAATTAGGTTTTGGAGGCTGATCATGGAATTGCTCTCATGTATAATCTACCTAACAGCACTGGCGCTCCTTGCACATCCGATTGGCCAGGCGCTCCCAGACAGTATTTTCAACGTGGACAGATTCCCGTACAGGGGTATGCGCTGGGAACGTGATGGCACTGTATATAATAGATTAAACATAAGACGGTGGAAGAAGTATCTGCCAGACGCCAGCCGGGCACTTAAAGATATGCCGCGCAAATCACTGAGTACGGGAAGCGTGGAAGAGCTGGAGATCCTTGTACGGGAGACGTGTAGAGCGGAACTTGTGCACTGGTGTGAACTTCTGCTCGGGTTTGTATGCTGTTTACTGTATCCGGGCATCTGGGGGCTTGCTGTATCCATCATGTGGGGACTTCTCGGCAATTTGCCTTTTATAATTGTTCAGCGTTACAATCGGCCGAGGCTTTTACGCCGTATGAAAATGATGAAAGACAACGCTGATAAACTGTCGTCTGGAGGTGCTGAATGCGCGTATTGATACTCACCTGCAGCACTGGTGAGGGTCACAATTCAGCCGCGGCGGCTCTAAAAGATGAGTTCACCGCACGCGGCCTTACATGCTGTGCCAGGGACGCCCTGGAATTCCTATCTAAAGGCATATCCGCCGTTGTAAGCCGGATACATTCCATCTCATATCAAAAGTTCCCCGGCTTTTACGGAAAATGCTATAGGCATGAGGAAAACCGTAGCACGCCTGTTCCGGCCTCTTTAATGGAGAGAGGGGCCAGAAAACTGCGCGCTTTTTTAATTGACAATAAGATCAACGCTGTAGTAAGCGTCCACGTTTTTGGAGGCCTGCTGATGAGGCAGACAAACTCACTCATTGAGAGACCTATACCGTCTTATTTTGTAGCTACAGACTACACATGCAGCCCGTATGTAAGCGAGTGTCAGGCGGATATGTGGTTTATTTCGCATCCATCACTCGAGCCGGAATTTACGAATAACGGTGTGCCGCACGAGAGAATATGCGCGAGCGGGATACCAGTCAGGTCAACATTCTATTCCAAGAAAAGCAAAACACAAGCGAGGACAGATTTGAATCTGACGCCATACGGAGAACTGGTCCTTATAGCCAGCGGGAGCATAGGCTGCGGGCCGTTAGAGGAAGTCTGTTCTCAGCTGCTTTGCAGACTGCCGCACACTTCAACGGTAGTTGTGATCTGCGGCCACAACGAAAAGCTCTATGCGCAGCTAAGTTTACAGTTTGCCGGTACCAGACTCCGTCCAGTTATGTATACCGATAAAATGCAGGACTACATGATGGCCGCGGACGTATTCGTAACTAAAGCGGGTGGAGTCAGCACAACAGAGGCGCTGGTTTCTGGTACAAAGCTTGTACTTATGGACGCTGTGCCCGGATGCGAATCCAGGAACTTTTCCTTCCTCACAGGATCTGGATTGGCAACAGGGGGACGCGATGCAGATGAGATTGCTCAACTGGTGTTGGATGCGATTGCTGACGGGAAGCCAACCTCAGGATTCCAGAATAACGGAACGAAGATAATTTGTGATATGGTGTCCAGCGGTACCGCAAGCGCCGGATCACTCAGATGATGAAATACATGCTGCGTGTATAAAAATTTTGCAGGCAGGTAGGAACGGAAATTTATCCCCGCTCCTAGCTGCCTGTATCCATAGCTATATCACCATTGGTCTGACAGCCGCAACTTTCATTAGGCATGTGAAAATACTGCCATCGCTGATCGACCATGCACAGGAGAAGCTTGACGAACAGACGGTACGATCACCGTGTCTCTTGCAACCTGGCGCCAATGCGCATATAATTGGGAACGGAATTTGATCTGTGGAGGCTTGCCGATGGAATACCTTACCGTGCGGGAGACCGCGGAAAAATGGAACCTCTCGGTTCGGATGGTACAGCAGCTCTGCACAGCCGGGCGTATCCCGGGTGCGGCGAAGTTCGGAAAATCCTGGGCGATCCCTGCCAATGCGGAAAAACCAAGGGATCCCAGATCCGCCCGAAAGAGGGAAAGGGAGACAGACATAATCACAGAGCCGTTGGACAACACCAACCTGATGCCGCTGATGAATACGGCATTTGCCCCTGGCCGCTGCCTGGAGACGGTGGAGGCCATGGAGGAAGGCCCCCGGCGCGATATTGCCAAGGCCGAGTACAGCTATTTTACAGGTAAACCGGAAACGGCGGTATCAACGGTAGAGCCATACCTTACAAGCCCGGATCTGGGGGCCCGCCTGTCCGCCTGCCTTATCTACGCCTATGCGAATCTTTCACTTGGGGACATATCCCGGGTCAGGTTCGCTTTGGGTGAGCTGAACGCGTCGCTCTCCGCCGCCGGGGAGAAGTCAGCACAGTTCCGGGTGGCCTCGGCGTTTGTAGCGGCAGCCGGGGCTGTGCTTTTGCACCTGCCGCTGCCGGAGGGGCTGCCGCCGGTGGCAGACTTCCTGCCGATGCTGCCGCCTGGGCTGAGGGCGTTTGCCCTGTACATCCAGGCCCACTACCTATATCTTAAGGGTGAGTACGGACACAGCGCCGGGATGGTGGAGGCCACCCTGGCTATGGGAGCGGCTGGCTATCCAATCCCTGCCATCTACCTGCACCTGGTGGCGGTCATGGATTACATGAGCCTGAAACAGCCGGACAAGGCAAGGGTACACCTGCTCTCCGCCTGGGAGACCGCAAGGCCGGATGATCTTATCGAGGGCTTTGGGGAACACCACGGCCTGCTGGGCGGTATGCTGGAGGCCGTGCTCAAACCCGGCTGGCCGGAGGACTTCAAGCGGATCATCGACATCACCTACCGTTTCTCTGCGGGATGGCGCAGAGTACATAATCCGGTGACCGGCCACGACGTGGCCGACGACCTGACCACCACGGAGTTTGCGGCCTCCATGCTGGCCGCCCGGGGCTGGACAAACCAGGAGATCGCCGATCATATGCACATCTCCGTAAACACGGTGAAGCGATATATCTCTGTTGCCATGGAGAAGCTCCACATCTGCCATCGGCAGGATCTGAAAAAGTATATGCTGCGCTAGAAAAATACGATATCATCCTGGGTAATACCCGCGGGGAGTCCCCGCGGGTATTACCCATTTTTACCCCCCGAACGGGTGATGGCAAAAAAAGCATTGTGTGGTACATTGATTTTGCAAAAATCCATGAAAACACATGGAGATAACAGATGGAACACCGGCAAATGAATAAATGAAGAGATCACAGACATCGTGGAGGTGAAAGGGCAAGGGACGGCGCCCCGCGCGGACGGCGTCCAAAGAGGGAAAGGTGAGAATATGGAGAGGACAAGGTACCATGAAATCGAAGGTACGATCCTGGAGATTCCGCTGATATACGACCAGCGATCGGGTCAGTGGATCGAGGAGTACTCGGATTTTCTGGAGCAGCCGGTTTACACCCCGGCGGGGGAACGGATCCTGCTCACCATTGAGGACGCATGTCCCCACGGACGTCTGCGTCCAGACGGAATGGGGGACTGCGGCTCCTGTATGTATTACCGCCAGGTGCCCGGCACGCTGCTGGGGGTCTGCGGCAACGACAGCCTGCGTGTAAGAGAGAGGGAGCAAGTGATAAAAAGCGGTGAAGAGGATGATCCGGGACAAGAACCCTGCGGCGATGCCGCCAACACTGTCAAAAAATGCACAGAGGAAATACCAAAACAAAGGAGGAATTAGAAAAGTGAAGAAGAGACTGCTTGTGATACTGCTGGCCGTCTGCATGGTACTCACCCTGCTGCCCACCGGGGCACTGGCGTATATAGGCGGGATGTACTACATGGAGGCCGTTGGCGTAGATGCCTGGCGGGACAATGATTTCCTGTATCTTGCCAATGACTACGTGCAGTTCATGATAGAGAACGACTACGGCCACGGCATGCTGCTGTGGACCAAGGACGAGGTGGTCGGCTGGGGCCAGGGCGTGCAGGAGATGCGCTTTACCATCCAGTACCCCGGCCAGGAAGAGCGGGAGATGAACGTCACCAGGCTCGAGCAGAGGTGGACTGATGGCGTCATATGGCTCACATACCACTTCGGCAACGACCACTATGAGACCCCGGGGGACGTGGAGATAACCTACGAGGCCGAGATCACGCTGGAGAGGCTGGACTCCGGCGCGGCAACCGGCAGCACGGGGCAATATATTGAATATAGCTCCGATGGCAAGCAAAACTGGGGCGTGCTGATCAAGGGCGAGTTCGAGTATGACAGCGACAGTGTGGAGTTCGACGTTGGTGGCGAGCTCGACCAACGGGGCGCCACGGCGAGGGTGCGCACCACCTTCGAGGGCTTCCCCAATATGGGGCACGAGACCTATCAGAACCAGGCGGCCCCCGTCTCCGTCATGCTCAGCAGCTATACTTATAACGACAACTATTATAACTATGGCAGGATCCACACCGCCACCAACATCAGCCGGGGGCTGGGAATGACCAGCACCCATATTGACGACAGCGACCATGGCGGTATCACGGAGATCTACACCTCCGGCTACGCCTGGGCCAGCCCGTTTATCGCCACCTCGAATTTCTATCACACAAACACCGGATGGGCTGATCTGGGTCAATACAGCGAGGAAAATCCCGAGGGCATAGCGGGCTATCCGGACAGGAATGAGAACCTGGGCGTCGACGACCCGAGTTACGACACGAGAGATAAAAGGGGCCGCAGCCTGAACCTGCCCAGCTACGTCTCCTATTCTCCGGGGAATACATCCGGAGAGTGCGTGGTCACCACCGTGTCCGAGGCTACCATGCTGGGATACAGGTCAGGGGATGGAGTGACTGTTTACGACAGCGACATGGCCTCCCTGCTGTACGGCTACCGTAACCTGGCAGCCGCCAGCTCTCCGAGCCCTCCCAGCGACAGGGACGATGTGAACGTCTCCGCCGACGCCGACCGTCTGGCCATCTGGTACGAGGGCAATAATGTGGTGGTGAAGCCCGTCCTGGGCGATAGCCAGGTGCCCGACAACGCCGTGGCGGTGCTCCGGGGCACCTTTGAGGAGACGACCATCAACGGCGCGGAGTGCTACAGTTTTCTGAACGGCGTGGCGGCCCTGAGCCCCACGGTGACGGCGGCGTGGACGGGCTATGAGGGAAGCAAATGGGCGCTGAATGTATATAAGAACGGCACCATCAGCGTGGGCGAATACGTCACCCTCAACGCGCCGACCTTTAAGTTCTATCAGGCCAAGGACATTAATGACGTTGTTAATAACTTGAAACTGAAAGTTACACCTGACGGCATCAAAATGACCATGACGCCCTCCAACAACTCTGCCGTGCCCTACGTGGACATCCCCAACACCACGGTGATGCTGGAGAGCGGCATAATCCGCCGGGACGGCGGATTGGAGTTCAGCGGCAAGCTGGAGTTCAACAACTTCTTTACAAACAGCGCGTTGGAGATGAAACGCCTGGCCTACGGCCACAACGGCACCCAGTTCACAATTTTCGGCGTGGAGGCCACGGGCGACATCCAGAGGACCGAGCTTGCGGGCCTGGAGCTGGGCAGCGTCAAAGGCGACATCAACACCTTTAGCGGCAGCAATACCTTCAACTTCAACGCGGAGCTGGACGTGTTCAGCCTCTTTGAGGCACAGGCGGAGTTGAATTTTGCCCGCATGGATAACGGCGAGCTGATGCCCGACGACATATATTTCAACATAAGCTCTGCGGTAGGCATCCCCATCACACCGCCCGCGCCCCTGGCCAAGCTCAAAGGCGGCGGAGCAGGGATCTACAATCTGGCGACGACCATCAACGGCGACTGGTTTGCCATCCCGCCCATCCTCCTGCGGGGCACGGTGGAGACGGAGATCATAAACCTCCTCACCGGCACCGCCGACGCCACCCTGGGTCCCAGCCAGATCGAGCTGGTGGGTAAGGACATCAAGATCAAGGCGATTGGGAACCTGGAGGTCATCGAGGAGGTTGGAGTCGGCGTGTACCTGGGCGCCCAGACCATCGACGGCTACACCGGCGCCAGCTTCAGCGGCGAGACCTGGATAAAGGCCGGCCTGCCCTCCGTCAGCATGAACTTTATCAAGATGGACAACGCCCTGAGCCTGGGTGTGTTCGGCGGCGTAAACAGTGAGGCTACGCAGGCCCTGCTGCGGGTCACCGGCAACGCCAAGAGCGACGTGGAGATCCAGTTCCCGGACAGCTGGCCGGTCATCGGCGGCTGGAACCTGCTGGGGGCGGAGCTGAACGCCGCCGCGGGCGCGCAGACTGTCCTTGAGAACTATAGCGGGGATATCACGGGGATCTTCAACAGCGCCTTTGAGAACCTCGACATCTACCTGGGCGTTGCCGCCACCGCCTCCCTGCTGGGCAGCGAGGGCCGCGTGTGGGTGCTCCTGCCCGATGTGGTTGATAACAGCGCCGAGGGCGTCAACTGGGGCTACGACTACAAGCTGGCCGGCGAGTTGCCCGCCTGGAGTTGGGAGGGCATCGTGCCTTACAGCGCAGTGAGCGCGAACGGTGTGGCCGCTATGAGCGCTGCCCCCACCCCCGCCAGCGCGGCGATGACGACGGTTACCGTCACCGGCGTCATCGGTGAGCAGAGCGGATATATTGTGCTGGCCTTCCCGGAGAGTGTCACGGAGGAGCAACTAAGGGATGGGCTGTCTGTCAACAAGAATGGTGGCAGCGAAGTTTCCCTCGTCTGGCCCGAGTGGGAGACCGACGATGACGGCAATCAGGCCATCAATAACGGCGATGAAATGACCGTTGTCAGCCGTATCGGGACTGCCCCTGGTAGTGAAGACAGCAAGCGCGTGGCCATGATTTACGTGGGTGACGGCGATGCAGCCAATGGCACTTACATCGTGACACTCCCCAACGGCGTTGCAACTGCAGATGTCGATACTGACACCACTACCGTCACTCCGCTGGACAAGCTGGGCAGCTCTATTTCAGCCAGTACCTCTCCAAATGTCTCCGGTACGATTGAA
>CALXAF010000033.1 GCA_944386185.1 uncultured Oscillospiraceae bacterium
GGATACCGCGGCGTCGTACCGCTCCCTGTGCCGCGGCTCCAACGCCAACTCTTCGGCTCTGCCGGCAATGGTCCTTACATTTATATCTAGAGCCCCGCAGGCATCCCTTATGAAGTTGATCTTTTTCACCGTGCTGTCCAGCACGGTGACCTGTGCCTCCGGCACGGCCACCGCCGCCGGGATCCCGGGGAAGCCTCCGCCAGTACCCACATCTATAACGCTTTTTCCTGCTATATCATATGCGCCGAGTATCGCCAGGCTGTCAACAAAATGCAGAAGCGCCGCCTCATCCTCATCTCTTATCGCGGTGAGATTCAGCTCCCTGTTTTTCTCAAGGAGCGCCTGGCAGTAAGAGCTCATCTTTTCCAACGCCCGTTCTGTCAGACTTATGCCAAGTCCGGCAGCACCCTTTTCAAGAGTTTCCTTAAACATCCTCTTTTTCCTTCAGCAGATCTCTTATTTCAGTCAGGAGCTTCTCCTGAGTGCTGAGCGCGGGCGTCTCCGGCACCTGGGCCTCGTCCTCTTTCTTCCTTCTGAGGCTGTTGAATCCCTTGACTATCAGGAATATGACGAAGGACATTATGAGGAAGTTGAGTACCGCGTTTATAAAATTGCCTACCATCAACTCCACGCCGCCAGGCAGAGTTATGCTCAGGGCTGCCAGGGCCTGGTTCCCGCCTGTGAATAGTCCAAGCAGCGGGTTTAATATGTCATTCACCAGCGAGTCCGTTATGCCTTTGAATGCGCCGCCAATTATGACGCCTACCGCCAAGTCCAGCACATTACCGCGGCTTATAAACTCTTTGAATTCTCCTATGAATCCTTTTTTCTTCATGTGCCGTCCTCAACTCAAAGTTTTCTCGTTTTTTCCAGGTGATCCCTGCCGCCCATGTATGGACGGAGCGCCTCAGGTATTTTTACGCTTCCGTCGGCCTGCAGGTTGTTTTCAAGAAAAGCTATCAGCATCCTGGGCGGGGCCACACAGGTGTTGTTCAGTGTGTGAGCCAGGTATATCTTGCCCTGGGCGTCCTTTATCCTTATGTGGAGCCTGCGTGCCTGGGCGTCTCCCAGGTTGGAGCAGGAACACACCTCGAAGTATTTCTTCTGGCGCGGGCTCCAGGCCTCTATATCACAGCTCTTTACCTTCAGGTCGGCCAGATCCCCAGAGCAGCACTCCAGCTGCCGCACGGGTATGTCCAGTGAGCGGAAGAGTTCAACTGAGTTGCGCCAAAGCTTCTCATACCAGTCCATGCTCTCCTCTGGCCGGCAGACCACTATCATCTCCTGCTTTTCAAACTGGTGTATCCTGTATACACCCCGCTCCTCAAGGCCGTGGGCACCCTTCTCCTTACGGAAGCAGGGTGAATAGCTGGTGAGCAGGTGCGGCATGGAACTCTCCGGGATTATCTGGTCAATATATCTGCCTATCATCGAGTGCTCAGACGTACCGATAAGGTAGAGATCCTCCCCCTCTATCTTGTACATCATGGCGTCCATCTCCGGGAAGCTCATGACCCCCTCCACCACGTTGCCGTGTATCATGAATGGGGGGATAACGTAGGTGAACCCCTTGTCTATCATGAAGTCCCTGGCATAGGCCAGTACCGCCTCATGGAGGCGGGCTATGTCGCCCATCAGATAGTAAAACCCGTTTCCTGCTACCCGTCTGGCCCCGTCAAGGTCTATTCCTCCAAAGGACTCCATTATGTCAGTGTGGTACGGTATCTCAAAGTCCGGCACCAGGGGCTCTCCAAACCTCTCCACCTCCACGTTGCAGCTGTCGTCAGGGCCGATGGGAACAGATGGGTCTATGATCTGCGGTATCTGGAGCATCACTTCCCGAAGCCTGGCTTTCAGCGTCTCCTCCTGGTTTTCGAGTTCGGCCAGCCTGTCCGCCTGGGCTTTTACCTGTGCCTTAACAGCCTCCGCCTCCTGTGCCTTCTCCGGATCCCGCTTTGCCTGTCCCATCAGCATACCGATTTTCTTGGATAGGGCGTTTCTAGAGGCGCGCAGCTCGTTTGCCTCGTTTATGGCCTGCCTGTTCTCCTGGTCAAGACGTATGGCCTCGTCCACCAGCGGCAGCTTCTTGTCCTGGAATTTCTTTTTTATGTTCTCCCGAACCAGTTCAGGGTTTTCCCGTATCAGCTTTATATCTATCATTTGTCTTATCCCCTATCAGCGTTTTTCTCATCCAAGCCTGTTTTGCAGCCGTTCGTATACCTCCAGCATGTCCTCCGGCAGCGCCTCTTTAATCGGCTCGATAATGGCTATCTGTGCCGAGGCTGTCTCCCTGTCCCCGTTTTCGAGAGCCACAGCCGCGCGGTTCAATGCCTCCAGTGCGGTATATTTCTGGGTGAGCTGCTCTAAGTCATCCTCAAGCTGTTCTATCTGCTGTTCGTATTTCTCTTCCGACGTGTCCAGTTCCTCCTGAAGGTCTTCCAGCTGCTCGTCTTTTTCATCTATCTGCTGCTGCAGCTCCTGGTTCGTGTTTTGCAGCTCCTCAATATTCTCCAAAGCCTGGATGGAAAATTGACTGTGCTGCTCGGTAAGGTCATTTATCTGATTCTCAGTGTGGCGCTGCTGTACAAAGTATGAGAGCACCACCAGTCCCAACGCGACTACAAAGAGCAGGGCCATATATATTAGTACCGACCGTTGCCTCTTCTTCATTGTCTTGTCGTTCTTGGCCTCTTCTTCCTCCCTCTGCTCCTCCTCTTTTTCCAGCTCCTCCATCTGCTGCTTTTCCTCAGGCGTGATGTCTCCGCGCCTTTCAAACTTCATCAGAACTTACCTCGCTCCCTGTCCGGCGCAGGACCTGGTATAGCCTCTCAAAGTCCTCCCGGTCATAGTACTCTATTTCGAATTTCCCTCGCTTCTGTCCGGCGGATATTCTGACCTTCCTGCCCATTATATCAGTGAGTTCGTGCTCCACCTGAGCCACATAGTCCACTCCGTCCGCCCCGAGCCTGGGATTCTTTTTCTCCTTTATGTCCTTCTTTGAGCCAAGCCGCTTGACCAGCGCCGTCGTCTCCCGTACGGAGAGTCCTCTCTCCACGGTCTCCTTTGCCGCCTGCGTCTGATCCTGCTTGTCTGCAAGCTCAAGTATTGCTCTTGCATGGCTCAGTGTGAGGGAACCGGAGCTGACCATCTCCAGCACCTCCTCCGGCAGGTTCAAAAGCCTGAGAGCGTTTGCTATTACCGGCCTTGACTTCCCGACACGCTGTGCCACTTTCTCCTGTGTCATGCCGTAGCTGTCCATCAGCGCCCTGTAGCCCTGTGCCTCTTCCACAGGATTCAGGTCCTCCCGCTGCAGGTTCTCTATAAGCGCCAGCTCCGCGGTCTCCTGGTCATCTGCTTCAATCACCCTTGCGGGTACTTCCTGAAGGCCCGCGAGCCTGGCGGCTCTCCACCGGCGTTCCCCGGCGATTATCTGATAATATCCGCCCTCCAGCCGCCGTACTGTTATGGGCTGTATCAGCCCGTGCTGTCGTATGGATTCAGCCAATTCCTCGAGGCTCTCCTGGTCAAATTCCTGCCTGGGCTGCCCGGCCCTGGGTTCTATCCTGGCTATTGGAAGATATGTCCCGCCCTGGGACTCGTCCATTGTCTCCTCACCGAAGAGCGCACCCAACCCGGCTCCAAGTCCTCTGGCCATCAGTTCTTCACCTTGCCTTTCTTTTTGCCGTTCCTCTTTATGATCTCCTGGCCCAGCTGCGTATATGCCAGCGCACCTTTTGATGAGGCGTCGTAGGCCATCACAGGCTTTCCGTGGCTGGGTGCCTCGGACAGGCGCACGTTTCGCGGAATGACGGTGGTCAGGACTTTATCCTTAAAATATTTTTTTACCTCCGCGGCCACTTGAGGCGACAGGTTGGTTCGTCCATCATACATTGTCAGGACAACGCCCTCTATATCAAGCTCCGGGTTCAGCCTGCGCTTTATAAGGCGTATAGTGTTCATAAGGTCACTCAAGCCCTCCAGGGCAAAATACTCGCACTGGACAGGTATCAGGACAGTGTCTGCCGCCACCAGGCCGTTCAGGGTCAACAGTTCCAGGGATGGCGGGCAGTCGACTAAAATATAATCATATCTGTCTCTTATCCCTTCAAGCGCCGTCTTCATTATGTACTCGCGCCTTTCCATATCCACAAGCTCTATAACTGCGCCTGACAGAGATTTATTTGATGGGAGAAGGTCGCCATATTTGGTCTTGATTATCGCTTCCTCAGCGGCTACGCCGTCCACCAGCACGTTATACGTGCCGTTTTTAGGCTTGTTTTTGTCCACTCCCATGGCGGAGGTGGCGTTTCCCTGTGGGTCCGCATCACATAGCAGCACCCGTTTTCCGGCTCTATGGAGTGCACAGCACAGATTTACACAGGTTGTAGTTTTGCCTACGCCGCCCTTTTGGTTGGCGACGGCTATTATCTTTCCCATAGCCCCTCCTTTGCTTTTTCTTATTAAAAAGCCGGATATGCTCCGGCCTGGATATTATATCGCAGCCTCTGTTGCTTTTCAACTGTTTTTTCTCTTTTCTATTGTTTCACGTGAAACATCCTTCTGTCTCTCAACACAGGGTGTTTCACGTGAAACATCTTCTTCAGCTCAAAAAGAGATCCACATCTTCAACGGTGAGCCCCTGATGCAGTGCCAGATTAATGCCATAGCCGATCAGCCGGGCAATATCAGCCACATTAGAGTCAATATCCTTAGGCGTGACGATCATTCCGCGCTGCCGGTCAAGGAGTCCCTGTTCCAGCTCAACACCGGCCGATCGGGCTATATCGAGAGCCAGGGTAGCGGCGTCAACAACAGTCGGCACGCCAAGAGCTATAACAGGCACGCCCATGAGCGCCCTGTCAAGGGCCTTTCTTGCGTTACCCACACCAGAACCCGGCACAATTCCCACGTCCGTCGCCTGGACGGTCCTGCACACCCTGTCCATGCTGCCAGAGGCAAGAGCGTCAACAGCAATAATAAGATCGGGGGATATCTCCCGGGAAACAGCCCTTATTACATCGACGCTCTCAACACCGGTTGTCCCAAGGACACCTGGCTCTACCAGTGCAACAGAAGAGAACTGGGGAAAACTGTCCGGCATGGATGCCAAAAGATGGCGGGTCACCAGTGTGTTCCTTGCCGCCACATGGCCAACCGAATCCGGTGTGATCGCCGGGTTACCCAGGCCCGCGACAAGGACAGAGCCGCCCACAGTGCCAGTGAGCTCCATAAGCTCACGTATCACCTGTGCCAGTGCCTGGGCCCCATCGGCAAAAGCATCATCCTCACGGCGCAGGAGCCTGCTCAGTTCCAATGTAACGTATGTGCCCATGGGTTTACATAACTTTTCCGCTGCCTCCTGTGTCTCAACTTTAACCCTGGTTATACTGAATCCTTCCGAGTCGCTCTGTTCAGCTCTCACGCCTTTAAGTTCCCCCAAGTTCTCATGTTCCCAGGATTCCCTGGCCTCCATGGCGAGGTCAGTACGCACTCCCAACATAATTTTGAATATGCCCCCTTTCATCTATCAAAATAGTCTCCCCAGATCGACGCAAAAAACTACCTGTCCGGGAAAAAAACTTTATATAATGGCAAGGCAAGAAAGTTTCAAATAAAAAGTTCAAAAACCTATTGCAATTTTTTTAAAATAATGATAAAATGTCTATCCGCACGTGAAACGTGACTTTATAGGAGGAGGTGGCCAGAGATGCCCAACATCAAATCAGCTGAGAAGCGGGTGGAGATCGGCAAAGTGCGCAACGCCAGGAACAAGGCTGACCGTACCTATCTTAAGACCGTTCTGAAGAAGTTTGACGCAGCCGTTGAGGCCGGCAACCGTGAAGAGGCCCAGAGCGCCTATAAAGTTGCCGTGAAGACTGTCGACAAGGCGGCCGCTAAGGGTCTTATCCACAAGAACAACGCGGCTAACAAGAAGAGCAGCATCGACGCTAAGTTTAACGCCCTGTCCAAGTGATTGGAAAATAACTGGCCGGAGTTTACCTCCGGCCTTTATTTTTTTCATTCTGTGTTAAAAAAACGGGAAATTCCGCAAAATATTACAGGCGGAGCTTGCAAAAAGCGGGATTTCAATTATAATGTAATAGTGTGTTTTTAGCACAGAGGGTTTCAGAGGAACAAAGTCAAAAAATAAGGGGGAATATGTACTAATGTTTAAACTGAAAGAGAATAAGACCACCGTCTCCAAGGAGATCGTGGCCGGTCTCACCACCTTCTTCGCCATGGCGTATATTATAGTGGTGAACCCGGGTATCCTCTCCGCCACAGGTATGGAGTGGGGCGCCGTGTTCCTTGCCACCATAATCGCCTCCGTAATCGGCACGCTGGTGATGGGCCTTGTGGCCAATGTGCCTTACGCCCAGGCTCCAGGCATGGGCCTGAACGCCTTCTTCACCTACACCGTAGTGCTGGGCCTTGGCTTCACCTGGCAACAGGCGCTCTCCATGGTGTTCATCTGCGGCGTTATCAACATCCTGATCACCGTTACCAAGCTCCGCAAGTACATCATCAAGTCCATACCCCGCAGCCTGCAGCTGGCAATAGGCGGCGGTATCGGAATCTTCGTGGCGTACATCGGCATCCTGAACGTAAAGTTTGTCACACTCGGTGACGTGCCGGCCATCGCCACAATGAACAACAATACTATCTACCTCTTCCTGATCGGACTGGCCCTGATGATAATTCTCAATGTGCTCAAGGTCAAGGGCGCAATCCTCATAAGCATTATCGCAACAACCATCATCGGTATCCCCATGGGTGTCACCGTCACATCCCCTGACGCCACCATCAGCTTCGGCGAAGCCTGCAGGGCGCTTCCAAGCACTTTTGGCGCCATCTTCACTTCCGAGGGCCTCCCGTCCCTGTTCACTGACGCCTCAAAGCTCCCGATGGTGCTTATAACCATCTTCTCCTTCAGCGTATCAGATACTTTCGATACAATAGGCACTTTCATCGGTACCGGCCGCAAGTCCGGCATCTTCAGCGACGAGGATGAGCGGACAATGGAGACCAGCGCCGGCTTCAAGTCCAAGATGGACAAGGCCCTCTTCGCTGATGCCACCGCCACCTCCATCGGCGCCATCTTCGGCACCTCCAACACCACCACTTTCGTTGAGAGTTCCGCCGGTATCGAGGCCGGTGGCCGTACCGGGCTCACAAGCGTGGTAGTAGCCGCCTGCTTCATCGCCAGCGCCTTCCTGGCCAGGTTTGTAAGCGCCATCCCTTATGCTGCCACAGCCCCGGCTCTCATCATGGTCGGCATCATGATGCTCTCGGCCTTCAAGGATATTGAGTGGAACAGCCTGGAGGAGGCCATCCCAGCTTTCTTCGCCGGAATATTCATGGCTCTTTGCTACTCAATCTCCTACGGCATCGCAATGGGCTTCATCACCTACTGCCTGGTGAAGATCTGCCGCGGCAAAGCCAAGGATATCCACCCGATACTCTGGGTGTCCACCGCTCTCTTCATACTGAATTTCGTGCTTCTGGCTGTTCTGTAAAGCTGTCCATCACACATACTCTCCCCCGCGCCCTTGTGGGGACGCGGGGGATTTACATTTTAAATAATATTTGGAGATGACTTTCATGACTTATGAACTGCACGTGGCCGGGCTCACCCGCCATCTGCCACTCTGCTCTATCGGAAACGACATGATGATAGGCGCTTTTGTTATCTTCGGCGACGTGGAGCTCACATGCGCCTGCGCCAGAGAGCTCTTAAAGCTGGTGCCTGAGTTCGATTACATGGTGGCCCCGGAGGCCAAGGCCATACCTCTCATATATGAGATGGCACGCCAGAGCGGACGGAACGAGTATTTCCTGGTGCGCAAGGCTCCAAAGCTCTATATGGACGGTGTGTTTGAGGCCGTGGATCACTCCATCACCACCGCCGGCGAGCAGAAGCTCTATATGGACGGTGCCGATGCCAAAAAGATGAAGGGAAAGAGGATACTCATAATCGACGACGTCATCTCCACCGGCGGCTCCCTGTCCGCCGTTGAGAACCTGGTTCACCAGGCCGGCGGCAACGTGGCAGGCCGTATGGCTGTCCTGGCGGAGGGCGAGGCGGCCAGCAGGGACGATATAATCTATCTTGAAAAGCTGCCGCTCTTCAACAGCCGCGGTGAACCGATAGAGTAATGCTAATCCCGATAACTTCCTTGTTTAAGAACTACCAAAAAGCGGAGAAGGGGCAGGCCAAAGGTCTGCCCCTTCTCCGCTTTTATGGCCTAATGCCGCGCCTCTGCAAATACTATATAAAGGAGTATAGAGTAAATTACTATCATCTGTTAATTCCGGAAGGCGTGTCAGTGTACGCAACAGAATTCTTCCACGGCAGGTCAGCTCCCACTCTGGCTTCCATCCCTTAGTCCCCTGAAAAAGTCGCCAAGTATGCGGGCGCACCTGTCTTCCAGGATGCCGCCGTATATCTCCACCCGCCGGCCGTAGTCCCCCATAAACAGCTTTATCACGCTGCAGCCGGAGCCCCGGTCCTTGTCCCTTGC
>CALXAF010000034.1 GCA_944386185.1 uncultured Oscillospiraceae bacterium
GTCCGGGTTATTGGGGTCATCCGGATTATTCGGATCTTCCGGGTTATCTGGATTTTCTGGATCGTCCGGATTTTCAGGATCTTCAGGTTCGTTGGACACGTATGTGAATTCATATACGTTGTCCTCAGCGTTTTCAGAGAGCGTTAGGGTACCGGTAGCTTCTCCAACAAGAGTGTAACCCTCAAGCTCTTTGGCGGTGACTTCGACCTCGCGTCCAACAGCCCTTGAGCCGGCCTCTTCCTCATATAGGACAGTTACACCTCCAGCAGCATCGACTGTTATGCCGCGGATATAGTAATCCACAACCTGGACGCCCTCAACGGGTTTGATATAAGTGTCCTCAGGCACCGAGAAGTCCCTGTACTCAAGATCCTCATGCACCAGGCTCATGACCTTTTTCCAGAGGTTGGAGGCTGGGTTGTAGCTGATGCGGATACGTTCCGGAGTCTCGTAACCTGTCCAGACAGCGGCTACGTAATATGGGGTGTAGCCAACAAACCAACGGTCCTGCCAGCCGGAGGAGGAGCCGGTCTTTCCGGCCACGGGCATCATGGAACCCAGGCTTGCGCCGGATCCTGTACCGCCGCGTACGGCGTCTCTGAGCATGTCAGTCATCCAGTAGGCGACGGCTTCGCTGATCACAGCCTTGGACTCAGGCTGGTTCTCATACACAAGGTTTCCGTCGGAGTCATATATGGCGGTGAAAGTCCTTGTCTCAGTGAGCACACCGTTATTCGGGAATATACTGAAAGCCTCTGCCATCTCTCTGACGGTTATTCCATAGGTGAGCTGACCCATGGAGAGAGGAGAATATGCCCTATCCTCTGGGGCTACATTAAGGCCCAGCTCATTGGCGACGAAGTTATACGAGGCGTCAACGCCCGTGTCGTCCAGCACCTGGGCGGCTATGGTGTTCCTCGAGTGCACGATTGCCTCACGGATAGTTAATGGTCCCATATACTGATAGTCGTCGTTATTTGGATACCAGTCAGTTCCGCTTAGTTTTATATCGGGCTCGTCCTCGTAGACGGTTGTGGGGCTTATGACCCCCAGCTCAAGGGCCGGGGCATACACGGCCAGAGGCTTGAAGGAGGATCCGGGCGGCCTTTGGGAATCTGTGGCGTGACTCCTCAGGAGGTTGCCGTCCT
Source organism: uncultured Oscillospiraceae bacterium (assembly GCA_944386185.1). GTDB lineage: Bacteria > Bacillota > Clostridia > Oscillospirales > Oscillospiraceae > RUG626. The sequence continues at coordinate 1,149 of CALXAF010000034.1, forward strand.
TCTCACCGACGCCGCCGGAGAGTGCAACTATATTGCCGGTGTATGGATCCGTTATAACGATACCGGACTGGAGCTGCTGGTCGCTGCCCCACGTCTCAGGTATCTGGGACAGGTCCTCATATATCTGGTCCACCTTATCCTGAATATCCTTGTCCATTGTGCTGTAGATGGTGAAGCCTCCGCTGCTGAGCAGGGTGGAGGCGGCGTCAGTGGACAGGTTCCGGGACTCTGCCAGATACTCTATCACGTCGTCTATGACCGCTTCGGCAAACCACGGATATATATCAGAGTCGTCCTCGGTCGTGTTGTTAAATGCGAAGTTCAGCTCCTCCGCCTTGGCGGCCTCACATTCTTCTTCAGTGATGTAACCCTGCTCTGCCATCTGGTCTAGGATAAGTTCCTGACGCTTTTTGTTGTTCTCAGGGTATACACGGGGGCTATATAGGGATGGATTGTTGGTTATACCTACTATAGCGGCGGATTCGGCCAGGGTGAGCTCAGATACGTCCTTATCAAAATAGTACCTGGCGGCGGCTCCGATGCCGTAATTCCCGCTACCAAAGAAGACCACATTCAAATACCAGGTTATTATCTCTTCTTTGCTGTAATCCCGCTCCAGCTCCAGGGCACGGAAGATCTCGGTGAGCTTACGCTGAACCGTCACATCGTCGTAACCGGTGACGTTTTTTATAAGCTGCTGGGTGATGGTGGAACCGCCGAAGGTGTCCTTCATGCCAAGGAACATGTTGACAAAGGCGCCTACGGTCCGATACCAGTCAACACCATTGTGCTGGTAGAACCGCTGATCCTCTATGGCGACAACCGCGTATTCCAGATGCTTTGGAATCTCCTCATAGTCGACCCAGAACCGGTTGGTGGTCGTCTTGACGGTACAGAGTTCCTGATATTCACCGTTTGAATCCTGATACATTATGACGCTGGTCTCACTGAGGGCGTAATCCTCAAGCGTGATTCCCAGATCGGTATTCACCAGGTTGGTCTTTATATATATGACGAATATACAGGCCAGCATGGCGCAGGTGGTTATCAGGATAAGCAGGATGATCCCGATTATCTTCAGGATCGTCCGGATGACATGACCGGCGCCGGAGGCTCCGGCTTTAGCGGCCTTGACAGCCCGCTTTTTTCCTATTGAGCTCAATTTAACACCTCGCTATCTTGCAGATGAAAGGACAAAACAGTCCTGCTTCACAATAACCAATATTCCTAAACTACACTATTTTAGCACACTTTGTCAATCCCATGTGCGAAGTAACAGGATGTTTACAGTTTCTATGCAAGTATACATCAGAAAAATATGGGAATAATCACATTGAAATGACGATTTAGAAACAATATGGAAAAGAAGGAGGATATGTCTTGAAAAAAAGATTGTACATCTCAATGACCATGTGCGTTTTAGCTCTTGCCGCGGGAATAGCGTCGATAGTCGTGACGGCTGCGGGACCGGGAAAGAATGAATATATCCCAACATACTCCATGACTGAAGAACTTGAAACAGATTCAGATCAGACTGGGTATATGCTGGCGGACGACAATGGACTCATAGGAGTCTACCAGGGAGGACAGCTGTTATATGTGACAGATATAGCTGTCAAGGGCCTCAGAGCCGTGGACAGGGAACTGTTGGAGAGAGGCATAGAGACATCCTCATATGAGGATGTACTGAAGATGCTGGAGGATTTTGGTTCCTGACCGTTAAGATTATTTTTCCGCTCCTATGTTTTGACTTGATTTCTATTTTAGGATAGGATAGAATATAGATAAAGACAGAGGGAGAGGAGACCGGTCATGGACGAAGAATTCGGAAAGGACTTTATCTCCATAAGTGATGAAGACGGTAACAGCTATGAGCTGGAGCATCTTGACACGATAGAACTGGACGGCGTCTTCTATATGGCTTTTCTGCCCACAGACGTGGATGAGAACAGCGAAGACTACGGTATAGTCATCCTGAAGAGCGAGAAAGGCGAAGACGGTGACGACTACCTGGTAGTTCCGGATGATGATGAGGCGGAGCGCGCTTACGACCAGTTCATGCGGGAGCTTTTCACGGACGAGGAATAGGATCAAGATAGTTTAGACGAGCTGAGACGACCCTGCGGTGTGCGTGATAAACCCGTTTAAACCCACATCTCTTATAAGGGACGCCAATCTCTTGCGGCGGTTCGCAGGCCTCCCGGCGGTTAAAGCCGTTGGAAGTTGGAAGCGGTAAAGCCAAAAGGAAGCGACCCACCTGCATGTACTGTGCAGGTTATAAATGGGTTTACACGGCATCTGCGGGGCCGTCTCTTATTTTATGCCTTTTGACACGGACAAACCATAAAAAGCTGATTTTTATATTAAGCTGCCGTTAAAAATAAATTTACTTGCAAGATACACCTGTTTCGGCTATAATAAGCTTCCGTAGCCAGTTTTTTCGGCAATGGTCGAGTTCTGGCCGAAGCAAAGGTAAAGGAATGATTTAAATGAGCGCGTCACAGGATAAGAAGACACGTCAGGAGGGACTTTCTGCGAAAGAGAGCAGGCTCCAGGCGCAGCAGGAGGAACTTCAGGCCAAGAAGAAGCTCCGCAGGAAAATATATATAGTATTGGCCGTACTGGTGGTGCTCGTAGTTTTTGTGCTGGTTTTCAATTCAAACCTTTTCTATAACGGCACAACCGCTATGACGATCAATGGGACAGAGTATACTGTAGCGGATTTTAACTACTTCTATGCCAACGCCTACTGGAGTTATGTGGATTTGATGCGTAACACCTATGGTGATCAGTACTATGTGATGTTCATACCAGATCAGAACATGTCCCTGAGGGATCAGGTATACGACAGCGAGACGGGACAGACCTGGGCTGAGTACTTCACCGATATGGCCATTGAGAACATGCTCCAGGTGACAATGCTCTGTGACGAGGCGGAAGCCGCGGAGTACGAGATGACGGAGGACGATCTGGACGCCATAGAGGCGGAGATGCTGAATCTTGACGCGTACGCATCCTTAAACGGTTATCCAAATGTGGCGTCATATCTTGTCTACAACTTTGGAAAGGGTATGAACGAGGAGATATACAGGAAGAATTACACCCTGACAACCCTGGCAAACTCATATTCCAATTATATGGAGGATTCCTACACGTACACTGATCAGCAGAAAGAGGATCACTACCAGGAGCACAAGGACGAGTATGACGAGATAACTTTCCGCAGTTACTTTGTGCAGGCTAATATAGTTGAGGACGACGAGACTACGGAAGAGGACGAGACTGTTGATTTTGAGACGGCAATGGCGGAGGCCAAGGCAACCGCCGATGAGTTTGTCGCCAGCATAACAGACGAGGCCTCATTCAATGAGTACGCCAAGGAACTCGCCGGCGACTCCACGACGGTCTACGAGGATCCTGACGCCACACTGAGCACTATATCGGGAGCGAACCTCTCTGATACGTATAAGGATTGGCTCCTTGACTCTTCAAGGCAGAGCGGCGATATTACGGCGATCTCCACCGGCGACGAGGACACAGGGCTTTCCAACGGTTACTATGTGCTCTACTTTGTGGGGCGTGACGACAACCACTACAATACAGTGAACGGGTACTACGCTCTTTCAAGCATTGACGACGTGAGCGAGGACGACTACGAGACTGACGAAGAGTATCAGGATGCCCTTCAGGAGGCCCGTGACGCCGCGCAGACAGTAATCAATGACCTTGAAGAGGCTTACACATCGGGTGACCAGACATATGACAGCTTTGTTGAGGCATGTGCCGACGCTTACGCGGAGCTGAGCATCTATGGTGAGCTGGACGAGCTGGGCAAGCTGGAAGTGCCGTCTGCTGATTCACCTTCCGATGTGGTCTCAGACTGGTTCTTCTCTGATGCCCGCCAGGAGGGCGACGTGGAGGAACTCTATGAGGAGGGCAACGGATATTACTACGTGTATTACTCCGGCCAGGGCGACCTCTACTCAAACCTGATGGCCGACGCGGCTATGAGGCAGGCCGAGCACGAGACTTGGATGAACGAGCATATGGAAGATTATTCAGAGACCACCAGCTGGGCCATGCGCCTTGCGACCAAGATCGGAGGACTCGGGGCTTAACAACTCTATAAGTGAAATCTTTAGCGGCAGAGACATCTCTGCCGCTAAAGTATATTGAGGAAGAACCAGATGGTTGACAGGAGGTTCGGCGTGGAGAAAAGTCTTGTTGAGATGCTGAAGGAGTATGCCTCTTCCGGGGCGATTCCGATGCATATGCCGGGACACAAGAGAAATCCGGCCTTTAACTGGTTGATGTTCCTGGGCGGCGGGCTTGATATTACAGAAATACATGGATTTGACGATTTGAATGACCCGGAGGGGATCTTTCTGCGCCTTGGTGAGCGGGCGGCAGATCTATGGGGTGCCGATACGGCTATACCAATGGTGAATGGCGGCACCGGCTGCGTACTCACGGCCGTATATACGGTACTGGGCCGTGGTGGTGAGATGCTTATGGCCAGGAACTGCCATAGGTCAGTGTACAACGCCGGTGAGTTGTGGGCAGATGACATACATTTCGTCCTGCCTGAAATATCAGATCGCTGGGGGATATGCGGGAGCGTGTCACCTGAGGCTGTGGAGAGAGCCCTCATTGAACATCCCAACGTGAAGCTTGTGGTAATAACCAGCCCAACATATGAGGGCGTACTAAGCGATGTGGCAGCAATAGCCCGGGTGTGCGGCAAGCATGGCGCAATACTGCTGGTGGACGAGGCCCACGGGGCACATCTGGGCTTTGGCCGGTTTCCGGAGAGGGCCATATCACTGGGAGCGGATTTGGCTGTAGACAGCCTGCACAAGACTCTGCCGTCGCTGACACAAACTGCGCTGCTTCTTTCAAGGGGTGACGCAGTAGACTGTGATGAATTGAGGAAAAACGCGGCTGCCTTCCAGTCCAGCAGCCCTTCATATATCCTGTCCGCATCAATAGACGGATGTGTCCGCTTCATGGAGGAGGCGGGAGACAGCCAGGCCAAACGCTGGGGAGAGGATATAGCTGGATTTCACAAGCTGACCGAGGAACTCACGTCGCTGGATATACTGAGGCCATGGCAGAGCGGACGGGAGTTTTTCAGGCTCGATCCGTCAAAGCTGGTCATATCCTGCGCTGGAACTGCCACCACCGGGCCTGGACTTATGGATAGGTTCAGACAAGACTTCAATATAGAGCTTGAGATGGCGTCCCGCGGCTATGTTGTGGCCATGACGGGTATGGGTGACACAGCGGAGACGCTGCGGAGGTTTGCGGCGGCCATTCTTGAGGTGGACAGGGAAATTGGAACGAGGGAATCGCCGCGCGGTGGATCGGCATTGTTTTTCGACCGACTGCCCCAGAGAATGCTTAGAATTAAGGAGGCAGCCGGGCGACGGTCAGAGCCGGTACCGATGGAGGAATCCGCGGGGCGGGTGATAGGTGAGTATATATGGGCCTATCCACCTGGGATACCGATGGTGGTGCCGGGAGAGACGATGGATAGAGAGATGTTGATGCGTATTTTGGAACTGGGAGATTCGGGAGTCAGGCTCAGGTCAACTCACGGAAATGTGCCGGGGAGCGTAGAGTGCCTTGTATGAGTTTGAGCTTTTTTTAATAACAGCGCTATTGACCTTCAATTAAAACTATTGTACAATGTAGAGCGAAATGAGAAGAATCGAAAGGGGGTACACCCATGAAGCGTATAGTGACTATCGAGACCCGTGATTTGGCTAAGAGCGCCGTCAACGGCGGCTGCGGCGAGTGCCAGACATCCTGCCAGTCAGCCTGCAAGACCTCCTGCGGAGTCGCAAACCAGCTCTGCGAGAACAGGGAGGAGAAGTAAGCTCTCCGGGTGGACGAACCGCTTGCGCCTCCGGCGCAGGCGGTGTTTTTTGCCCGAAAACGTATTCATTGTGAGGTGTCCCTTTTGATACATCAGTATAAATTAAACGGTTATAATATTGTCCTGGACGTGTACTCCGGGGCAGTCCATGTGGTGGATGAGGTGGCCTATGACATTATCGGTATGTATGAGAATACGCCGAAAGATGAGATAGTCACCAGGATATTGAATAAGTACCCTGACAGGACGGATGTGACTGAAAAGGATGTGCTGGACTGCATAGACGATATAGAGGCGCTGAAGGCCCAGGGGAAGCTGTTTACAAAGGATACATACGAGGGGATGGCGTTTGACTTTAAGCGCCGCTCCAATGATATAAAGGCACTGTGCCTCCATGTGGCGCACACATGCAACTTAAACTGCCAGTACTGTTTCGCAAGCCAGGGGAAATACCAGGGTGAGCGGGCAATAATGAGCTATGAGGTTGGAAAACAGGCAATAGATTTTCTCGTGGAGCACTCTGGCAGCCACGTGAACCTTGAGGTGGACTTCTTTGGCGGGGAACCGCTTATGAACTGGGATACGGTGAAGCGGCTCGTTGAGTACGCCAGAAGCATTGAGAGAGAGAAGAACAAGCACTTTCGTTTTACCCTGACCACCAACGGCGTGCTGGTAGACGACGAGGTCATAGACTTTTCAAACCGTGAGATGCACAATGTAGTTATGAGCCTTGACGGACGGAGAGAGGTCCACGACAGATTCAGAAAGGACTACGCTGGCAACGGAAGCTACGACAAGGTGGTGCCGAAGTTCCAGAAATTCGCCCGGGCCCGCGGTGACAGGGAATATTACATAAGAGGGACGTATACGCACTATAACACGGACTTTACAAAGGACATATTCCACATGGCGGATCTTGGATTCACGAAACTCTCGATGGAGCCTGTGGTCTGTTCACCGGACGATCCATGCGCGCTGACGGAGGAGGATCTGCCGGTGCTCTTTGAGCAGTACGAGATACTTGCGAAGGATATGCTCCGGCGTGAGCGGGAGGGACATCCGATAACTTTTTACCACTATATGATCGATTTAAAGCACGGTCCCTGTATATATAAGAGGATATCGGGCTGCGGTTCAGGCACAGAGTACATGGCCGTGACGCCCTGGGGGGATCTCTACCCGTGCCACCAGTTTGTGGGTGATGAGAAGTACCTTATGGGCAATGTGTGGGAGGGAGTAAAGAATACAGACCTCAGGGACAAGTTCAAGCTCTGCAACGTGTACGCCCGTCGGGACTGTGACGACTGCTGGGCCAAGCTCTACTGTTCCGGAGGCTGCCCCGCAAACGCGTATCACGCCACAGGTGAGATAACAGGTACGTATGAGTACGGCTGCAAGCTCTTCAGAAAGCGTATGGAGTGCGCTATTATGATGGAGGCGGCAAAGAGCCTGGGAGCGGAAAACGGACAGAGCTGACGATGCGCGGAGGGATGAGAAGCGGGGCGGAAGGCCCCGCTTTTTGGTATGGGAGTCCATAAAGGACCATTTTGTCAAAAAAGTATTTAAAAAAGACGTAATGTGTGGTACACTGGCTATAATTGTGATTAAACCAAGTCAACGGGAGGCATATTGATGATTTCTCGAAAAATGATAGGAATGACCAAAAACGGCAGCGCCATCAGGGCCATGTTTGAGGAAGGCAAGAAGATGGCAGAGAAGTTCGGAGCGGAGAACGTATACGATTTCTCCCTTGGGAATCCGAACATACCCGCCCCTGAAAAGGTGCGGCAGGAGATAATAGACATAGCCCGCGAGACCGATCCGATGGAGCTCCACGGTTATATGTCGAATGCCGGATACCCACAGGTTCGTAAGGCCGTTGCCCAGTCCCTTAACCGCCGTTTCGGCACGTCATTTTCAGAGAACAATATAATAATGACAGTGGGCGCCGCGGGCGGACTCAATGTAATATTAAAGACACTTCTGGATCCGGGCGATGAGGTGCTGGTATTTTCCCCATATTTTCTGGAGTATGGTAACTATGTGGCGAACTTTGACGGCATTCTAAAGGCCGTACCCGCTTTGCCTGAAGATGGATTCCAGCCGTCAGGCAAGGCACTGTCCGAGGCCATCACACCAAAGACAAAGGCTCTCATTTTGAATAACCCAAATAACCCGACAGGCGTAATATATCCCGAGGACAAGATCCGCGAGCTGGCGGATGTGCTGGAGGAGAAGCAGAGGGAGCTGGGGACATCCATATACATCATCTCAGACGAGCCATACAGGGAGCTTGCCTATGACGGGGCTCAAGTGCCGTATATCACAAAGTATTACAGGAATACAATAGTTGGGTATTCCTGGTCAAAGTCCCTGTCACTGCCGGGAGAGCGTATCGGTTACCTGGCGATACCGGATGAGGCGGATGACTCTCAGCTCATTATCGACGCCGCTGTGATAGCAAACAGGATCCTTGGATTTGTGAATGCGCCGTCCCTCCAGCAGAGGCTGGTGGCCGAGTGCCTGGAGGAAAAGACAGACGTTGACGCGTACGACCGGAACAGGAAGGCGCTCTATAACGGCCTCACTGACTGCGGCTTTGAGTGTGTCTACCCTTCGGGCGCGTTTTACCTGTGGGTGAAGGCGCCGGACGGGGATGACGGTAAATTTGTAACGAAGGCGAAAGAACACAACATATTGTTTGTGGGCGGGGCGTCCTTTGCATGCCCCGGGTATGTGAGGATAGCGTACTGCGTGTCCAACGATATGATAAATAGATCCATGCCTGCGTTCAAGGCGCTGGCTGTGGAGTATGGGCTTAATAAATAAAGTCTATATTATTAGTTGAGGAGTCAAAGATGGAAGAGACAAAGAAAAAAGTGATGCTCTCGGGCATCCAGCCCAGTGGAGACCTGCATCTGGGAAACTATCTGGGAGCTATAAAGAACTGGAGCTCAAGAGCTGAGGAATTTGACTGTTATTACTTTATGGCGGATATGCACACCATAACAGTGAGGCAGAATCCGGCTGATTTGAGGCGGCGTACGCTTGAACAACTGGCCCAGTATATCGCCTGTGGGCTGGATCCGGAACGTAATACGCTGTTTATCCAGTCCCATGTGCCGGCTCACGCTGAACTCGGCTGGGTATTAAACTGCTATACGATGTTTGGCGAGCTCTCCCGCATGACACAGTTCAAAGACAAATCGGCAAAACACACGGATAATATTAACGGCGGGCTGTTTACGTATCCGGCGCTTATGGCGGCTGACATACTGCTCTATCAGCCGGATTTCGTACCGGTAGGCAACGATCAGAAGCAGCACGTTGAGCTCACGAGGAATGTTGCTCAGCGGTTTAACGGCATATATGGAGACGTGTTTAAGATACCAGAGCCCTATATTCCCAAAGCTGGGGCCAGGGTCATGTCCCTCCATGATCCAGCCAGCAAGATGAGCAAATCGGCTCCGGAGGGCTGTGTATTCCTCATGGAGAAACCCGAGGACATACAGAGAAAGTTCAAGAGGGCTGTCACGGATTCCGATACAGAACGGTGTGTCAGATACGACCCGGAAACAAAACCTGGTGTTTCAAATCTTATGCAGATATACTCAGCCGTTACCGGAAAGAGCTTTGATGAGATTGAGGCTGAGTTCGATGGTAAAGGATACGGCGTTTTCAAGCCCGCTGTAGGCGAGGCTGTAATTGAGACGCTCCGCCCCATCAGGGAAGAGACTGAGAGGATACTCAAGGACAAGGCATACCTTGAGAGCGTATACAAAGAAGGGGACTCAAGAGCCTCATATATCGCTGAGAAGACGCTCCGTAAGGTATATAAAAAGGTGGGCTTTGTCCAGCGGTAATCTCAGACAAAGGAAAGTTTTATGGATATAGATATCAATGTATTACTAACGGTGGCGTTGGCGCTGGGCGTAGCACTTGTGGTATCATTTGTGACCACGCCGCTGGCCAGGGCTTTCGCGAGGCGTGTCGGAGCTGTCGACGTCCCCAAAGACGGCCGTAGAATGCATGACCATCCTATACCACGCCTGGGAGGTCTGGCCATATTCCTCGGCTTTATAATAAGCGTGGTCATGTTCGCGGATATAGAGCGGCAGGTCCAGGGAATGCTTCTGGGATCCATAATCATAGTCACTGTGGGTATGGTGGATGACATAATACCGCTGCCGGCCTGGCTCAAATTCATATTCCAGGTTGCCGCTGCAGGTGTGGCCGTAGCTTTTGGCATAAGGATAGAGCTTATCTCAAACCCCGCGTTCTGGAGCTATATGGAGTATATAAACTTTGGAGTCTGGTCCATACCGATTACGATAGTGTGGATAGTAGGTATTACAAACTCCGTTAACCTTATAGATGGGCTGGATGGCTTGGCCGTTGGAGTGTCGGCAATATCATCCATGTCGGTACTGGTAATATCACTGGTCCTGGGACAGCTCAATATAGCTATAATCCTGGCGGCGCTTCTTGGGGCATGCCTGGGCTTTATGCCATATAATCTAAATCCCGCCAGAATATTTATGGGCGACACGGGCGCGCTGTTCCTGGGATATGTACTTGCCACCGTATCGGTGATGGGGCTTTTGAAGTTCTATGCCATCATATCGTTTGCGGTTCCACTCCTGGCGCTGGGCCTGCCAATCTTTGATACAGTATTCGCTATCATAAGAAGGCTTTTGAAGGGGCAGAACCCGATGTCTCCGGACAGAGGGCACTTCCACCACAGGCTTATGGATATGGGCCTCTCTCAAAAACAGGCCGTGGCCATACTTTACTCCATAAGCGCGGTACTGGGGCTTGCCGCTGTGCTTATAACAACAAGCGGCGAGATGCGGGCCCTGGTGTTCCTGTTTGCCTTCTGCGTCGCCATAACAATAGGCGTTGTTCTGATCCGGGGAACGGAGCGTAAACATGAATCTGTCTCCCAGAGAGACCGGGAGAGAGGACAGGAGAGCGGCGTAAGTGGCGATGCGCCTGCAGAAAATGAAGAGAATAAGGATCAGGACAAGACGGGATCTGAAAAAGACGGGGATGAAAAAAGCTAAGAATCCCCGCCTTTTAGCATGGAGTAACCCACCACTATGAGTATGATGAGAAAGTCCTCGTCCTTTGTGTCGATGTAGAGAAGGAAAAGCATCACAACCAACAGCAGGTCACCGGCGTCGATGCCAGCCGGCAGGAGGGAACTCAGAAAGTCTGGATTGAGAAAAGACAGGGGTGAGGTCCCGCTGCTCCTGGATTGGCTTCTGTGACCGGAGGGGTTAGGACGAGGCGGATCCGGCTGCGGTTGAGCTTCCGCCCTGGGTGATGGATCCGGCGGCCTGTGCTGTCCCGCGCGGAAATAGGCGTCTGAGCGGCCTGAGTATCTGTTATAGGCCAAAGTCAAGATCGCCCCCTAACTCTGAAAAAGCCGTTCTGGCCACATGGGTTATCCTGGCTATTTTTACAGCCCTGTCTAGGGCCGTGCGGCGTTCCTCTTTTATGTATGGCTTTATGGAGGACAGGATAGCCGTCTTCCCCGGCGAGGAAGATGATTTATACTCGCCCATAAGCCGTGTTATGACCTTGAAAAGCTTTGGGTCAATATCCGGAAGGCCTGCGCTGGGGGCGCTGCCGCCGGAGGGTTCATTATGTTCCTGAGACTCGCCCATGGAACCGGAGAGCTCACGGGCGAGGCCCAGGATTTTTTCCATATCCTTGGGTGAAGAGAGTATGCTGTTCAGTTTTTCTTCAAACTCGCCCATGTGCTTCCACCTTTCATTTATTGCCCATCATTTCCTGCAGCTCCCTGAGCAGCCTGGAGCCTGCCTCGGTGCTGACCACGTTGTTTATTGCGTTCCTTATGGCGTCGGCGTCGCCTTTTTTGACAGCCTCGCCAAAACCGCCCTGCTGAAGGATTGAACGCACAGTCTCACCGTCCTTTGATGCGGCCAGCCGCTCGATCTCACCTTTCTTACCGGCTAGCTTCTGGCCGTCCTTGGATGACATGAAATCCTGGGCGGCTTTTTGAAAATCAGTGGACATTTTGCCCCTCCTGTCATTCAATGCTCAAGATAGTATATTCCTTACATAGGGAAAAGGTGATAAATTCATGAAGATCCTTATATTTTCAGATTCCCACAGAAATGTGGATCCGATGATTGGTGCCGTCAGTGAGGAGAAACCGGATGTTATATTTCATCTGGGGGATCTGGAGTCGGACGCTTTGGAGCTTAACCGCAAATTCCCGTCCATTCCACTCCATTCTGTGCCCGGAAACTGCGACTTGATGCCGTTTGGCATACGGCGCGTGATCATAACAGAGGGCGGCAAGAAGATATTCGCCACCCACGGACACACGTATAATGTAAAGGCCGGACTGGACGGACTTATCAATACAGCCGCCTCGGCCGGAGCAGATGTGGTACTGTTCGGCCACACACATATACCCTATTTTGAGGAAAAAGCCGGGATGCTGGTGATAAACCCTGGTTCCTGTGGAAAGGGAAAACACACATACGGTGTCCTCACTATAGAAAACGGCAAGATGGATTATGAACTCCAGGAGTGCTTCTCCTGGGACGATTGATAAATATTGACGGATAAGGGGCCTCTGCCAAAAAGGCTGGGTACCTTTATCAAATCATGATTCCCTGGAACATGTTCCAGGGAATTTTTTGCGTTCCATCGTACTTTAACGGCGACAGCGTGTGACTCCTTTTTCCCGAGAGCTTGGTTATAATGGTCATGCTCAGGAGGCGGAGCTATGAAGGTGATATACGCGGATGAACTGTTTCTGGAGAATTTTATTATTGATTACATACTCCTTATCGCAACGGCCAGGATAACAGGTACGAATGTAAAGAGAACCAGGGCAGCGGCGGGCGCGTTTCTCGGCGGCATATACTCCATCGCGGCGGTGTTGACGGGCTGGGATATACTTCTGTGCATTGTAGTGAAACTTGGTACAGGAGGACTTATGGTGCTGGCCGCGTTTGGGGCTGGCAGACGGTATCTGAGGTCGTATTTTGTCTTCATGGCTGTTTCCGCCGCGTTTGCGGGGGCTGTGATAGGAATAATGTACGTCACTGGCGGTACGATGGGTCATATCCGGTTTGTACCGCTTGTCGTATCTTTCGTATGCTTTTATCTGGTGTTTTCCATGGTGTTCCGGGAGATAGGCAGGCACCGGGTATCTGGGGAGATATCTCGGCTCACTATAAAATACCGGGGCCGGAGCGTAGTGATAAACGCACTGGTGGACACGGGCAACGGGCTCGTCGACCCGGTGACGGGCCGGAGAGTAACAGTATGCGCCCTAGAGGCCATAAGTGGGCTTTTTGATAAAAACTGCGTAGACATATTGAGAAATACCAAGGATCCGGCGCTCGCCATTAGAAGGCTTGCTGCGGTGGGCGACAGAACGCCATTCGCGCTTGTGCCATATAGGGCGCTTGGGGTGGAGGGGGGAATGCTTCTGGCTTTCAGACCGGACTCCATAGAGAGGGATGGCAAAATTATAAAAGGGGGTATGGTGGCTGTATCCAGGGAAGACATCTCGGCTGGAAACGGATATGCGGCGCTGACAGATGCCAGCTGACAGGGGGAGATTACGTGTTAAAAAATATCAGGAACAAGTTGATGCTTTTTATAAGGCGGATACTCGCAAGGGTGCTGCCGAACGGGAACATCTACTATGTGGGAGGCAGCGATACTTTACCTCCGCCCCTAACGAAAGAGGAGGAGAGAGAGACGATAGAGTGCCTGGGGCGTGGAGATGAGCAGGCAAAGAGAAAGCTCATCGAACACAATCTGCGGCTTGTAGTGTACATAGCCAGACGTTTTGAGAACACAGGCATTAACCTGGAGGATCTGGTTTCAATAGGGACTATAGGGCTTATAAAGGCAATAAATACGTTCAACTGCGACAAGAACATCAAACTGGCCACATATGCCAGCAGGTGTATAGAGAACGAGATACTCATGTATTTGAGAAAGACAAACTCACAAAAGTCAGAAGTATCCCTGTCTGAGCCGCTTAACACCGATTGGGACGGCAACGAGCTGCTGCTGTCGGACATACTGGGGACAGATGTGGACATGGTGCTCCGTCCGCTCGAGGACGATGTGGACCGTCAGCTGCTGCGTGACGCGGTGAACAAGCTGTCGGCGAGAGAGAAGGAAATAATAGTAATGCGTTTCGGATTGGAGGGGCAGAAGGAACGTACACAAAAGGAAGTGGCGGATATGATGGGGATATCCCAGTCGTACATAAGCCGTCTTGAAAAACGGATAATTGTCCGACTCAGACGTGAAATATCCCGGCATATATAGAATTGACAGCGAGGGGATCTGATTGCAAATCAGATCCCCTCGCTTATAAGTCAGCCGGAAAAGTCCAACCGGAAACGTAAAAAATATGCGCTGCAGAATGTAAATTCTGCAGCGCACGTTTTTTGTGTCTCAAGACTGTTTATCAAAGTGCAGCCTGATATTTTCAGTGGTTACGTCATAATAAGCGGCGGCGGGCTTACCGGCCTGGACCTCGATGGAGGTCATGAACTCCTCCGATGTGGCTAAGGCGCCGTTCGCAAAGTAGGTCACCCCGGTGCCATCCTCCGATGACTGGGAGTATGTAATAGGGTATATGGAGATCATCCCGTCGTCAAAGGACATGTAGCCAAAGCCGTTGTCAGCGGCGCCGCCG